>JAYVYN010000186.1:0-18958 GCA_043784265.1 Gammaproteobacteria bacterium | reverse complement strand
ATCGCGCTCGATCACTACGGTCTTCATGTTGTCGTACAGAATGCGCTTCGGTATGCCGCCAAACGCCTCGAAGGCGTGCTGGTGGCAGGCGATCAGCGTTTCGACCTTCATGTCGGTGACGAACTCGACGAAGCTCATGCGACTAAAACCCAGCGTCGCGCAGAAGGCGTAGAGCGGGGCGCGACCGTGGCGGAATTCGACCCAATCAACTTGCAACTGCTCGCCCGGCGCGGTCTCAAACCGCACCACCGGATCACCGGGCTGTGTCGGCTTGAGACCCTGCATATAGGCGCGTAGCTGGCTGTGGCCGCCAAGATAGCCCAGCGCCACCAGCTCACGCATCAATACGGTGGCCGGGATCCACGCCGGATGGGCGGCCGCCTGGCGTTCGCGCAAGTAATCTGCAAACGGCGACAGCTTGCTCGCGCGCACCGGGGTGCGCTCGTACTTCGGTAACGCGTCCGCTTTCAGATGACTCCGTACGGTGTTCACCGCACACCCTACCTCTTCGGCAATCTTGCGTAAGCTCATGCCGTGCTTTCTCAATAATTCAATTTCCACATACACCTCGTTGGTAATCACGACCGCTTTCAAAATCCGGCCATCTTCTCAAATCGGTGTATCAGTTTTAAATCGGCGCCCTGTATCAATTTACATCCGGCAGTGACACCTCTTCGTCACACGCATCAAATCCGCCGACTCATGTACGTTTATTCCGTCCCAGTTGATCGCATAAATCCCAGCACGGGCATGATTCTTATCCCGGCGTCACCGACCTCAAGGACTACCCCGACCATCTGTGCCGCATCCGTTATAAGGACCGCGACCCGACAAGGCACTAGTCTTCCCACCAACAACTTAGTGCTACCAGTAGCCTCCATTTGAGCGAGCCTATGCGCTGAGAAACGTAGCTTTTTAAGTGGATCAAGCAGCATCCTGGACCAAGTGTACTTAAGTACGTCAAACAGTACCGGTTAGGACACAGAGATGTGGCAACGCCAGCTATGTGTATGTCGGGCGGGCTATAACGTCTACAAACCTTTATCCGAGCAACAATTGCAATCAGATGAATCATTTGCGAACTAACCGGATGCACGGATAGCTTTGAACATTTACAATGAAAAAAACATTCCCGCCATGCACATGTCCTGTTGATCCACGTAATCCTCGGATTTGCCGAGCTGAATGCATGATGCACCGCGTGTACACTATGTGATTAAGGACAACGCTAAGGCTGGCACCAAATCTACCCCATCTCGCCGTCGCTGCGCGAAGACCTCTAGGGTCCCGTCCAGAAAAGCGGACCTGGTGGCAAGTCGTTGTATTTTGCCACTTGATGTCTTAAGTATCGTGGCTGGAAATACCAGCACCACTGCATATGGAGCAATATCAAATTCTTCAGTGATTGCTCGAGCAATAGCATCCATGGCCGCCTTGGTATCGAAGCTACGCAACGCAGTACGATTAACCTCTTGAACGATGACTAGTTGCTCATCAGCATCTATGTCAATGGAAAACGCTGCGACATTACCCGCACGCAGGCCAGAATGGCTTGCCTCCGAGACGCGCTCGAGATCCTGCGGATAGTAATTGCGGCCGCGAATGATGATCAGATCCTTGAGACGGCCGACGATATATAACTGGTGTGTGACCAACACACCTAGGTCACCAGTACGCAGAAAGGGGCCATCCCCAGAATCAGCCAAGTGAGCACGGAAAGTTTCCTCCGTAATTTCTGGTTTCTTCCAGAATCCCTGGGCCACACTTGTGCCCTTGATCCAAATTTCTCCAACTTTACCTATTGGGGACCGCATTAAGGTCACGGGATCAGCGATGACAATTTCGAGCCCCTCCCCTGCGTGTCCACAACCGACCAGCGTCTGCGTCGCCTTACCGTGCCCGGGTATCAAGTACCCACCATCGCGTAGGGCACCCATATCGGCCTCGAAATAAACGGGCATTGCGGCCGGCTTGCCGCCGCTTGCATAGAGCGTGACTTCTGCCATGCCGTAACATGGGTAAAAGGCTTCAGGCCGGAAACCGGCGAGAGCAAACCTCTCCGTAAACATGCGCAGGGTGTTCGCACGTACCGGTTCGGCACCATTAAACGCGACCTGCCATCCGCTCAGATCAAGTGCCGCAACATCTGCATTACTTATAACGCGCGCGCAGAGGTCGTAAGCAAAATTGGGCGCGCCGGCAATAACGCTCGATTTGCCCGAGATTGCCTGCAACCATCGTTTTGGATTCTGTACGAAACTCGTAGGGGCCATGAAGGTAGTCGCAAAACCTGCGTATAGCGACTGCAACAGACCAAGGATGAGTCCCATGTCATGAAAGTGGGGTAACCAGCTCACCATGTGGCTCTGCTGCGATAATCCGAAGCTGCGATACATCACTGCTAAATTGTCCAGTAGGTTCCCGTGACTCACCATCACGCCTTTAGGGCTACCCGTTGAACCAGAAGTGTATTGGAGGAACGCAATATGATTCCGGCTGATGGCTGGTATCCGCCAGTCATCAGCCGGCACATTAATAGCATCACTCACAACCCAAGTGAGTGATGCTAAAAGTGGGTTCTCGACCCGAGAGGATTGTGCCACCGTAAAAATCTCGGACGTACTTATGACTACTTGCGGGTGGCAATCCTCAATGATGCCTTTCAAACGAAGCTGATTCTGGCTCTTGCGTGGCGGCTGTACGGCCACCCCGATCACCCCCGCATACAAACAACCCAGAAAGCCAACGATGAACTCAAGCCCTGAAGGAAAAAGTAGCAATGCACGGTCACCGGGGGCGCAACTTCGAGAAATAATGGCCGCCAGTGCGCGCGCCTCCCGGTCAAGCTGAGAAAACGTAAGGTCAATAGGAGCACGAGATTCGTCGTCTAAGAGAAAAGTATAGGCGACAGCCTCGGCTTGGTGTACACCGCGCCAACCCAGAATATCGACAAGACTTTTAGTTGCTGTTGAAGGCGAAAAAACTCTTGTCATTACTCAATCCTTGGTTGCCACTTTACGATCGTGCGGCATTCTAAACCCTTATCTTGAAGTTGAGGTTAAAGCTGAAGTCTATGGAAGAGGTGAGTTCCACAGTCCGGATTCAAAGCGCATGGGCAAACGGAGTGGGCGAGCAACTCAGCACGGGAGCAACCAGTAGTATGAACCACCGTCGAGACGAAATCGCGAGAGATCAAATCGATTCTGCGTAAGCCTCTTCGACGTTCATACCAGCGTCAATGGAGACGGCCAAGACCAATGCTCAATGCGGGGTATCGCGCTTCTAGCCGCAAGCGCCCCCATAAAATGGGGTGCGGGGCGAAGATTTTCCACTACGATGGGCATGCCATTTAACGATGATGCGTGCCATGTGTTCTCCCCTTCCAGATAGTGCCTCGGTACCGGGATGGTGTGCAGGGGGCGCTGCAACCCGTCACCACAATATTTCATTACCGATTCCTTGTAGGTCCAACAACGAAAGAAGGCGTCACGGCGTAGAGCGGAGGGCAATGCCTTGAGGCACTGGAACTCATCAGCGTGGAAATGTTGTTCAGCTATTAACAACAGGGAGGCATCTTGGCGCACGTTTTCAATATCCACACCCACCGCGTAGCCCTGGCTAATCGCGAGCAAAAGCATCCCTCGCGAATGGGAAAGATTAAACTCCAACCCACTCCCCCCGGTCTGCCGCACAAAGGGTTTCCCGTATGGCCCGTAATCAAAGTGGAGTGCTTCTGGGCGACATTCGAGATAGGCCGCGAGCACATAGCGAAGCAAGCCATGCGAAGCCACAAAGTGCATTCTGTCTGAGGCAAAATAAAATGCGTTCGCACGTCGGCGTTCCTCTTCGCTTAGCACAGGATAAAACACAGGATTTAAAGGAGTTGCAGCCTCTAGCGTCTGGCACCATAGGTGTACCGAATCTCTCGGCATACACAGGGTTTCATGTGGGCCGCCCCAGGTACGCACTAGAGTTCCATCATCGTCCAGCTCGGTGTACGTTTCACTCTTATACATGCCTTACGGAGTCATCAGGAATCATAAAAACCCATCATGGATCGGGGCCATTAAAACGCCGTTAGCCGCAGACGCTTGCAAGGTAGCGATACTCTTAAATCCCTGTTCTACACGTTCCAATGCCCCCTTGAGCTGTTGGGTAAGCGTGTGGATATTAGGCGGCCGCACCATACTGAAGTGATCACCTTCAACGATATGCGTAAAGACCTCGCCACGGGTATAGGCGGTCCAGTCTGTGGGCGGCCAGCGCTGCATTACGGCACGTGCCCACCATACATGGAGATCGCTGCGCACTATGCTGGGGGTTTGTGCATCCAGTAACGCGACATGCTGATCCACCAGCGCCGCCTGCTGAAACAGCAGACTAAAGGGAATATCGGCAGGCAACACACTACGTTCCTGACTCCAAAGTATCATGCGCTGCAACCGCTCGTCCGGGCTTGCATTTCTCAGTGTCTCGCGCATAGCCTTGCGGTCTGTCGGTGTAAGCGACTCAATAGCGGTCAACATGGCACCCCCATAAGCCATAGTAATGCCCGGCACCGGCTCATCCAAATCAGCGGCGAAGTCAGGTGTCGGAACGCGCGAGTCCCACAGGCCGACAAATCCCACTACCTCACCGGATTGCTCCAAAAGCCTTGCGATGCTTAGCGCTAAACGACCGCCCATGGACCATCCTAGAATATGGTAGGGCCCCTCGCGATATTGTCGCCGCATCACCTCAGCATAATCGGCTGCCATATCATCCAGGCTCGCATGCTCAAGGCGATAGTCGTTCAACGCGCGCGACTGAATTCCATAGATGGGACGCGCGCTCCCCAGAGCCCCAATAAGTGGGTGATAGACGAATACCTGCCCGCCTGAGGGATGCAGACAGAAGAGCGGCGTCAGGTAACCTTTCGGCTGAATACGCACCAGTAACGGGGTATAGATAGCGCTTGCAGTCACCGTCGACAAGGCCTTCAATGGCAGCGTCGGCACAGAAACCGCCTCCGCAATCCGGTGCGGGCCGTCCGTGAGGCCAGTCGATGACACCGTTGTATCAGTGAGTTGGAGTCGCTCCATCAGCACGGCGGACATCGCCGCCAAGGAAGCGTACTCGTAATAATCACCCGGCGTTAATTCGATGCCGAGATCACGCCGCACGGCGTTGGCGATCTCCATAAAACTGAATGAATCCACACCGAGCGCGGACACACTTTCGTTGAGCGGTACTTCCTCTTCCGCGACTCCAACGGTGCGCGCAATCTGTGCTCGCAGATATAAACTGATATGCGCGGTGCGCTGCGCTTCAGGCATATCGAGCAGATGCTCATACAGGCTTGGTTGGATTGGCTGCGTGATCATAGCTGGGATAATCCCTGACATTTGACTCTGATGGATCGACAGCAGCTCAAGCGTAATCGCCCCGCCCGCATCGAAACATCGTAAATCAAAGACCGCTGCATCGTCCTTATGGCGACGCAGGTGTATCCAAAGATTATCGTCTGCGGCTGTGAGATTTTGTTGGCTGCGGGTAAGACGTAACCCCTCTATGCGTACGGGCCTGACAGCAAAACCGCCGTCCACATCGCCCGGCAAGCACAGCATCATTGCCAATGCCCCCAGATCGAGGTGCGTCTGTTTTTTCTTTCCGGTGTAGCGTACCAACCACTCGTCGCTCCCCTGCCAAACCTGCGAGCCGGTCTGCCAGCGTTCATGGATTCCACTACCTGACCGTTGGTCGCAGCGGTTCCGGACCGCCTCAGCTTCTGAGCCAGCCATGCTGGAGACATTTGGCCTCTCGAATACAGTTGCACGAGCTTGGGCGAGTCGTCGCCAACGGGTTTCATTCCCTCCCCCGTCTATAGTCGCGGCGTAAATTTCTATGGTGATGGCGCTGAACTCGGGCGTGACAATGGTCTGTAGCAGCGGTGTGCCCGTCACCTCTCGGTGTCCATGCAATATGATGTCGTGGAGCATGACCGACTCGGAAGCAAAGGTCACGCAGGCCGCGGCCAGCATGATCTCGGCCAGGGCCACGCCGATGACATCGGCATCCTTGGGGAGTGCTCCCGCGAGCGACCCGACCATCTGACCGGGATCTCCCACGCTCTCGTATTGGCGGGAGGACAACGCCGAGCGCAAGCGTTTTCCAAGCAAAGGATGGATGGGTTTATCTTCCTCCGCTGGCGCTTGCCGTTCCCGCGTAGCGGGCGGTTCAACCCAATGGCGCACGCGCTCGAAGGGATAAGTCGGCAAAAGCACTCGTCTACGTTGATAAGTAGCATCGTAAGCACGCCAATTGATGCTTACGCCACGAACATATAACGCGGCCAAAGCCTGGCTTGTCGTGGCTTGTCCACCTTCTTCGCTCGACAATGCCGTACACCACAGACCGTCTACGCGCGTCATCGATGCTGCAAGCGCCGCGCTATCTCTGCTTCGGTCTTCGAGTTCGATAACGATTCTGTATCCCAGAGTCGGTAGCGCACTCATCACCTGCGTTTCGTCCCTGGACGATGCCCATAAATGCGACCAGTACGTTCCATTGATCAATGCCGAGGATGTGACGGGTTGGGCGCTGACACTCGATATCCAGCTAATCGTTGGCTCTGAATGCACCAACGCGGCAGCACTGCGCCGCATGGCATCTAGGCGCGAGGTTGCGCTTGACGCGTGCGCGCTATCGCCCGCGGGATCTTCCATAATTTGCGCGTGGCTGGCGGCCAGGAACATGGCGTCTTCGATCGACAAAGTGCCCGCGATGGTTGAGGCGGCGTATTCTCCGAGGCCAAGACCGAGAACCGCGTCTGGTTGCACTCCCCAGGAGCGCCACAGCTCCGCTAGAGCAATATTCGTGGCACAGGCTCTAAGCGAGGCGTACCGGGGGTTGTCGTCTATGGAAAGTAAAGACGACGGGGACGCTTCCGAAAGGCGGCGCAATCCGTCCTCGCATCGTTCCCAGGCACGGCGAAAGACCGGCTCCCGCTCAATTAAACCAGCCAACATTGCACTCGGCGGGGGTTGCACGCCCGAACAGACAAACACCAACCGTCGGGCAGAGGCCTCAAGTGCGCGTCCCGTCTGCCAGCATACCTCCGATTGCCCATCGAGAAATGCCCGAAGCTGGACTTGCAGCATAGGTAAATCGGCGGCACATATCGCCAGGCGGTGTACGTGATGCGTGCGCCCCACGCTCGCCGTATAGCACAGGTCGCCGATGGACACGCCGGGAGCAGCGGTCAAAAAATCCTGGTAGCGCTGCCCGAGTGTCTTGAGCACAGTTTCGGTTTTGGCAGACAGCACCAACACATGTTCGCCCCGCTCCACTGCACGCGGCGAGGTTGCGACGGGAGGCGCTTCCTGAAGGATGGCATGGGCGTTGGTGCCGCCAATACCGAAGGCGCTGACGCCGGCACGACACACTCTTTGATTGTTGTCCCAAGGATGCAAGATCGTGTTGACGTAAAAACGGCTAAGCCCTAATGCGGACTGCGGATGGGCTGCACGAAAGTGCAAACTGGGTACTAAGGTGCGGTGCTTCAGAAGCAAGACGGTCTTAATGAATCCGGCGATACCCGCAGCAGTCCACAAATGCCCGATGTTGGCTTTGACCGCACCGAGAGCGCAATGCGGGGGCTTGTCACCGCGCTTGCCATAGACTTGGGTGAGTGCGGCAATCTCCACCATGTCGCCGAGTGCCGTTCCGGTACCATGCGCTTCGATGTAGCTAATCGATTCTGGCGTGGCGCGCGCCATCGCCAACGCTTCGGCAATCACCGCGGCCTGACCGTCGACACTAGGCGCAGTAAAGCCGACTTTGGCAGATCCATCGTTGTTGCTGGCGGTTCCACGTACGACGGCATGTATCGTATCGCCGTCTGCGAGGGCATCTGCCAGACGCTTCAGCACTACGACCCCGACACCATCGCCGGGCACTGTGCCATGCGCTTCTGCATCGAAAGCGCGACAATGCCCATCTGGCGACAAGATCACAGCATCTTCGGTGGAATAGCCTGCGTGCTCGGGAAGATTCAGCGATACCCCGCCCGCAATCGCCATATCGCACTGTCCATCTATCAGGCCCTGACACGCGAGGTGGACTGCCACCAGCGAACTCGAGCACGCCGTTTGCACCGCGATGCTCGGGCCCCGCAGATCCAGCTTGTAAGAGACATAGGTCGCGAGATAGTCCTTATCGTTACCCATCAAAATTTGAAGATTGATGTTGGATGCCGTACCCATTGTCGGCAGGATGTTGAACAGTAAATAGTTGCTCAGATTGGCCGCTGCGTAAACGCCGGTTGCGCGCGGATGGCTGCCCGGGCCATACCCAGCAGCCTCCATCGCCGTCCAAGTACATTCGAGAAATATCCGGTGTTGCGGATCGATATATTTGGCTTCTTTGGGGCTGACACCAAAGAAGGCGGCATCAAACTTGTCGATATCATCGATAACCCCCCCGGCCTTCACATAGCCGGGTTCGCGCAGGCGCTCGGCGGCGACCCCGGCCGCTAGCACCTCCTCGTCTGAAAAAAACTTTATGGATTCAATACCGTTTCGTAGGTTATTCCAGAAACTCTCAACGCTCGGAGCCCCAGGAAAACGGCAGGCCATGCCGATAATGGCAATATCATCCAATTCATCATCGTCGGATTCGTCCAGGCTCATACACGCTTCCTCTCTTGCTGTGCATCCAGACTTGCATCAAGGGTTTGATGCCACTTCTGAAAGACATCACAGATTTGTTCGGGCTCGTCTTCCTGCACAAAGTGCCGCGCCTGCGGTAAATCCAGCAAGGTGAAATGGGAAAACGCAGCGCGCCAACGTGGCACACAATGACCTGCCGGAAAAGCTGGATCGCGCCTGCCCCAAACGAGTAAAAGCGGCTTATGGGCAAGCTCGACCATTACTTGGCGCTGCAGCTCGGCAAGCCACCGTCGGCCTGCAACCAGTTGGCAACTAAGCTCAGCAACGCCAATACGCGCTTCCGTCGATGCCTGAACACCCCGGTAATGGGCCATCACGTCATTCTCCATAGTCCGCGACACACCCCGCGGTAAAATTTTTTCGACGAAAAAATTCTTCTCCATACTCCAGCGTTTTAGCCAGGGAACACACATGAGCGTCCCGATGAGGCGATTAAAAAACCAGTCAGTCGGCCAGAACCAGGTGTTAGCCATCACCAGTCCGCGCACCCGCTCGGGCGCGCTGAGCGCCGCCGCCAACGCGATGGGGCCGCCATACCCTTCCCCACAGAGAATCACTTCGTCGAGCGTCAGTTGCTGCATTAATGCAACGACCACGGCCGCGTGTTCGGCCGGCGTATAACCGTATTGCCTAGGTCGTGCGGATAGGCCAAAACCTGGGTAATCGATGGCAATGCAGCGAAAGTCGCTCCGTAACAGCCTGATCATGTGCCGGTAGGCGAAGCTCCAAATCGCATTGCCATGCAGCAGAATCAACACCGGCCCGCTACCCTCATCGACATAATGTACCGGACCCACGTCGCTATTGAACCAGCGCGATTGAAACGGAAACAGTTTGGCAGCAGGCTTAAATGAGCTGTGTACGTGAATCATTGCCGGACTAGGAATGAACACGTCATGCACTCGATTATCGGCGTCGCGTTAGGGTTGGTTGTCATCTGGTTCCTGCGTCTCCTCGGTGCGGTGACGCTCCCGAAGTTGGGCTCGCCGCGTGCTGGCGCGCCTTCCAGCGTTCAGCCGATTGGGAGCTGTTGTCGAGCTGACCACTGTCTCGGACACATTATCTTGACGGGCGGCCA
Organism: Gammaproteobacteria bacterium; assembly: GCA_043784265.1. GTDB lineage: Bacteria > Pseudomonadota > Gammaproteobacteria > Steroidobacterales > Steroidobacteraceae > Bog-1198. Next base: position 9,172 of record JAYVYN010000186.1, on the reverse strand, counting down.
CCAAAGCCTCGGCCAACGCGGCAATGTTGGGATAACGGAAAAGGTCAGCGATTTGCAACTGGCTGGAATAATGTTGCTCAATCTGAGCATGCAGCTTGATGATCGCCATCGAGTCCCCGCCGAGATCGAAAAAGTTATCGTGTACGCTGATCTTCTCGACCGCTATCCCCAAGACCTCCGCCAACAGTTCAACCAGCTCTACTTCGACGTCGGTTTTTGGGGCGGCGTAGGCACGGCCCCCCGGGGCTGCTTCAAGATCCTGCTCAAGCGCACGCCGGTCGATTTTGCCATTGGCTGTGAGCGGCAGCTGCGACAGGAATACGTAACTCGTCGGCAACATGTACGCGGGTAACTTGCCCCGCAAGAAACCACGCAAGGACTGGGTGCGCGGATCACCGTCGGGTTCCGGAAATCGTTCCGCCAGTTGGGCCGGTTGACCGGAACGGAATGCCCCACCGAGCAGGCTATGCAACAAGATCGCCTGCGGCCCCAGACCGAGCGCGGGACGCAAGATATCAAAGTTCAAGCTCCCAATCTGACACAAACCGATTGCCATGGATGGGCCCGTGAGATCCAACCACTGTGCAACACGTCCCGCCATCCTGAGCGCCAAATCGAGTCGTCGGTCGGTCTCGGCGACCAGATAAATTGAAAATGCCGATTGTGTGTAGATATTCCGATTCACAAAATAATGCAGATCGGTGCCTGGCACGCTTGACGGTGCCAGAGGCACAAGACTTGCCGAGCTGTTTTCGAGTCGATAGAACCCTGGCGCTATGCCGGCCACCCGCTGCGGCTTGATGTGGACTAGCACCGTCATATCGTCATGGTCGGCACGGGTGTCGTCATCAGTCAGTAAAAGGTGGAGTCCGCTCAACAATTCACCTAATGTTGCCAGCGGGACAGGTGCAGTATCGAATTCGCGATAGCTTTTGCGAGCACGGTAACGTGCCTCGCTGGTTTGAGTCCCGGCTACGCGATTGAGCATAACCGCCTTTGACTCATTCCATTCCGAGAGCCAGGCCGCATGGCGGAGTTTGAGTGCCTCACGTGCCTCATTCTCTACCAGCACCGGGAAGCGCGGTAGCGCGGCGCGGATGGTTTCGAGGGCTGCCGCACCTAGCGTTTCTGGCGACACATCCCACTTTCCCCGGGTAGTATCGATGGTCATTGCAGCAAGCACGACCAAGCCGTTATCGGTCTGCAGAAGCACCTCGGTGCACGCTAACTGGGCACGAGCAGGTCGCATCGACCACCCTTGGCGCGCCACACTCCCCTTTAGCAGCTCGGTCATCAGCCCGGTCTCGATCATCGCGTACGCGCCCGACTGATCACCGTACAGGGGGGCCAGGGCGGCGAGCTGCACAACGCAATACACATCGAAAGACGGTGAGCCGGTGCCCCCGCTATCGGGGCACGGCGCCACCCACAGCAGCGCGTGCCGCTCTGGATGATAGTAGTACACACCGGCTTCAAGTCCAGGCACGACACCCGCCGCAATAGCGAGATACGTTCGAACCGCATAGCTGGAGCCGGCCGAACCGTAGAGATAATGCGGCTGACCGTCGATTTCGACGCAGCTCAGTTCCTCCAGCGCGTGGGCAAGGGACCCCAAATCAAGCGGGAGTTCCATCGGCGCAGATCCCGGTTGATCGGAACGCGGGGCTGGTAAGGCAATTGTCGCGGCGGGTAACAAATTATCGGATGCTTCAACATCAGGAATATCCGCGCCCACCACGTAGGCCACCAAACGGCGGCCGCGGTCAGCAGCACCGACCGCCTGCACGACCACTTCTTTAACATTCTCATGCTGGAGCAGGATCGTTTCGATCTCTCCCAATTCGACCCGGTAGCCATTGATTTTGACCTGCTGATCTTCGCGCCCGAGGAATTCAATATTACCGTCCGACCCATACCGCCCGAGATCGCCGGTTCGATACAGGCGCTCCCCGGTATGTGGATGAGTGATGAAGCTGTCGGCGGTTTTCGCAGGATCTTTCCAATAACCCCGAGCGAGACCAATTCCGCCGATATACAGCTGCCCAGGGACCCACACCGGGCAGGGCGCGAGCGCCTCATTCAATACATAGAAGCGCTGGTTATCGAGGGGTCGCCCGTAAGGGATGCTCTGCCAACGTGCATCAATCGTATCGATCGGGTACGCAATGGACCAGATCGACGCTTCGGTAGCGCCACCCAGACTGACGATAGCAGCATGCGGTAACAAGCGACGCAGGGTATCCGGCAAGCCCAGCGGTATCCAGTCGCCGCTCAGCATGCACAGGCGCAGATGTGGAGGCAATGGACGGTCGCTGGTTTGCGCCTGATCGGCCAATAAGCTGAGCAGCGCGGGCACCGAGTTCCAGATGCTGACGTTCGCGCTGGCGATCTGTTCCAACCAATGCCCGGGTTCCTGGGCCCGATGCGCATCGGGCAATACAATGGCAGCCCCGGCCGCGAGCGTGCCAAAGATATCATAGACGGACAAATCGAAACTCAACGACGAAAGCGCGAACACGCGGTCCTGCTCGCCCACTTTGAAGCGCTGATTGATATCAAGCACAGTATTGACCGCGCCGCAGTGATCAATCATCACGCCCTTGGGTATCCCCGTAGAGCCCGAGGTGAAAATAACGTAAGCGAGATCCTGCGGCGTAATCGCCGCGCACACGTCGCGCGCATTTTCGAGCATATCGCCATCGCGTAGCACATCGGTATCCACTGCGATGCGCGTTAATTTTTCCGGCCAATCTATTTTCTCTTCCAGCCACGGCTGGATCAGCGCACAACTCACGTCTGCGTGCGTCAGCAGGTATTGCAGGCGCTCGCTGGGCAAGGCCGGATCGAGCGGCAGGTAGGCCGCCCCGGCACATTGAATGGCGAGCGCCGCTGCCACTTGCTCCCACCCCTTATCCATCACAATCGCCACCAGCGTATTGGGCTGCACATTCAACTGACGTAAACGCGCGGCGAGGCGCAGGCTGGCACGTTCGAGTTCGCCATAACTCAGCTCGCGCTCCGGTGCGATGATGGCAACGCGTTCTGGCGCTGTCCGTGCTTGATCCAAAAATAACTGATGCAACAGCGCGCTCGACAGCGGCGCGTCCGTGGCATTGGTCTGCGCGCGCTGTTGGAGATGATGTTCCGGGATCAAGCGCACTACGCGTTCACCCCAGGTGCATTGCCAAGCGTCGTCGTGGTCGGCCAGCGCGACCAGCACCCGCTTGAAGGCATCGAACATATCCGGCACCAACCCTGCGGGGAACAACTCCGCCACGTAGTCCCAGTTGAAGACCAGCCGTCCAGCCTGTTCCATGAGTTGATGATCGATATAGACCTGCGGCGTCTGTGAACTGCCAAACACCTGCTCGCCGATCCACTCGGGGGCGAGTGCGCCACCGATTCCACCCTCGTCACCGATTAACGTGCTGGTAAACACCACCGGCATAGCCGCGCCACTGGTCCGCCCGTGCAGACGTCCAAACTCCCGCTGAACGTGTACCCCACTAACGTAGCGATACTCCATGTCGCGCCACAATTGTTCCTGCATGCGGCGCGCCCGTAACTCGAAGCCTCCGGATCTGCAATCTGCTTCCAGCAGCGACAAGGCGGTAAAGTCGCCTACGATCTCATTGACCTGCGCGTGCAAAGGGAAACGCTGAAACGTAGTGAGGTTGATACAGAAATTCGCATTCTTGCTCCAGGTCGCCAGCACCTCAGCGAAGGCGGCACACAAGACCATGGACGGGGACAGATTGCGTGCTGCCGCCCTGGATTTCAGGCTCTGCCATTGCGCGCGATCCAAATCGCCGGCGAGGCGTGTGAAGCGCGGCACGGTAACGCTCGATGGACTCTGCGCGAGGGGCAGATCGGGGGCACCCGGCAGTTCGCGCACACGCTGTGACCAGTAGGCATGCGAACGCCGATGCAGGTCAGAATCACGCTGTCCGGTCTCCGCCAGGACATAGTCACGAAACGACAAGGCCAAAACCGGTGGCAGGTACGCGGGGTCATCGAAATAGGCGCGTAAGTCGCCGAACACAATCTGGGCACTCCAGACGTCGCCGATTAATAACGACATGCTGAAGTGCAAACGCACGCGTCCATCGGCCAGGCGATGAGCGCATATTTCAAATAGCGGCCAGTGGTCGGCCGCGAATACCTGGTGTGACATGCGCTCACGCGTTGCCAGCAAATGGCGTTCAGCGACCTCGCCATCCCGTGCGCTCAAGTCCTCGCAAACAATGCGATAGGCGGGCACGTCTTGCAGTATCTGTTGACGGCCGTCAGCGCGAATCACGGCGCGCAGCATATCGTGGCGTGTGACCACGCTTTGCCAAGCGGCCTCAAAGCGGTCGATATCAAGGGTGCGGCTGTCGAACTCCAGGTAGTAATGTGCCGAGACATTGCCCAGATCGAAGCCGCCCGTCTGTCCAATCCAGTAGGCTTGCTGGATATCGTTGAGCGGGAAGGGCTCATGGCGATGTAAGGCATCCGGCACGATGGGCGGCAAACCATTCGTTGCGTCGCCGGGCAAGGCTTCTTCCGGGGGGTTTTCAGCCGTGCTCGACGGCGCACCGCCCACCAGTGTGTGCAGGTGCACCTGCGTGGAGTTCAGGCAAAAAGTTTCCCGCAAACGCTCAAAGCCGATACCCCCCACCTGGCATAAACCCATGCCGTGGGCAGCGGCGCATAGCTCGAGTTGATGCGCCATGGCGCCCGCTTCGAGCAAGGCGAAGTGGCGCGAGCGTTCGCCATAGATGGGCTCAATGGCGGCACGCTCATATACGAGAAATACATGGAAGGCGGCGTCGCGTGCCAGCGGCTGATTGGCCGGCGCGTGGATCGTCATGGGCAACTCGGGAAGTGCGGCAACCTGTCGCAGGCGATGCAACTGCGGATGATAGTAGTACACACCGGCGCTAATCCCCTGGACCCGGTCGGGACGCACATGCAAATAGAGCTGCACCGAATAGGTCGCGCCTCCCGAAGCATAGGCATAACGAAAACCGCTGGCGCGCGTCGTTTCACGCATGCCGGACAAGAAGCCCGAAAACTGCTGCAGCGGTATCGCTGTCGTGGCGAAACGACGCTGACTGTGACGCTGGACAAATAGCGGCAACTCCGTGTCCGGCACGTCCAGATCAATTTCCAGCGTGTCAGGCACAGCGCTGAGCAGCGCTACGCGTTTACGCTTGTGCGCCTCGCGGTCGGCTGGGTCGAGCAACACCGCGAGCGTGTCGGTCGCGGTGTTGCGCCCGGCGTCGGCGGCAGGTTCGTCGATGGTATAAAACGCTGCTTGATCGGCAACAGTCGGAAATTCAAACAACTGGACAATCTCGGGGCGATGACCGAACTCGGTCTCGAGCAGGCCCGCCAGATGCACCAGGGTAAGCGAATCGCCGCCCAGCTCGAAGAAACGGTCGTATATACCCACTGCATCGAGTTTCAGCACGCGCATCCAGAGCGCGGCAATCCTGCGCTCCACCGCGTTGCGCGGTGCTTGAACTTCGCGCGCACGCTCACTGCGTGCCGCCTGGGGGGTTGGCAAAGCAGCGACATCGAGCTTGCCGTTGGAGGTGAGCGGCAAAACCTCGATGCACGCAAACGCAGCGGGAATCATATGCTCCGGCAGGGTCTCGGTCAGGCGGCGGCGCAGCTCGGTAAGATCGAGGGTGTCGGCACGGCGTGTCACCAGGTAAGCCACCAACTGCTTATCGCCCTGCCCCGAATCGCGGGCAATCACGACGGCATCGTCGATATCGGGATACGCACTCAAGGCCGATTCAATCTCGCCCGGCTCGATACGGAAACCCCGAATCTTGACTTGCGCATCGCCACGACCGACGAACAGCAGTTTTCCGTCCGCCGTCAGACGCGCCAGGTCGCCGGTCTTGTACAGACGGGCGCCGACATCCGGCGTGACGTGGTCGGGCAGGAAGCGCTCCGCCGTCAGCTCAGGACGATTGAGATAGCCGCGTGCCACTCCGGCACCGCCAACGTAGACCTCACCGACCACCCCCACTGGCTGCTTTTGGAGTTGTCCATCCAGCACGTATAGACGCAGATCAGGAATAGGCACGCCGATGGGACTCACTGCCGATATCGCGTCGTCCGCCCGCAACGCGCGGTAGGTGACGTGTACCGTTGTCTCGGAAATGCCGTACATGTTTATCAGGCGTGGCTGTTGATCACCATACTTGTCGAACCAGGGTCGGAGCACCCGAATATCCAGGGGCTCACCGCCAAAGATGACCGTGCGCAAGGCGCTTAGCCGCGCTTCCTCTCCCGCGGCCTGATCGAACACCATCAATTGACGAAAAGCCGAGGGGGTCTGATTGAGCACCGTCACGCCGTTTTCTAGCAACAATCGATGGAAGGCATCGGGCGAACGTGCAATGGATTGGGCTACGATTATCAAGCGCCCGCCATGCAGCAAAGCACCCCATAACTCCCAAACGGAGAAATCGAATGCATAGGAATGGAACAGGGTCCACACGTCGGTTTCATTGAATTCGAACCAGCTCTCGGTGGCGAGAAATAAACGCGCGGCATTGCTATGACTGATCAATACTCCCTTGGGCCGACCGGTGGAGCCCGAGGTGTAGATGACATACGCAAGATTGTCCACGCTCACCGCAACATCCGGATTGGCGGCATCCTGTTCCGAAATCACCTGTGCGTCGCCGTCCACCGTGACGACAGCCAGCCCGGCGGCGTCCTCTCCGAGCGCCGTGTGGCGCGCGCTATTCGTCAGCAGCACACGGGTACCCGTGTCGGTCAGAATGAATCGCAGGCGCTCGTCCGGATACGCCGGATCGAGTGGCACATAAGCCCCCCCAGCCTTCAATACGGCAAGTATCGACACCACCATGTCGGTAGAACGCTCCAGACAGATCGCCACCAGGCTATCGGGCCGCACACCCTGGGCGATGAGATGCCGCGCCAGACGATTAGCTCGCGTATTCAGCTCGGCATAACTGAGTTTTTGATCGGCAAACATCACCGCTGGCGCCGCGGCGTGCGCGGCGGCGGTGCGCTCGAACCACTGGTGCAAGCAGAGTGCGACGGGAAAATCGCGATAATCGCCATTCAGATTTCGCTGCGCCGTCTGATCACGCTCGGTCAAACGCGTCGCCAGTGGCTGTGTCACGCGCGCGTCCCGGCAGAAGGCTTCCAGCACCTCGCGATACTGATCCGCCAAAACTTCGACCCACTCCGTGCTGAAACGGGCGCGCAGATAGTTCCACGACAATATCAGTTCGCCGTATTCCTCGTGCACGACCACGTCCATCCAGGTTTCCGGCGCGCCCGTACGCGGACGGCTGGAGAAAAAACTCAGGCCATCATCGCGGTCGTTAGTGAAGTTGTGAAACAAATGGGAGGAAAAAGTAATCGGACTGAGCGGACGCGGATCGACGTGATGTTTACGCGCCAACGCCCGCGCAATCTCAACACCGGATACTGAATCGTGCTCGAACATTTCTCCCAGGTCGCGCTGGATGGCCTGCGCAATGGATAACAGATCGGCGTCTAACGCCTGATCGGCGCACAGTGGAAAGATATCTGTCAGGCAGCCGAGAATATCGTATACATCCTCGCTGATCGGTCGGCGATTCACATACGGAGTATTGAGCGTGATGCGTTGATTACCGCTCCAGATCGCGAGTAGTTTGAAGAAACCTGCAATCAGCGCCGCAAACAGGGTGACTCCATGCGCCTGCGCCTGGCGCCGGACACGTCGCACCAGGGCAGCATCCATCTTGCTGAAGTGAACGTCGAAACCTTCAAGTTGTGAAGTGCGTTCCGGCTCCTCCGGAAGATCCGGATAGGGCTCAAACTCGGCAAACTTCTCCAGCCAGTAGGCTTCGTCCCCGCATCGCCGCTCTGGGTCCTGTAGTCCCACGTGAATTTCTACATATTCTTTGAGGCTCAGGCTCGTCATCGGAGTACGCACCACTGACTCCGCACGCGCCAGGGCTCGGTAAATCGTCTGCAACTCGTCCAATGCTCGCCAGCCGCTGGCACCGTCGACGGCCAGATGATCGAAATTAATGACGAATCGATGGGTGTCTGGCGTGAGCTTAAACAAGTGTGCGACGAACGTCTGGCCGCTGGTGTAATCGAAGTTGTGGCGCGCGAACGTCTCGATGGCTTGATCAAGTTGGCACGCCGCCACGTCATCGGGCAGGCTACTAAGATCGTTGATCCCAAGCATGAATTCGGGCACCGATTCCATGATGCGCTGGTTGAGTTGCTCGCTGTCAATATGGAAACCCAGGCGCAGCGCCGGGTGGCGCGTTATCAATACTCGAAGCGCTTCTTGCAGCAGGTTGGCTTCGATGGCACCGAGGATCGTGATATCTGTCAAGGCATAGCAGCCACTGCGTCCCTTCATGCGGTCGATCAGAAACGACTGCTGCAACGGTAACAAAGGAAACTCTGCGACCGTCGGTCGACAGTATTGCAGGCGTAATACCTCAAGCTCATCAGCACGCTGTAGCGTGGGCGCATGCGCTACCGCTTGCGGCGGCGTTACAGCGTCTTGAGTCGGCGGGGTGGGTGCTGGCTCAGGGATATCGGCGCGTACTACTAGTTCGAGTTGCGCGCGGAACTGTTGCACTATGTGCCCACTCAGCGCGGCCAGTGTCGGGTATTCAAATATCCAGGTAGGCGGCATCGACACACCCAGTTCTTTTTGCAGCCCGCTGAGAATATCAACCGCCATCAGAGAGTCGAGACCGAGATTGATGACATTGGTCTGGGGTAAAATCTGTTCGGGTGTGCGTCGCAGGAAACGCGCGACACGTATCGCCAGTTTGCGCTGCACCCAGAGCCGAATCGGATCGCTGTCGTCTCCCTCTGCGGCAACGGCCGTGGGTGCAACGGCGCTGGCGAGGGATATTGGCGGCGGAGTCCAGGCAGTGTGCGAAGCGACGGCGATACCGCGGGGTGCACGCGCCAGAATTATTGCCTGCGCGGACCCGGCCTCGTCGGTCATACCCACCTCGACAAACCCCGCCTCACTTAAAATGCTCCGCCAGCCCTCGCCCGATAGCAAGGGATGTCTCTGCCGCAAGTCAGTATCGGTAAAGCGCCACCAGCCGTCAGTGAGGCCGAATACCAGGTCCATCCAGCGTTGTGGCCGCAAGCTCTCCAACAGCACCAACGT
>JAYVYN010000185.1:0-8564 GCA_043784265.1 Gammaproteobacteria bacterium | reverse complement strand
GGTAAGCCTTTATTACTGTGCTCATTGCTGGGATTGGTCACCATTACCTCGCTCAATTTCTATGGAGCATCGCTGACGCTATTGAGTGTGCTCGATTCGTTGAAACCAACACGATCGACCCTGGCTAAAAGGCTAATGGCCTTGGGCTTCGCAGCGGTTGTGGCAACCGGACTTGCGTTAGTTTCGTCTCACAATTTTGTAGAAAAATTTGGAGATTTTTTAGCAATTCTTTTGTATTTATTTACGCCATGGACGGCCATCAATTTGGTGGATTTCTATTTGGTACGCAAAGGCCACTATTCGGTGCGCGAAATCTTTAATCCGCGGGGAATGTATGGTCGCTGGAATTGGCGCGGTTTGACGGCCTACGGAGCCGGCTTTATTGCGATGATTCCGTTCTTTAGCTCGGGACTCTACGTAGGTCCGGTGGCCAAAGCACTGGGTGGTGCTGATATCGCGATGTTGGTGGGATTGCCGGTGTCGGCTATCGTCTACCTTTGGACCTGTCGTTCCTTGGACTTGGAGGATGATTGGCGTCGTGCCACAGAGGCAGATGTAGGACTCGATCCAGACGCGTAAAAGGATAACATTAGGCTACTAAAACACACCCACTAATCGCCTATTTAAGAAAATCGCTAATCACTACCGCGCCCGCACGCGGGTCTTCCCAAAAGGGGTTATGTCCTAAATTGGTGAATCCTACCAAGAAACCATATACGGTGAGTTCGGCTCGATCGGTCCCTTGAGTTTACGAATTTCACCAGCAAAATCAAATTTTGGCGGAACGGGAGGCGCGTCAACTCGACTCCCGCCGGTCGATGCAATCAGTATCATCCGTGAAGTGCGCTCAGGCCAAACTTCAGCAAAAGTCTGGGCAATGTTGCTGCCCAAAGAATGACTAACGATATTGGCCCTTGAAATTTGGTTTTTTTCATCGCGTCGAAATCATTAAGATTCACTTGAAGTTCTGGAGCCGTCGTGCAATTTGCATAATTTATAAATCCGACGTTCATGATGAACATGAGCGGTACGACCCGTACATAAGAAATAATTTTCATAACTCTGTATTCAATTTTTGAGTCGATAACCTGTCTTAAATATCCAGGATACGACGCCCAGAAAGACAAGAAAAAACCCCACGGTCATAGCAAAACTTAAAATAAAACTGACATCGGCTTTTCCGTAAAAACTCCAGCGAAATCCACTGATAAGGTAGACCACAGGGTTGAATAGGCTGAAGGTACGCCAGCCTACCGGTAACATATCAACGGAGTAAAAAGCGCCGCCCAGAAAGGTCAGCGGGGTGACGATTAACATTGGAATAAATTGTAATTGCTCGAACCCATTGGCCCAGATGCCAATGATGAAGCCAAATAGACTAAAAGTAATGGCAGTCATGAATAGAAAGGCGACCATCCATACAGGATGTAGAATGTGAATTGGCACAAAAAATCCTGCCGTCAACAAAATTATCAATCCCACAACTACAGATTTTGTGGCCGCTGCCCCAACATACGCGATCAGTATTTCAAAGTGGGAAACAGGCGCCGATAGTAATTCATAAATGGTGCCGGTGAATTTAGGAAAATATATTCCGAACGATGCGTTTGACAAACTCTGGGTGAGTACTGCCAACATAATAAGTCCCGGAACAATAAAGGCACCATAACTGGTGCCGCCAACGCCGCTAACCCGTGATCCAAGTGCGGCGCCAAATACAACAAAATACAAAGATGTTGTGATAACGGGCGTTATTAAACTTTGGACTATCGTACGCACGGCACGAGCCATCTCAAATCTATAAATTGCCCATACGCCATACTTATTGAAAGTGAGAGCATTCATATTCGTGTGCTCACAAGGTTTACAAAAATATCTTCTAATGAGCTTTGGTCCGTTTGTAAATCCTTAAAATGAATTCCTAGTCCGGATAAAAGTTGCAAAAGGATAGAAATATCGCTGCCATGGCTATCCTCAAAAATATAGACAAGATCATTGCCTCCGCCACGGAGTTCTAAATTCCATGCGGAAAGTTCAGAAGGCACATTTTGCAGCGGTTCGCGTAGATGTAAGGTGAGTTGTCTTTTCCCAAGTTTTTTCATTAACGCGGTTTTTTCGTCAACCAATATCAACTCGCCTTGATTAATGACGCCGATCCGATCCGCCATTTCTTCGGCTTCTTCAATGTAGTGCGTGGTTAATATAATGGTACAGCCTTGGGTACGGAGATTGCTGACTAGTGCCCACATATCGCGCCGCAGCTCAACGTCTACCCCTGCTGTAGGCTCGTCCAAGAACAATATTTTCGGCTCGTGTGATAGCGCCTTTGCAATCATCACGCGTCGCTTCATACCTCCTGATAGGGTACGAATTTTACTGTTGCGTTTATCAGCGAGTGAAAGGTCTTGTAACAGTTTTTCGATGAAGACGGCATTCGGTGCGCGGCCGAATAATCCACGACTAAAATTTACCGTAGCCCAAACTGTCTCAAAGGCATCGGTGTTAAGTTCCTGGGGTACCAGGCCAATTTTTGACCGAGCCGCCCGGTAGTCGTGCACGATGTCGTGACCATCCGCGATGACTCTTCCCGCGCCCGGGGAGACGATTCCGCAGATGATATTGATGAGGGTCGTTTTGCCCGCGCCATTGGGGCCTAATAATGCAAATATTTCGCCTTTGTTGATTGCTAGATTAATCCCCTTTAGGGCCTTAAAGCCCGACGCATATGCTTTGGTGAGATTCTCAACTGAAATAATGGGAGTCACGAGCTATTTACCTAAGCGCCTAATTAGCGCATTGGTAAACTCAAGTGTGCTCGCGCGCCCTCCTAAATCACCGGTTAACACCTGGTCTATATTGAAGGTGTCGTTGATGGCCCGACGTAGACGCATCGCCATATCAGGCAGCTTGCAATGATCCAGCATCATTGCCCCCGCTAGTAATAATGCCGTGGGATTCGCAATTCCTTTGCCGGCGATGTCGGGAGCTGATCCGTGAACGGCTTCAAAAATGGCCGCATCGGCACCAATATTAGCACCCGGCGTCATACCGAGCCCGCCTACCAGACCGGCCACCAGATCCGAAAGGATATCGCCAAATAAATTAGTGGTCACCAATACATCGAAAGCCCAGGGGTTTTGTACTAGTTTCATAGCGCAGGCATCAATGATCACCGTCTCGAGAATAAACTGTCCCTGGTATTTCTGTTGGTAGATCTGCAAGCCGGTCTCCAGGAAAATGCCGGTCAAGGCTTTCATTATATTAGCCTTGTGGACAATGGTGACTTTTTTCCTACCCGTCAAAATCGCATGTTGGAAGGCAAATTCCAACACACGACGACAGCCTTGACGGGTATTGATGCCGGTGGCCATAGCCACTGCGTGTGGATCGTCGTCGATTTGAATGTAGTGCTCGTGACCGATGTAGAGACCCTCCAAATTTTCACGTACCACCACAAGATCAATGTTTTCGAATCTTCCGCCCGGAATTAGAGTCTGCGCGGGACGCAGATTGGCGTACAACTTGAATTCTTCGCGCAAGCGCACGTTTGATGATCGATAGCCGCCGCCTGAGGGCGTTTCGAGTGGACCCTTGAGTGCTAGGCGGGTATTGCGAATGCTAGTCAGCGTGGCAGCCGGCAGGGGATCGCCCGCGAGTTTGATGCCCTCGAGACCTGCGACCTGCGGGTCCCATTGAAAAGGCGCTCCCAGTGCTTCTAGTACTGCAACGGTCGCGGTCATAATTTCCGGACCGATACCGTCACCGTGAATGAGAGTGGCAGGGATTTTTTTTTGAGCGGTAGAGGGCATAATATACTCGGGGTAGTACAGCAGACTTCAGGCGACATTATGCACCAGGAAATAATCGATTCCACACGACTGTGGCTGGAAAAATCCGTCATAGGGCTTGGGTTATGTCCATTTGCGCAGCCAGTATATGAGAACCGCCGCGTGCGTTTTTATGTGAGCGAGAGCAAATCTGCGGAAGAACTTTTACGGGAGCTTGAGTCGGAGCTAAATTATTTAGTCACGCACGAGTCAAAAATCTGCGAGACCACGCTTCTCATCCATCCTTGGGTTATGGGAGATTTCGCGGATTACAATGATTTTATATCGATTTGCGATGCCGCGCTGGTTGAGCTTGAACTCGAAGGCGAACTCCAGATAGCCAGCTTTCATCCGCAATATCAATTTGCCGATACCGATCCTGATGATATTGAGAACTACACCAATCGCTCGCCTTATCCGACGCTACACTTACTAAGAGAGCACAGCATCGATTTGGCCATTGCGGGATCAGTCAATACCGATGAGATATATCTTCGCAATATACGCACCTTGCGTGGACTGGGGCATGCAGGCTGGTTTAACCTCTGGCGCACTTCCTGACCAGACCTGGATCATTTAATCCGTATTGCGCGCCGCTGACCGCAGCATAGAGAACGCAGCATACGCAATGACTACGATTACTAACCAGCGCAGCGCCACCATCGGCAGGCTTTTAACGATATAGGCCGCTATCAAAACACCCACCGCCCCGCCCAAGGCCAATCCTAGGGAGGGGCCCCAGGCAAAGCGGCCGCTCTGAAAGAAACGTAGGCTCGCAACCGGCTGGACTAAGGCGCATGAACCCATCATGATCGGAAAGGCGGCAAGTGGCTGCATACCGAGCAGCGCCAACGTGATCATACAAGGCGCATACAGGCCAATACCCGAACTCATGAGTGCCCCGAGGATAAAGTTGATAGCCACAGCGACTCCAAACTTCCATCCGAATAAACTCATAGCGGTGCCGCCGCCCGGAAGCGCCCCCGTATTAATCGCTGTAAAAACAAGCCCGGCAAGCGTGAGCGCCGCGCCCATGGCCGCCTGGATGGCGCGGCGGGGCAGTCGCGCTACGACGCCTGCACCTAGCCAAGCGCCGGTCGCCGCTGCACCCACGGCACACACCAGTAACAAGGGATCGACTGCTATCGAGGTTACAAAGATTAGTGAGGAGATAAGCGCCGCAGGAGTATGACCGATGTTGAGCGTACCCGGGATCAACTCGTCGGGGACCATATGCCGTAATTTATAGATAGCGGTTGTGGGCGCGAAGGAACCAATTCCTAAGGTATCAAAAAAATCGGTCACTAAGCCAATGACGAGTTCAAGCGGTGTTGGCCAGCGTATCGCGCCGCGCGTCGCCGCTTGACGGGCGCCAAGTACGAAAGCCAATCCAGCGAAGCTCAATGCCAGGTAAAACGCCAGTAACGCAATATTCATGGCGAGAATATACCTGTAACTGAGCTAGTATTCACTTTGTCTTAATTCAAGTAAACTTATAGGCCAAAGCGGTCGCTAGCCCGCAATAACAGATTGGGAAATAGGCATGACACAAAAAATTGTATTCCTTGTTGCGGCGGCGGCATTAAATTTAGGTTTTTTCGCGGTGAGTTCCGCCATAGCGGAAGAATTTCCTACTCCCTTGCCAGTGGAGGAGTTGCTCAATATTAAGAAATTACCCGCTAAGTATCCTACTGGCTGGGCGTTCTTGAATTATTCGACCAACAGAATTGAATTACGCAATGTGGGTGCGGATAGCCGAGAGGTTAAGGGCAACCTTCAGTCACGCGACTCGGCTACTTTGCTGGTTTCTGATACACGTCCTGAAATTTATGTGGCTGATACGGTTTGGTCGCGAGGCACGCGCGGCGTGCGCACCGATTTTATTTCTATCTACGATCGCGAGACGTTGAATCCCATCGGCGAAATTGTTTTGCCGGGAGCTAAGCGCGGTCTGATGACGGCAATGGAAGGTATGTTTGCGTTTATTGACGACCAAAAAATGGCATTGGTATTTGATCTGACGCCTCAAGCGTCGGTAACAGTAGTCGACCTTGTTAATCGCAAAGTACTTGGGGATATAGAGATTCCGGGCTGTGCCTTAGTGTATCCCACCGGTAAACGCGGCTTCTCGACGCTATGTGCTAGCGGTACTATGCTTTCGGTACAATTGGATGCTAACGGCGCGCTTGTCAGCCGCAGCGAGACTAAGGTTTTCAATCCCCTGGATAGCGATCCGCTTTTTACGGCCTCAGCAGAGTTGGCCGGAATTCGCTATTTCCCCTCATTTCACGGACGAATTCAAGCGATCGACCTGCGGGGTGATGCCGCAAAAATTTTGGCTGATTGGCCGCTTGTACCTGCTGCCGACCTTTCGGGAAATTGGCGTCCCAGTGGTTGGCAAATATTGGCGAGCGATGAACATAAACTACTGTACGTCTTGATGCAACGGAACGGCCATGAAGGCACTCATAAAGAGCCGGCCAATGAGGTCTGGGTTTATGACGCGGCGTCCAAGACTCGTGTGCGCCGACTACCGCTGGTCAGACCAGGCTCGTCGCTCGCGCTCACGCATGGTGCGGAAGCTTTGATGCTGGTACAAGCGGGTGAGCGGTTGGATGTCTATGATTTAAGCGGAGCGTTACTGCGTAGCCTAGATTTACCTGGTTTCAATACCCGTATGCAAATTGAGCCATTGCGTTGAGTGCAAGTCCTGTATCAATGCTTACGGTTAGCCAACAGATACTGGCGCAAATTGGGTTATTTGCGGCGTTTTTGTTAATTCTGTCGAGTGGACACAAATGGCTACAACCGGCACGCACGCGCGTTGCCGTGCAGAAATTGGCGAGCTTGCCGTTGCGTTTTGCGAAGGGAGTAGTGGTGGTGGTTTCGCTACTAGAATTTTGTGCGGGCGTATTGTTAGTAGTACCCGTCACGAGATACGCGGGGGCCGCTTTGGCGTTGCTAATTTGGAGCGTCTATTTTCTGTTGATCGCGCGCGCTTGGGCGGCAGGGCGCCGCGATGTGGATTGTGGCTGTAGTTTCGGATCCCTCCATCAACCCTTAGGGGCGTTTCCATTGTTACGAAATGTAAGCTTAGTGGCTATTGGGCTGGCGTTGGTATTGGGTCCCACTGACGTGAGCGATTTACTATCGCCGTCGAAAATTCTAGCGGGCCTCGCTCTTTTGGCCCTTTACGCCGCTCTTGATCAAGTCATGGCGCTACGGCCCATTCGCCGCGCTGGAGAAGCAACTTGAGTTTCCTAGTGGCCTCGCAGATTGTGCTTTGGGTGGCGGTGCTGGTGTTGGCAATGGTCTGTCTAGTACTTGCGCGTCAGGTCGGTGTACTTCACCAACGAGTGGCGCCAGCCGGCGCACTTTCATTGCCACAGGCATTGAAGATTGGCGATTTAGCACCGGAAATGCTCTTGGCCGCCTTAGACGGAACAGAGGTTAAAGTGGGTGGGGTGCGAAGCGGGCG
The DNA here is from genome assembly GCA_043784265.1 of Gammaproteobacteria bacterium. Lineage (GTDB taxonomy): Bacteria > Pseudomonadota > Gammaproteobacteria > Steroidobacterales > Steroidobacteraceae > Bog-1198. The sequence goes on along the minus strand of JAYVYN010000185.1, from coordinate 1,259 downwards.
CAGCCAGCTTTTGTTGTTTGTGTCGCCGGGTTGCACCGTGTGCGAAACCTTGTTGCCGGCGTTACGCTCCACACAAGGAGCGGAACGGAAATGGTTGGATATCGTATTGGCGAGTGACGGTGAGTCCGATAATCATGTCGAGTTTGTTCGCAACAAGGGATTGACTAAATTCCCGTATGTTTTGTCGGAGAAATTAGGACGTAGTTTCGGCGTTGCAAAGTTACCGTATGCGGTTCTAATTGATGAGGCGGGTAAGTTAGCCTCAAGTGGCCTGGTCAACACGCGTGAACATTTGGAAAGTTTATTTGTGGCCAAGGAAAGTGGCGTTAGTACTATTCAGCAGTTCCTCATTCAGCGCGGTTAAGACGCGCATCGTCGGGAGAATTAAAGTGGCTCAATTTGATCATCTAGCAGAAAAAATGTTGCGCGGCTTTGCGAGTCGTACCTCGCGCCGGAGTATTTTTACGGTTTTGGGTTCTTTGTTAGCAGGTGCGGCAACCTTACCGCTGTTACCGGTGGCGCGGGCGGCTGCCCCCGACCCCGATAAATCCGATCCGAATTCAACTCAAACACCTTCCTTAAGTACTGGAAATCTTCAGGACCCGGGCGATCCGGGCCGTTGCGATTACTGGCGCTATTGTGCGATTGATGGGTCGTTATGTTCCTGTTACGGAGGTAGCGTGACCGCATGCCCACCAGGAACAGAGATGTCACCCGTTACTTGGATTGGAACTTGTCGCAATCCTGGGGATAAGCGTAACTATATTATTTCTTATAATGATTGCTGTGGGGGTGTTCCTTGGGGACGGTGTGCGTGTCAGCGCAACGAAGGCGATCGGCCGGTAGTCAGGCCGCAGAATAACAACGAAATTACCTGGTGTTTTGGCACCCAAAGCCAGTCCTATACCTGCACGGTAGCCCTTGTTTTGGGGGTTGCCATTGACCAGAAGTAGGTTTTTTTTTAGGGCCTTGATCGCGCTCGGCATGATGGCTTGCGCGCCCCTTAAAGGCGCTGAGTTGCCGGGAAGCGGGCCGCTAGGAGCCTCCGTTTTTGCGACCCGTTGCGCCATATGTCACGGCGCGACCGGTGCCGGCAATCCCGGGAGCTTTCCATCGCTACACGCACAAGTTGAAGCTTTCGCGAAGAGCCCTCAGGGACTTGATTATTTAGTGATGGTCGTGTCAAAAGGTTTAGTGGGCGAGTTGAATGTCGCAGGAATCAAGTTCAATGGCGTTATGCCTCCCCAGTCCGGACTGAA
>JAYVYN010000184.1:0-5919 GCA_043784265.1 Gammaproteobacteria bacterium | reverse complement strand
GAAATCCACATCGAATTTTTCCGCAGGCTCGAGTTCTTCGGCTGCGTTTGGTTCTGCGACTTCCAGAAATTCAATTTTCTTAAGGATCATCTTATCGGTAAGGGCAAACGACACACGGTCATTCCAAGTAAGTCCCAGTCGGGTGGGATATTTGCCGCCTTTAAGATGGGCTTGGATTTCTGGGCCGTCCAACGGGTGACGCGTATAACGTATGACGGTTTTAGATTTATCGGCGCTTTGTAATTCAAGATCATCATCGATAGTGAAACGCGAGGCCGTTCCCCCTCGAAGCAGCCATGAGGCCATGAGTGAATGCGGCGAACGCTCAGTTGCCATTAAAACCGGCGCAAAACTGCCGAGAGTGGCTCGCAACGTGTCGATCACCGCTTCTGCGCGTGGAATCGTTGCGGCGTCTATCACAAACCACCCAGACAATTGATCGATCCAGGCACGTGTGACGCGTCGCCGCGTCAGCGCTTTAGCGCGCAGCTCGTCGCCTACCTTGAGGCGCAGGTCCCGCATTTGTTTTCGACCCACCGGAAAACCTTGGTCTTGAGCTTGCACTTCGGCGCGTTCCTGGGCTACTTGGCGAATGATCGATCCGGGGAGTAATTTCTCGTTCTCACCTAAAGCGATCATATGCTGCTGATTGAGCGTGTGCAGTAATCGTCCCCCATGAGTGACCGGCATCCAACCGCGACTCTTAAGGTCAAACGGTCCGCAGGGTTGCAGCGTCCGTTCAGCAAGTTGTGCCTCGAGTTCGGTAGCCCGCAAGGTCCAATCGGCGGGTAATCGATAGAAAACAAGATTCTTGAACCACATAGCCTACCCTGCAAAAAAGAAGTGCGGAGTATATTGGTCGTTCAGCCGCTAATATAGTCCCATGTCGAGACCCTTCTTTGGCCGTGTGACGGTCTGTTTGCTTATTTTGCTTAACACTGCGGCATTCGTGCCAGCATTTGCACCAGCATTTGCCGCCGGAACTAGCGTGTATAGCGAACCCAGCCAGGTGCGAGAATTCCTTGCGGCGTGGCAGCGTATCCATCAAAAAATAGCGAGTTCCCCAAAATTAGCGAGCGCACCCGAGTTGACGGACTCAGCGGCGCTCGAGTCCTATGTTTTACATGATTATTTGGTGGCAGCCCGGCTTCGTCGTGACCTTCAGGATAAACCCAGTGTAGAACTAGACGCGATTATCGATCATTTTTTAATCGTTCATTTAGAACAACCCGTTGCACGCCCACTACAACATGAATGGCTATTGAGTCTTGCACAACGTCGTCGGTGGGATTGGTTTTTAGCGCGTACCACGGATGAGAGTGATCCGCGTTTGGTGTGCGCGCGGCTCATGGGTCGGTTAGCGACTGGCGATGTAGCGACCTTACCGGCGTCGATTATTGAACGTTGGATCCAGCCACAACGATGGCCTGAGGAATGTGCGTTGCCCTTCACCTGGGCCCGCGAACAAGGGCATTTGAGCGCGGCGTTGGCTGAGAGTAGGACTCGCGCGGCGCTTGTTGCAAATAATTCACGCTTAGCCAGGGAGTTTTTGCTCGACGTTCCTAGCGCTCGGGCCGCACCGCTACTGCAATGGGCGAATTTACTGGAAAATCCTAAAGCTAGCTTGCTTCAAATCATTGCTCACGGTGAGTTCGTTGAGCCGGGTGCGCTGGAAGCGGGCTTTACCCGGTTATCCCATATGGATGCCGCAGGTGCTGCGAGTCTATTGCCGCGGTTACGGTCCCGGCCGGACATGACCGCGGGTTTAGGCGGGCGTTTGCAGCGCGCCTTGGCGCTCGGTGAGGCTTCAAGTCGGGATCCCGACACGCTGGCGGCCTTCGCGTTGATTCCGCCGGAGGCGGTCGATGACCAAGTGCAGGAGTCGCGCGTACGTGCTGCACTGTGGGCGGGCAATTTTGCCCAGGCGCGCGCCTGGATTGACGCCATGCCTGAAGCGAAGGCGGGACTTGCGCGTTGGCGTTATTGGCGCGCACGCGCTTTAGCGGTTACTAGTCCCGAAGTGGCAAAAGTATTATTTACTGAGCTTGCCAGCTTGCGTGATTACTATGGGTATCTTGCCGCGGACCACCTTCACCAACGCTATCAGTTAAATCTACGTGCTTTACCGGATGATTCAGTGCGACAAGCCACTCTGCTGGCAGCTCCCGGCTTATTGCGTGCGCACGCACTCTACGATTGCGATCTAATAGACGAGGCGGCGCTGGAATGGGCCGTGGCGCTCAGCGGCAGCACCGCTGAGGTAAAGGTACAAGCCGCCAAGATCGCGATGGATTGGGGATGGTATGCTGAGGGGATCGCGACCCTCGCCCAAGCCGGTGAATGGGATGACGTGCGCCTACGCTATCCGCGACCCTATTCAACGGCGGTTCTGGAGGCTAGCCAATTAACGGGCCTGTCGGGCGATTGGATTTATGCCGTCATGCGACAGGAAAGTCTGTTTCGCAAAGACGTGGTATCACACGCGAACGCGCGCGGCCTTATGCAATTATTGCCCGCCACTGCCAAAAACGTCGCCCGACGTTGGCATCTAGCTTTCTCGAATATCGATTCTTTGACGGATCCTAATGTGAACTTAGAATTAGGGGCGGCTTATTTGCGTGAACTACTGGATCGCTATAACCAGCATTTAGCGCTGGCTCTTGCGGCCTACAACGCGGGCCCATCATCGGTTGCACGCTGGTTACCTCATCACAAAATGGATGCGGATATATGGATCGAAAATATTCCTTATAACGAGACCCGCGGCTACGTGCAGCATATTCTTGAGCATATTGTGGCATTTACCGCGGTGCGCGACGCCGACTTGCCACGCATTTCGGATTGGTTGCCGACCGTCGGTCCCGACCAGCCTTAGGATTGGGGTATCTCGGCTTAAACGATGGGTAAATTACGCGACGGATAACAAACGCGGTAATTCAGTCAGTTGCTCAATTAATGCGTCGCATTGCAAAGTGCGAGGATCCTGGCCCTCGTTATATCCATGCGGTACGCAGATGATCGGAATGCCGGCGGCACGCGCCGCTTGAACGTCGTTAACCGAGTCACCCACCATGATCGATTCGCGCGTTTGAACGCCGAGCAACCGGCACGCGAACACTAGCGGGAGAGGATCAGGTTTGCGTCGTGCGCAGCTATCGCCACCCACCACTTGGTCAATCCAGGCGCTCAAACCCTTCAACTTTACGAGCGCAGTGGCAAAGCGTTGTTGTTTGTTAGTGACAACCGCAATTCGCAGACCGATTCCGTGCAATTTCTGCAGCACCTCGGCCGCACCAGGGTAGGGTTTGGCCGCACCTTCCCCGGATTCTTCGAGGGCTTCATAATGATGAAAGAAACGCTCCGTTATTGCGCTATGAGTTACCGCATCGAGGTTGCGACCGTGCAGCGTTGCGGCCCGCTCGACCAGTAAGGGCGCGCCGCGACCGATGGAATTTCGCACCTGATTAAGCGTCAAGGCGGGCCAGCCATATTCATCAGTGGCGCGATTGAGCGCTAAGGCGATATCGTCCGCGGTATCAAGTAAGGTACCGTCTAGGTCAAATAGTACTGCGGTGAGGTTTTGATTACGCCAAGCGGCCATTGTGGCGGGTGCTGCAGCGGTGGCGGCCGGGGCGGTAGGGGTTGTATTTCTCATCGCAAGATTATGCACTAGGGAGTTCAAAGCCATAGAATCTAAAAGTGCTTGACCCTAGTGAGGCAAAAAGAGTATTCTTCGCGCTCTTTTTCGCCGGCTGCCCGGTTTTACTCCTTGCTTCACCCCTCGCAAAGGGAAGCTAAAACCGTAGGGAGCCTACAATGCGACATTATGAAATAGTGCTGCTGGTCCACCCGGATCAGAGCGAACAAGTCCCCGCCATGGTAGATCGCTACAAAGGCATGATTGCTGCGGGCGGCGGATCGGTACATCGGTTTGAGGACTGGGGCCGACGTCAACTGACATTCCCAATTTCTAAAGTTCACAAAGCGCACTACATTTTGTTGAACATCCAGTGCGATCAAAAAACCCTCACTGAACTTACGGGTTCGTTTCGTTTTAGTGATGCGGTACTTCGCAGCCTTGTTGTAAAAATGGATGAAGCGGTTACCGACGCCTCACCGATGGCGCGTGCGCCGGATGAGAACGCACGTCGTCATGATGACTTTGGCGACGACGGCGAAGACGACGATATGCCGATGGGCGTTCGGTAAGGTATAAGGAGCACTCAATGGCACGTTTTTTTCGTCGCAAAAAGTTCTGTCGTTTTACGGCCGATGACGTTAAACAAATCGATTACAAAGATATAACGACCCTTAAGAGTTATATCACCGAGACTGGGAAAATAGTTCCGAGTCGAATCACGGGAACGCATGCACACTATCAGCGACAATTGCAGCTCGCGATTCGTCGTGCGCGTTATTTGGCATTACTGCCTTACACCGATCAGCACTAAAGCGACATCATTATGGAAATCATATTGCTGCAGAAAGTGGCGAACCTTGGGGTTATTGGCGACCGCGTCAAAGTTAAGTCGGGTTACGCGCGTAATTTTTTAGTTCCAACCGGTAAGGCTACTTTGGCGACCGCGACTAATATTGCGAAGTTTGAGGCGCAGCGCCATATATTGGAAGCTAAGGCACATGAAGAGCAGGGATCCGCACAGGCTCGTGCTGCAAACCTGGAAAACTTCAAGCTGATATTGGGTGCAAAAGCCGGTACCGAAGGTAAATTATTCGGATCGATTGGTACGGCAGATATTGCCGAGGCCGCGGTTAAGGCAGGGTATGCGATCACTCGTAGCGAAGTACGTATGCCTAATGGGCCGATTCGCTCCATTGGTGAACACCAGGTGCAACTCCATCTGCATACTGATGTTAATGTGACGTTGACGGTCACCATCGTCGCCGAAGAGTAGCGGCAGGCAAAGCTGCGTACGGCTGGCTTTGCGTATGGAAGGACTGCGACTCCCTCCCCATTCCATCGAGGCTGAGCAATCAGTCCTCGGTGGCCTCATGTTGGACGCGGCGGCTTGGGATCAAGTTGCCGATCGTGTCCTCGCCGAAGACTTCTACCGTAACGATCACCGCTTAATATTCGAAGCGGTGGCGGGACTGATCGAGCGCAATCAGCCTTGTGATGCCGTCACCTTGTCGGGACACTTGGAAAGCCACGGTGTGCTTGAACAAATTGGCGGTCTCGCCTATTTGGGTGCACTCGCGCGCGATACGCCAACCTCGGCCAACATTCGTGCCTATGCCGATATCGTGCGTGAGCGCTCGGTACTGAGGCAATTGATTACAGCGGGAAATCTGATTGTTGGGAGCGCTCTAGAGCCGGAAGGCCGTGAAGCGCGGGAAGTCGTCGACGAAGCTGAGCGGGCGGTGTTCGAGATCGCTGAGCGAGGTTCGCGTGGCAAGGTTGGATTTCGTACGGTAAAGAGCATTCTGCCGGAGGTCGTTAATAAAATTGACGAGCTTTACCATTCCGACGGGACTTTGACCGGTGTCTCAACTGGATTTAAGCAACTCGATGAGATGACTTCGGGTCTGCAAGCGGGTGACCTTATTGTCATCGCGGGACGACCCTCAATGGGTAAGACCACGTTGGCAGTAAATATTGCCGAAAATGCTGCACTCGGCTCTGGCAAGTCTGCTGCGATATTCAGTATGGAAATGTCAGCTGAGTCGCTGACCTTGCGAATGATTTCCTCGCTTGGGCGAATCAATCAGAGTAATTTGCGTTCGGGACGCCTACACGAAGACGATTGGCCGCGCATTGATTCAGCGATGACGCAGCTCTCGAACGCTAAAATATTTGTGGATGAGACACCCGCTTTGACACCCACCGAGGTGCGTGCGCGTGCACGGCGATTGAAGCGTGAGCGTGGGCTTGATCTAATTGTGGTGGATTACCTGCAGTTG
>JAYVYN010000183.1:0-49480 GCA_043784265.1 Gammaproteobacteria bacterium | reverse complement strand
TCTTTAGTCAGCTGACAATCCAGCGCGATCGTCCTCAGTTTCCTGAGTTCCCCTCTCACCGCTCATGCTTCTCGCAGTACCGATTTGCCGCCATTATGCATTGTGGGCCACAACGACACGAGGTCGTGCGGCTGCGGCCCGGCACGTCATGTAGTTGCGCCAAATCTCCCTTCCCCTCACAATTCCGCACCGAGTCCACTCAGTGCTGTAGGGCTAATCAAAGGAGCCGACGATGCGCCAGTTAATGGTTTCTTGCTGCTTACTTAGCGTATTTCCCGCGATGTCGCCGGCCTATGCGCCGTTTGTCGGCACCCTGCCACCCGTCACTGAGCGGAAATTTAGGACCGGCGGGTTTGCCGCGCCCAAAGATCTGACACGCGCTGATTACCGCGCCAGCTGGGCTAAGATGGTGAAGCTGCTGTATCGAATGCACCAGGCCGGCATTCCCATCATCGCCGACACTGACGGTTCCGGGATTGAAATTGTCCGCGAACTTGAGATTTACAATCAAGCAGGATTTACCCCTGCGCAAGCGCTCGAAGCCGCCACCATCTTGCCCGCAAAACTGGTCGGCATGGACACGCACACAGCTTCCATAAAGGTGGGTAAGTCGGCTGACCTTGCTCTAATTGAGGGTGATCCTTCAACTCGCCTTAGCGATCTGCGTCAAACCCAAATAGTCATGTTGCGCGGTCAATTACTAGATGCCGACGCGTTGCGCACGGCTGCAGGCTTCTCAGGTCGACCGAAGTGAGTACATGAAGTGGTCAGTGCTGGATCAATCGCCTGCGTCTGAGGGCAGCCCCCAAGACGCCGCGATCCGCGACTCGATCCTGCTCGCACAGGATTGCGATGCATTGGGCTACGCGCGCTTCTGGGTGTCCGAACACCACAATAGCGCCAGCATCGTCGGTACGGCACCTGAAATACTCATGGCTGCGATTGCGGCTACAACATCGCGCATTCGGGTCGGCAGCGCCGGCGTCATGTTGCCGCATTACTCTGCGCTTAAAGTAGCCGAGCAGTTTCGCGTGCTGGAGGCAATAGCCCCGGGACGAATCGATTTGGGCGTAGGTCGAGCGCCGGGGTCCGACGGTCTCACTGCGCAAGCACTCAACCCGCATGCTAACGCCGCCGATGATTTTCCACGTCAGGTGCAAGAACTACAGCACTGGGTCTCAGGTATTCCGCTGCCGCTGGGTCATCCCTACCACAAAATTATGGCGCATCCCTTGGGGGCGACCAGTCCACAACTGTGGATTCTGGGAAGTTCAGGTTACGGTGCACAGCTCGCAGCACACTTCGGTTTGCCATACGCCTTCGCGTATTTTTTTAGCGAGGGTGCCGGAGTGGAGGAGGCGTTAGCCCTCTACCGACAAAACTATCGACCCAGCAAGCGCTATCCCGAACCGACCGCAACGATTTGCGTGTGGGCCTTAGCCGCGGACACGGAAAGCGAGGCAAGGCGGTTGTTGACGGCCCGCGAACTATGGCGCGTCGGGTTCGACAAGGGCCTAAGGATGCCGCTGGCATCTCCGGAGCAAGCCGCCGTATACCCATACACAGACGCGGAGCGAGCAATGTTGAAAAACCTACGCGCCACCGCAATAGTCGGCACAGCGGGTCAGGTGGCCGATAAGCTCACTGCACTGGAGCGAAAGCTCGCTCTCAAGGAAATCGTCATCAATACCTGGACGTTCGATCCCGAGGCGCGACGCCATTCCTATGCGTTATTGGCGACCAAGTTTGGGCTAAGTTGAAACTCTTATTGTTATTATTGGCTTAGGTACCACGCAATTCGCGGCGGCGACCGACGCTGAACAGGCATTGCGCATCGAATTGAGCAAAGGCCTTGCAAAAGGATTGCCCAGTATCTCGGCAGCAATCGCCACCCGTCAGGGGGTGATTTGGACTGGTGCGGTAGGTTACGCAAACTTGCAAACCCACAGCCGCGCACACCCAGCATATTTTTTGCGGCATTGGCAGTATTACCAAGACCTTCATTGCCTGCGTGGTGCAACAATTGGTGGATGAGGGCAAACTAAATATTGATGCCACTGCACTTGAATTGCTCGCACCCAAGGTCGTGGGCGGCATTCCTAACGCCGACATTGCAACCATTCGACAACTCTTAAGCCACAGCAGCGGTATCCCCACATGGGAGTTTGACGACCAATGGATGCGCTCGCGGCGATACGCCAGCGGGTACTAGTACCACTGGGCTTGACTGAAATAAAACTTGCAGGCTTCGAGCCCATTGATCCATTGCGGCTACCCGTGCGTTATCATTTTGCCACTCGGGAATTTCGGCATGATGTGGGAGTGCATCCCTCATTCAAGTGGGTGTCGCCGCAATTGATTGATGTGAGCGGCTCGAATCTGTCGACCGAGTGGGTTGCAGGCGGCATGCTGGCGAGCGCGAGGAATTTGGCGGAGTTTGCGCGCGCTCTTAGAGACGGCTTGGTGGTCGGGCCGTCCGCAATGAAACGTCTGTTGAGTTTTCAACCCACGGGCGAGACCAGCGGCGGCGAGCAAGAAGTTAGCGAGGGTTTATTTCGCGGACGCTATGGCGGCGATGTCGTGATCGGTCACACCGGCGATGTGCTGGGCTTTAGCGCCACCATGGGCTGGCTAGAAGGCGAGGATATGGTTCTCGTATTGCTTGCCAATGGTGGCTCAATGCACTCTGGTACGGGAGCGTATTTTCTAGCGCAGTTATTGGCGGATACTCAGGTCATTCAGCGCGCTAAAGAGTTGGCGCAAAGTCTCAGGGTGAAACCGCCGCTTAAGCGTCATCGGCCTTAGGCGGCTTGTTTCCAATATGTTGCGCCGCTAAATGAATGGCAGCCCGGATGCGCGGGTAGGTCCCGCAACGGCAGACATTGCCGCGCATTGCGGCATTGATGTCAGCATCACTGGGTCGCGGTATTTTCCTAAGTAACGCGCACGCCGACATCAATTGACCACTTTGACAATAGCCACATTGCACGACGTCGATGTCAGTCCAGGCACGGCGTAGCGCGTCGATCTGATCACCGCGCACGCCTTCTATGGTTGCCACTTCGTGGCCCTGCACTGCGCTGATCGGAGTGACACACGAGCGCACCGCTTCGCCGTCCACGTGCACGGTACAGGCACCGCACAGCGCTTTGCCGCAGCCGTACTTGGTCCCCACCAGTTGTAACTCAGCACGCAACACCCACAGCAAGGGTGTGTCGGGCTCAGCTTGAACAATCACTGGCTTACCGTTGATGGAGAGCAAAATCATTCGATTCTCAACGGCAGACTGCGAAGGCGTAATCCCGTAAGCGAATACACAGCGTTGGCGACAGCGGCCGCGATCGGCGGTGTGCCAGGCTCGCCGACCCCTCCTGGAGTCTCGCCGCTGGCAAGAATTTCGACTTCAATGATCGGACATTCGTCGATTCGCAACACCGGGTAATCATGAAAATTACTTTGTTGTACCTGGCCATTTTCGATCGTTATTTCACCCAGCAGAGCCGCCGACAGGCCATACACAATGGCGCCTTCCATTTGTTGGCGTATTAGATTTGGATTGATGGCTACCCCACAATCAACGACACAGATTACGCGGTGGACCCGTATACGTTTTTCTGGAGTGAGCGAGACTTCAGCGATCTGCGTAACGACTGTGCCGAAGGCGCGGTGAAATGCGACGCCCCGCCCACGCTTCACGCCATCCACTGCGATAAGGGGTTGATCCCAGCGGGCAAGCTCAGCCGCGCGTTGCAAGACGCGCAGATGCCGAGAATTTCCATTCAACAATTCGGCGCGAAACGCCACGGGATCGCGTGCCGCCGCGACGGCGCATTCATCGACAAAACATTCGGTGAAAAAAGCATTCTGTGAATGCGCCACTGAGCGCCAAATGCCGATGCTAACCGCGGACTCGACTGCCTGATGGGCAACGCGAGCATTAGTAAATACATATCCAGTATCAGCCGCACCGTCGGCGGTATTGTCCATAAAGGACAACGCACCCATGCTCGATCCCGCAGACGTAGTCGCCCACGCCGTTAGTTTTCCTTGTGTATCAAAAGCGGCCTTGCAACGTGATACATAGGCCGGACGATAGTAATCATGGCTCATGTCCTGTTCGCGCGACCACAGTAGCTGCACCGGGACGCCGCGCGTCTCGCGCGCGAGCATTGCCGCCTGAACAATGAAGTCAGTGTAGTAGCGCCGCCCAAATCCACCGCCTAAATAGGGGACTTTGACCTCGACCTTCGCTTGCTTAATGCCCAGCACCTTCGCCACCGCCTTACTCGCGAATCCTGCCGCCTGGGTGGGTGCCCAGACCGTTGCGGCACCGTCCTCAAACTGCACGGTGCAATTCATAGGTTCCATGGTGGCGTGCGCCAGAAAGGGCACTTGGTACTCGGCTTCGATAATTTTCGCCGCCGACTTCATCGCCGCCCCGACATCACCGCACTCGAAATGTACTTTGCCTTTTTGGGTATCCAACGAGTGTCGCAATTCATCGAACAGCGAGCGACTCGACAGTGCTGAGGCAGTCCCGTGCTGCCACTCGATTTTAAGTGCGTCTAATGCTCGCATGGCACGAAATGGTGTATCCGCGATTACCGCAACAGCGCCCGCAGTCGTGCCCGGCAATAGATTACTGCCCGCGACCGGATCGAGGGCAACCACCGTGCGCACTCCGGGTAAGGCTCGCGCCGCTGTGGCATCGAAATTTGCGACCCTGCCACCCATGGTCGGACACATAGTAATGCTGGCATATAAGAGTCCAGGCGCCAGTACATCAATGCCGAAGATTGCCGACCCATTGAGTTTGGCAGCATTGTCGAGACGCCGCAGCGGTCTACCAATCAACTTGAATTGCCCCGGTTGCTTTAGAGTCACGTCCTTGGGTAGATCCAGTAGAGCAGCGGCGCTTGCCAGTTCGCCGAACGAGACGCTTCGGCCGGTGACATGCAGCACTCGTCCGCTGTCAGCGTGGCACTCATGAGCGGGCACGCTCCAGTGTTTTGCGGCGGTTGCGATTAACATAGCGCGGGCCGAGGCGCCAGCTTCGCGCATGGGCCGCCATTGGTCGGTGAGGCTTGATGATCCGCCCGTGCCGAGCAATCCTGGGATCTCGCGCATAACCTTGCCGACCAGGTGGGTAGTTACACGACTTAGGTAGCCATGATCGTCCGGCGCGATCAGCGCACCCAGAATAGCGGCTTGATTGTTGTAGATCGCGTCCAGAGTCGACTGTTCACACTTCACTTGACCCCAGTCAGCATCCATTTCGTCCGCCAGCAACATCGCAAGTCCCGTGTGTGTGCCCTGCCCCATTTCAGCTTGTGACATGACGATAGTTACGGTGTTGTCGTTGGATACTTTGACCCAACCATTCAGAGCGCTTTGACCAGGCTTCGTCGCGAGCGGTGTGCTCGGACTCAATCGGTCACGTGTAGGTGTCGCCAACCAACCCACGACGAGCGCGCCGGCAGTACCTGCAGTACCGAGAATAAAGCGGCGGCGATTGAGAGGGGGCATAAGGAGCTATACGGTAGGGTGAAGCTTGCCATATGTCAAAAACGGCGGTCAACGAATTTCACATTCGCGCATTACTCCCTTTAAGCATCGACACATCGCCCAATTCGAGGATACCCACATGTTTCAATCTGCCATCGCCCTTAACCGATTCGGTCTTGGCGCGAGACCAGGCGAGCAAGTTACGGGCGATGCCCAGCGCTGGCTAGTGGCGCAATTTGATCGCTTTGAGCCAAGCCCCAATGCTTGGTTGGGAATACGGGATTTATCGATGCGCACTGTATCCCCACAAGCACGCGCCGAGTTACGTCAATCCGCCTATTTGACAACCACCGCTTGCCGCTTACGTAGCGCAATGACCGCAAGCGCTCCGTTTGTCGAGCGACTAGTGCATTTCTGGGCTAATCATTTTGCAGTCTCCGTCGAAAAAGGCAACGTCACTCTCACAGCCGGATTGATGGAGCGGGATGCAATCCGCGCGCATGTGCTCGGACGCTTCGAAGACATGCTGGTCGCGGTTGAACAACATCCCGCGATGATGGCTTTTCTGGATCAGAATATCTCGCTCGGACCCCACAGCCCAGCCGCGCTGGCTGCCGCACGCAATGGCAAACAGCGGGGACTGAACGAAAATCTAGCTCGCGAAATCATGGAATTGCACACCCTGGGCGTACGCAGTGGCTACACCCAGACCGATGTCAGCGAATTTGCCCAAGCATTGACCGGTTGGAATGCAGTGCCTGGAGATTTTATGTTCCGTCCACGTACCCACGAACCAGGAGTAAGAACGATTTTAGGCAGGCGCTATCCTCAAGAGGATCAGCAGCAGGCACAGGCCGTTTTACAGGATCTGGCGCACCATCCTGCTACGGCCACGTTGATTGCTACCAAGCTGGTGCGTCACTTTGTGGCCGACGATCCGCCGGCTGCCGCGGTAGCACGGGTCGCCAGCGCATTTCGCAATAGTCGCGGGGATTTGTCGACCACCTACGCGGCGCTGGTTGCGACGCCCGAAGCCTGGGCTGTAGCGTTACCCAAATTCAAGACGCCCTGGGATTGGATAGTGTCCGCGCTTCGCGGCCTCGGCCGTGTTGATATCGACAGCCTCAATGTTCACGCCTTGTTGAACCAACTAGGCCAACCCATCTGGAAACCTGGATCCCCCGCAGGCTATGCGGACACCAGTGCCGATTGGGCGGGACCTGATGCGCTGCTTAGACGTGTAGAGGAGGCGCGCCGATTGGCGAACCTAGGAGATGCGGGCGCCGATCCACGTCAACTGGTGGATCAACTGTTGCCTGGAGTTGTCGGCGCCTCCACCCGTTCGGCCATCGCCCATGCGTCCAGCCCCCAGCAAGGCCTCGCCCTGCTGCTGGTCGCGCCAGAATTCATGAGGAGGTGAGTGAAATGGTTAATCGTCGTCAATTGTTGTTAAGCAGCGCAATGATGTTTGTGCCCACCCTACTATTGGCAACGGCCGAAACGCAGCGGCGCTTCGTGTTTATCATCCAGCGTGGTGCGGCTGATGGACTAGAAACACTGGTGCCCATCGGCGATCCAGACTACGCGCGGCTGCGCGGCGTCATTGCGCTCGACCCGGCGAGGACAATTTCCCTGGGTGGCTCATTTGCTCTTCACAGCTCACTACGCCGTGTCGGTCAAATGTACCAGGCCAAGCAAGCGCTGTTCTGCCACGCAGTGGCTAGCCCCTACCGAGACCGTTCGCATTTTGATGGCCAAAATATTCTAGAAAGCGGCGCGACCAGTCCCTTCGCTCGCCAGGATGGGTGGCTTAATCGCTTGTTGGTACTATTGCCCACGAATCGTGCCGTCGCGCTTTCACCGACGGCTCCACTGGCGCTGCGAGGACCGGCGCCCGTGATCACCTATGCGCCATCAGGACTACCCGATGCCGGTGATGAATTATTAACGCGGGTGGATCAGCTATACGCCGATGATGCGATGTTACATCTGTTATGGAGCGAGGCTATGGGCGCGCGCGGAATGACTGATGGAGCCGCTAAGCAACAGGATCCAGCGGCGATTGGTAAATTGACAGCGGGGTTTCTCGCAAAATCGGATGGCCCTAGGATTGCCATGATTGAAACCATTGGCTGGGATACGCATACCGCACAAAACGCGCGCCTTGAACGGCAGCTGACCCAGCTCGACAATTTACTCGGTGCGTTGATGGACAATTTGGGCCCGGTGTGGAATGACACAGTTGTGGTCGTCGCCACCGAATTTGGACGCACCGCCGCGGTTAACGGTACTGGCGGCACAGATCATGGCACCGCGAGTCTGGCCATGCTGCTTGGGGGTGCCGTGCAAGGCGGTCGAGTCATCACCGACTGGCCGGGACTCTCGCCCGGCGCGCTTTATCAAAATCGGGACCTTAGGCCGACTCAGGGATTGAATTTTATCCTTGCCAGCGCTGCGGCGCAGTGCTTTAGACTGGATCCGACACGAACCGCCTTAAGCCTTTTTC
This sequence comes from Gammaproteobacteria bacterium, assembly GCA_043784265.1. Classification (GTDB taxonomy): domain Bacteria; phylum Pseudomonadota; class Gammaproteobacteria; order Steroidobacterales; family Steroidobacteraceae; genus Bog-1198. The sequence continues at coordinate 41,469 of JAYVYN010000183.1, read as the reverse complement.
CGGGTACCACTTTTGATAAAACGATGGCGCAGTTGATTGTGAGTTGACCACGCTACTGTGCGCGACGAGGTACAAAATGTTCCTGGGTAGTATGGGTCAACGATTGATTCGTTTAAACGTTGGTGTCGGCGCATACTGACAATGAACTTCCTTGGCAGCCGATGGCGCGAACATTGCGTGAGCGCCAAGCTTCTAAAATGTTAGGAGGCAGCTCATGGCGTCCGCACAAAAACTCGACTTAGCCGCACCAGTGGTGCCCACCGACCACACTCGCGGTTCCAATCATGCGCGGGTGACCATTGTGGAGTACGGGGACTTTGCATGTCCTGCTTGTAAGGCGGCTGAGCCAGACATTCGCATGATTCTAGAGCGATCCGCAAGTCAGGTACGGCTGGTTTATCGTCATTTCCCAATTGAAAGCGCACATCCTCTTGCACTCATGGCAGCCGAAGCCGCCGAAGCTGCCGCTGCCCAAGGACAGTTTTGGGCGATGCATGATACGTTGTTGGAACAGGGCGCTCGATTGGGTCGCCCGGCTTTGGACGGATACGCGGCGGGCCTCGGCCTGGATATGGCCCTATTTAGGGCGTCGCTCGATGATGAAATCTATCGGCAACGGGTGCGCGAACAAATAGAAGGTGCGGCCCTCAGTCATTTGCGCGGCACGCCAGGGTTTTATGTTAACGGACGCATTTGCGACACCTCGGGCGGCATTCATGCCTTGTCCGACCGCGTTGCGGTACTCTTGAGATAGTCTTCTCAACCTTTGGGGTTTTCAAGTTTAGTGGTGCGCGTACCGCAGTCTTATTGCGAACCCTTATAATGGGCGATACCGTAGAACCGGAGGGCTCCATAAAAATTAGCGAGTGATACCGTGCAAAGACTAGTGATTAGGTTTAGGTTTCCGACTTCGTTGTTTGGAATCGTGTACGGGCTATCGGCTTGTTCGGGCCCCCAGGCGAGTCCGCCTCCCGTCATTGACGTCACAGTAATGCAACTAAAACCTGGACCGGCAACGGTGACCCTTGAATATGTGGCGCGTACCGAAGCCTTTAACACGGTAGAAATCAGGCCACGTACCGGCGGATTACTGGAACGGGAGTTGGCGGTCGAAGGTAAAGCGGTAAAGCACGGCCAATTGCTGTTCCGTATTGATCCGCAGCCTTATCAGCAAGCGTTTGCCCAAGCCCGCGCGGCGACAGCCCAGGCTCGCTCAACACTACAGCAAGCGCGTCGCGATCAGGGGCGAATCGCTCCGCTCGCGCAAATGGATGCGGCGAGCAAACAAGAATTGGACGCGGTGGTGGCGCGGGTCGAGGCCGGTGCCGCGGCTGTCGCCGCCGCGCAGGCCGCCGAAAAGACTGCGGCGTTGAATCTCGGATATACCAACGTAACATCACCGATCGACGGGGTAATGGGTCGCGCACAAGTTCGGGTGGGTGGTTTGGTGAGCGCCTATCAAACGCTATTAACTACCGTCTATTCAACCGATCCCATGTACATAAACTACAGCATCAGTGAACAACGCTTGCTGGAATTACAAAAATTGAGCGGTGTTACGGTTGATAATAAAATCAAGAACCCGCCGGTATTTCATATTGTTCTGGCCGACGGATCTGTATATCCACACGCCGGGACCCTCAATTTTGTTGACGCTGCGGTGGACGCCCGCACCGGTACGCTACCCGTGCGCCTAACAGTACCAAATCCTGAAAATCTGTTGCGCGCCGGACAATTCGCGCGTGTGGTAGTCGATGCGCAGAAGCTTCAAGATGCTTTGGTATTGCCACAACGCGCGGTACAGGAAGTCCAGGGCCATAATTTCGTTTGGCTGATCGATCCACAAAATCACGCGCAGCGGCGCGACGTAGTTATGGGAGCCCGCATAGGTGAGGGGTGGTTGGTGCAGAGTGGATTGCGCGCTGGCGAATCGGTGGTGGTTGATGGAGCGCAGAAACTACGCACGGGTAGCAACTTAAAGCCGATACCCTGGGTGCCCGCACCTAACGCGGCATCCAAGACATGAGCGATTTTTTTATTGATCGACCCGTTTTCGCCACTGTTCTAGCGATCATTATTACATTGGCCGGCGCCATTTCATTGCGTCAGTTGCCGATTGCCAGGTACCCGCAGATCACGCCGCCCTCTATTGTCGTGACCACCAATTTTCCGGGAGCCGATGCCGCCACCATTGAACAATCCGTCGCGGCGCCGATCGAACAGCAGGTCAACGGCGTGCCCAATATGATTTACATGGACTCGAAGAGCGGCAATGATGGGTCTTACGCACTCACGGTAACCTTTGATGTAGGCACGGACCAAGACATTGCCGCTGTTGATGTGCAAAATCAGGTTTCGATCGCGCAGCGCAACTTGCCGCAAGAAGTGGTTCGCCAGGGCGTTGTGGTCGCGAAACGACAACCGCAAGTGCTCATGCTCGTATCGGTCCGCGCTACCGATCCACGCTATGACTATTTGTACTTGAGTAATTTTGCAAAGCTCAATATTTACGATGGACTAGCACGCGTCAAGGGAGTCGGCCAAGTCACAGTTTTTGGGGCCCGCGACTACGGTATGCGCATTTGGTTGGATCCAGACCGGATGGCGCAATTGGGCGTGACTACTCAAGATGTCGCAACGGTTCTCAACGAGCAAAATCTAGTAGCACCCGCGGGCGTTATCGGTGCCGAACCCTCACCGCCGGGCCAGCAGTTGCAGTACGCAGTAAGTATGCGCGGGCGTTTGGTGAATGTCTCGGAGTATCAAAATATAGTGATTCGTGGTCGAGCTGATGCCAGCAACGTTCGTCTCAAGGATATTGCACGAGTAGAGTTGGCGGCTACCGACTACTCGCGCTCGAGTCGGCTCAACGGACAGAGCAGTGTGTTGATGGGCATATATCAATTGCCGAATGCTAACGCTTTGGATGTCGCTAAAGCCGTGCGCCTTAACCTAGCTCAAATGTCCAAGGCTTTTCCATCTGGTATTGAGGCGAGTATTCCGTTTGATACGACCCTATTTGTCGCGGAGTCGGTGCGCGAAGTAGTCATCACTTTGCTGATTGCAGTTTTTCTAGTCCTGATAGTGGTGTTCATTTTTCTAGGTAATTGGCGCACCACCTTGATTCCGATGCTGGCGGTTCCGGTTTCACTAATCGGTGCGTTCTCCGCATTTTCTGCACTGGGATTTTCGATCAATACCTTGACCTTGTTTGCGCTGGTGTTGGCCATTGGCTTAGTAGTCGATGACGCCATCGTGGTAGTAGAAGCAGTAGCGCACAAAATGGAGACCGAGGGCTTAGACGCGCGCAACGCGACGCGCGCAGCCATGCGAGACGTACAAGGACCGATAGTCGCAATCGCTCTGGTGCTTATAGCGGTTTTTATTCCGGTAGCGTTTGTGGGAGGAATTACAGGTCAGTTCTATCGACAATTTGCTCTGACCTTATCGGTGTCGGTCATAATTTCGTTGGTGGTCGCGCTAACCTTCACCCCCGCATTATGCGCGTTGCTTTTAAAAGCGAACCACAGCAATGACTCACGATTTAATCGCCTATTCCAACGCCTGACCGGCCGGTATGCGGTATTGGTCGGAACCATTATGCATAGGCGCGGTGCGGCGTTTGTTGTTTATGCGCTGCTCCTGGCCGCGACTGCTGCCCTGGTATTCACAAGGCCAGCTGGTTTTCTGCCGGATGAGGATCAAGGTTATTTACTCACATTTATTAATTTGCCGGCGGGCGCTTCCCAGCAACGCACCGAACAAGTAGTACAGCGTTTCGTAGCGTTAGTGGGCAAAAATGCCCCTGAAATCAACAACGTGGTATCCATTACCGGATTTAGCGTACAGACGGGCGTCAGCTCTTCATACGCGGCAACAGTTTTTTTAGTGTTCAAACCGTGGAGCGAGCGCAAGGGCGCCGAGCATAAGGCTCAAGCGCTACGTACCCGACTGAGCAAACTTGCGAGTAATATTCCAGATGCCAGCTTTTTAATCGTCGATCCACCCGCGATACCGGGTATCGGTCAATCCAACGGATTCGAATTTGTACTTCAAGACCGTTCCGGTGGCGCAATCCCGCGGTTCGCAGGGGTTATTCAAGATTTTCTCGGGCAAGCCAACCAGCGCAAAGATTTATCGCGGGTCTTTACCCCGTTCACAGCTAATGTGCCGCAGATCGAGTACGTTCTCGATCGCGAGCGCGCGAAGACTTTTGGAATTTTGGTTTCGGACGTGTTTTCGACCTTACAGACTTTCTTGGGTGGCAGCTATATTAATGATTTCAATTTGTATGGCCGTACATTTCGTGTGACTGCGCAAGCAGAAGGTTCTGCACGCACCACACCAGAGTCGGTGGCCGGTCTATACGTGCGAACCGCCTTGGGCGACATGGTGCCGTTGTCAACCTTGGTTACCGTGAAAGCCAAGGAAGGGCCGGAGTACATAGAGCGTTATAATGTCTATCGGGCCGCTACTATCAACGGCACGGCGGGGTCAGGCATGAGTTCGGGACAGGGCATTGGCGCTATGGAGAATCTGGCGTCATCACTTCCCGAAGGCTTCGATTATGAGTGGACTGGAATCACGTACCAGGAGAAGAAGGCCGGCGCGCAGGCCCCTTACGTGTTCGGTATGGCTTTATTGTTTGTATTTTTGGTGTTAGCGGCTCTGTACGAAAGCTGGGTCGTGCCGTTTGCGGTTATTTTCGGCGTGCCTCTAGCGATTCTGGGTGCCTTTCTCGCGCTCTGGTCGCGCGGCATGTCCAACGATATATACGCCCAAATTGGCTTAGTGATGTTGATCGGGCTTGCGGCAAAGAACGCCATTCTCATCGTGGAATTCGCCATGCTAGCGCATTCGCGCGGCATGCCGTTGATAAGCGCGGCAATCGAGGGTTCGAAATTGCGATTGCGACCGATATTGATGACTTCATTTGCATTTATTTTAGGTTCTGTGCCGTTAGTTCTGGCAAGTGGCGCAGGAGCCGGTGCACGGCAAGTATTGGGTACGACCGTGGTATTTGGCATGTTGGCAGCAACCTTGCTGGGCATATTCTTAGTGCCATTTTTTTACGTAGTGCTTGAGGGGTTGGCGCAGCGCGTTCGAGGCTCGAAGTGAAACGAATCAGCGTGACTGTCTTAGCGCTGATACTTGCCGCCTGCGCGGCTGGGCCCAACTACGTGCGACCCGACCTGAAGCTTCCAGAGCAATTTCGTTTAGCACCCGATGATGCCGGTGGTTTATCGCTTGGCGAAATGCAGTGGTGGGATTTATATCAGGATCCGCGGTTGCGAGAATTGATTGGCATTGCGCTCACCGAGAACCTAGATATTCGACTCAGCGCAGCTAGGGTACTTGAGGCACGCGCTGCGTTAGGGACAACTCACCTGCAATTGCTGCCGCAAATTTCTGCAAATGTGGGGGTAAGTCGTTCCAAAACATCCGCCGATTTGTTACGTACCGGACAACCGCGTTTTTTTGATAGTTTTGATGCTCAGGGGAATCTTTCCTATGAGGTGGACGTTTGGGGTCGCTTGCGCCGTGGAACTGAAGCGGCTCGGGCAGAATTGCTGGCAAGTGTCTATGCCAAGCGCGCAGTGACGGTGGGCCTGGTGGGCGACGTCGCTACTAGCTATTTTGATCTAGTCACGCTTAAACAAGAACTTGCTATCTCTGAGCGTACGGTGGCGACACGGCTAAAACTAGTCGAACTGACTAAGGCCAAGCATAGTCGCGGCGTGATTTCAGGCCTGGATGTGGCGGCTACCGAAGCTCAATTGGCGGCCGCTCGGGTAGCTATTCCACAGCAAGAACTGCAAATAGCGCGAACCGAAGATAGGCTGAGCATATTGTTGGGACGTTACCCGCAAGTTGTCCCATCACAAGATTTAGCCGCTGCAGTGCGTGTAGCGCCGATACCGCCTGCAGGGCTTCCGGCGAGCCTACTGGAACGTCGACCGGACGTGCAGCAAGCCGAACAACAATTAGTTGCCGCGAATGCGCGATTTGGTCTGGCTAAGGCATCCCTGTTTCCGGCATTGACATTGACCGGCACCTACGGGGGAATTAGTACCGAATTGTCGCGATTGTTCATGCCCTCAACCTTGGCGTGGAGCGCGTCGGCTGCGCTGCTGCTTCCATTACTAGACCCACAGCGTAGTCTCTATCAGACGCGTAGTGCAGCCGCGAGACGCGAAGCTGCAGTTATTAATTTTCGGCAAACCGTACTCCAAGCGTTGCAAGAAGTTGCTGATGCGTTAATTACACGCTCGAAGGAAGCGGAAATCGAGGTTGCCCAGCGTGATCAAGTGGATGCGTTGCGCCGTGCGAGCGTGATCGCGCATGCGAGGTATGATATCGGTACAGCCTCTTATGTTGATGTAACGAACGCCGATCGTGATCTTTTTAGCGCGGAACTTGCGCTGGCAACTGCCAGCGGCGATAGCTTACTCGCGACGGTACAACTGTATCGCGCGCTGGGGGGCGGTTGGCAGATTGCGGAGAAATAAATGATACACAGTAACTCAAATATTCCAGATTTTTCCAAAGCTGCGCGCCAGCTTCTGTAGCTAATGAAAATTAGAACAAGTGCGGAACGCGGTCAAGCGGATCACGGCTGGCTTCAGTCCAAGCATAGCTTTTCATTTGCCGAATATTTTGATGCAGAGCATATCGAATTTGGCGTGCTACGCGTCATCAACGAGGATCGGGTCGCACCGAAAATGGGTTTTGGAACCCATCGTCATCAAGACATGGAAATTATTAGTTATGTACTTTCGGGCGCCTTGAACCATCAGGATTCGATGGGTAATGGTTCAGTAATGCAACCCGGCGATGTGCAGCGCATGAGCGCGGGTTCCGGTATCACCCACAGTGAACGCAATGACTCTGCCACCATGCCGGTACACTTTCTGCAGATCTGGATTCAGCCCAATATTAAGGGTAGTCCTCCTAGTTATGAGCAAAAGCATTTCACTGACGATGAGAAACGTGGACGACTTAGGCTGGTGATATCAGAAGGAGGGGAGCAGGGATCGTTGCGCATGCAACAAGATGCACGGCTATATGCAGGCCTTTTCGACGGCAAGGCGCAGACGAAACTTAGGATAAGCAAGGGACGAATGGTCTATGTGCATCTGATATGCGGTACTTTGAGCGTCAATGGCACGCTGATCTCGGGCGGCGACGCGCTGATGATAATCGAGACCGCTGCAGTTGAGATTCTTGGTGGCGATCAGGCAGAGGTGCTGCTGTTCGATCTGCCCACAAACAAAACTCGATGAGTTCGACCTCTTTTCTGCTCATGGAGCACCATGGGTTGTTGATCGTATTCGTTGCAGTTTTACTTGCACAATTGAGCCTACCGGTTCCTGCGATTCCGCTTCTGGCCGTGGCCGGGGCACTAGCAGCGGACAGTAAGCTATACGCTCCGGGCATATTTGCTGTGGCGATACTCGCCTGTTTGATCGGCGACACCGCGTGGTACTGGGTGGGTCGCCGCTACGGACTGCGAGTGCTGAAGACGCTATGCCGTATTTCCTTAGAACCCGATTCTTGCGTCAGTCAAACCCAAAGCCGCTTTGAGCGATGGGGCGTGAATTCACTGATCATTGCGAAGTTTATTCCGGGCTTGGCGGTAATTGCTCCACCCTTGGCCGGCGCGCTGGGTGTCAAGTGGTTACGATTCCTGTGGCTAAGCACGATATCGGCGGTGCTTTGGGTCTCTGCAGGCTTAGGCGCAGGTATAGCATTCAAAACCCAAATTCAGCACATTTTAAAATATCTGGAGCAAATCGGTGGGATGGCTATTATCGGTTTGGTGTGTCTGTTAGCAGGCTACATTTTGTATAAATGGTGGGAGCGGCGGCGCTTTTATCAGCAATTACGCATGGCTCGAATAACCGTAAGCGATTTGTACAATTTGATGGAGACGCGCGCCGAGCCAGTAGTTTTGGACGTACGTTCACTGAGCGCTCGCAAGCTTGATCCGCATTGGATACCGACGGCTATTCACGTACCGATCGATCAAATTGCTAATCGTGTTAAGGATCTGGCGCGCGACCGTGACATTATCGTTTATTGCACATGTCCCAACGAGGCGTCCGCGGCGCATATTGCAAAACAATTAATGCGCGAGGGATTCGAGAGAGTGCGCCCTCTGCAGGGTGGGCTTGCTGCGTGGGTCGCCGCTGGATATGTGGTTGATTCATCGCCCTGAATATCCTTGCATCCCTTAGCTGCGGCAAATCTACCTGCGTCAGGCCCAGTCATACCGGGTAAAATATCGAGTGAATTATTATCAACTACGCGGGTCCATAGCTCGGAACTAGTAGCTTTCAGAAATTTGACTAGGGTGCGCCGTTGGAAACAGAACAAAACCAGTCAGAAATGTCCCCAGAGATAGCTCCAAAGGGATTTTTCGCAAGATGGAGCCTAATATTAGGCATCGTAATCGCAGTAGTCGCCGGATTTGGCATCTATAAATTCACGCATCAGAGTAGCCAAAACGCGATGCAATTCCCGGGTGGAGGTGGCTCAAGCCGTTCAGGCTCTGGGCCAGGTGGCCGCGCAGGTGGCAGCCCCACTGCGGTGACCACTGCCACGGTGACCAAAGACGATATTTCAGTGCGTATTCCAGCCCTGGGTACCATTACTCCGCTCGCAACCGTCACGGTTAAAACTCAAATTAACGGTCAACTGCAAAAAATTGCATTTGTTGAAGGTCAAAGCGTGAAAGTCGGCGAGTTTCTAGCGCAAATCGACCCGCGCCCCTACCAAGCCGCACTCACTCAGGCTGAAGCCAACTTACATCGCGATCAAGCGCTACTAGCTAACGCAAAATTGGATTTGCAACGCTATGCAAGCCTCCTCAAGGAAGAGTCTATCGCGCAACAACAGCTAGACACCCAAAAAGCGCTGGTCTTGCAATACGACGGAACCATCGAGGGCGATCAAGCGCAGGTGCACACGGCGGCACTTAACCTCGCCTACACGCATATAGTTTCCCCAATTGCGGGGCGCATTGGCCTACGCCAGGTCGATCAAGGCAATTTCGTGACCGCGGGGGACACCAACGGCATCGTGGTGATCACCCAGCTGCAACCCATTTCAGCGCTATTTTCGATTCCTGAAGATAATATACCCACCATTCTAAGGGGCCTACACGGCGCGACCTTAACTGTTGCAGCATTTGATCGCAGCCACAGCCATAAGTTGGCCAACGGAAAGCTTGCGACCATGGACAACCAAATAGACATCAACACCGGCACGTTCAAACTACGTGCACTGTTCGACAACACAGATGGCGCGCTGTTCCCAAATCAATTCGTCAATCTTGAACTACTGGTCGAGGTATTGCACGACCAGCTCATCGTGCCGAATTCAGCCCTACATCGCGGCGCTCCTAATGGTATTGCGAGTTCTTTTGTTTATCTCGTCGCGGGCTCTGGTACCAACGCCAAAGTTAATGTACGCGCCGTAACCTTAGGTGCCATCGATGGCGAAAGAGTTGCCATTACCGCGGGTCTATCGGCGGGCGATGTAGTCGTAACCGAAGGAGGAGATCGGCTGCGCGATGGGTCGACGGTGATGCTGCCCACAGGCACATTATCTAGCCAACCGCATCTTGGATCGCATCATCATGAGCGCCCCCGCCCTTAACGGGCGGGGGCTAGTTGGGGCACGTTTGGTATGAACCCATCCCGTATTTTCATACTTCGTCCGGTAGCAACAACGCTATTAATGCTAGCGATACTAGGGGTCGGCATCATTGCCTACTTCCAGTTGCCGTTGTCGGCTTTGCCAGAAGTTGCGTACCCCACTATCCAAGTGCAGACCTTCTACCCAGGAGCCAGTCCAGAGGTCATTACTTCGGCAATCACGTCACCGCTAGAAAAGCAGTTTGGTCAAATGCCGGGTTTGAGTCAGATGTCCTCCACTAGCTCAGCGGGCGCATCCGTCATTACTCTGCAATTCAATTTATCACTTGCCATCGATATCGCGGAACAAGAAGTCCAAGCGGGAATAAGCGCTGCGCAAAATCTATTACCCCAAGATTTACCCGCACCTCCGATCTATGCCAAGGTCAATCCAGCTGACGCACCAATACTCACCTTAGGCATTACCTCCACGGTAATGCCGCTGACTGAGGTTGAAGATCTTGCCGATACACGAGTCGCGCAAAAAATTTCGCAGCTTAAGGGCATCGGTGTTGTGAGCATCAGCGGCGGCCAACGCCCCGCCATCCGAGTGCTGGTCAACCCCCGCGCATTGGCGGCGTACGGGCTCAATATTGATGATCTACGCACCACCATTAGCGTTGCGAATCAAAATGGTCCTAAAGGCACTTTCGACGGTGCTTCGCTCGCTTACAGTATCAACACCAATGATCAACTCAAAAGTGCTGCCGAGTATGCAAACATTATCATTGCGTATAAGAACAGCTCTGCTGTTCGCCTTAAGGACGTGGCTCAACTGGTAGCAAGCGCCGAGAACACCAAGCTCGGCGGTTGGATGAATTCCACATCGGCACTTATACTCAATGTCCAGCGCCAACCAGGGGCCAATGTAGTCGATGTGGTCAATAGCATTCATCAGCTTTTGCCATCGCTTCGCGCCTCATTACCCGCCGGAGTGGACTTATCCATCCTCACCGACCGCACCACGACCATTCGCGCGTCCATTCACGATGTGCAATTCGAACTGACACTCTCAGTAGCATTAGTTGTCTTAGTAATTTACCTTTTCTTACGCAATCTTCCTGCCACGCTAATTCCGAGCCTATCCGTGCCGCTATCCTTAGTCGGTACCTTCGGCATCATGTACCTGGCTAATTTCAGCCTCAATAATTTGTCGCTCATGGCATTGACCATTGCCACCGGATTTGTAGTCGACGACGCAATCGTAATGATCGAAAATATTTCCCGCTATATTGAAGCGGGTGAAACCCCTCTTGAGGCCGCGTTGAAAGGCTCACGGCAAATTGGCTTCACGATTATTTCCCTGACTGTTTCGCTCATCGCGGTGCTCATACCCTTGCTGTTTATGCAAGACGTGGTGGGCCGGCTGTTTCGTGAATTTGCAGTGACCTTGGCGGTGACAATTTTGATCTCGGCGGTAGTATCGCTAACGCTGGTGCCCATGCTATGCGCCAAATTGCTAAAGCCGGCCTCCACCGGAACGCACAAAAATAATGAATCGCCGCGCTGGCTGAGTTCACTTATCGATGGCTACAGCCACAAGCTCACCTGGGTACTCGACCATCAACGACTAACGCTCTATGTAGCCGCAGGCACACTGGCACTCACAGCGCTACTGTACATATTCATTCCTAAGGGCTTTTTCCCTGACCAGGACACGGGTTTGATACAAGGCGTATCGGAAGCAACCGAATCAATCTCGTATGCAAAAATGGCAGACCGGCAACAAGCGCTAGCGACCGCGATCCTGACTGATCCGGATGTCGCCAGCTTGTCATCGTTCATAGGAGTCGACGGTAATAACGTGACCCTCAATAGTGGGCGGTTTTTAATAAATTTAAAACCGCGCGAAACACGCAGCGCCAATGCAGCCGACATCGCGCGGAGAATTCGTCGTGAAGTCGCCTCTGTCGCGGGTATCAATTTATTCTTGCAACCTGCGCAAGATCTCACCTTGGATAACACGATTAGTCGCTCCCAATACCAATTTAATTTACAGAGTGCCGATCAATCGGTGCTCTCTGATGTGACCCCTAAACTCGTCGCAGCGCTCGCGAGGCGCTCTGAACTTGCCGAAGTGACCAGCAATCAAGAAGACCATGGCTTAGCAGCCTACGTCACGATTGATCGCGATAGCGCAGCCCGTCTTGGCATTAGCGTGGGCACGGTGGACAACGCGCTGTACGATGCGTTTGGGCAACGCATTGTCTCGACTATATTCACTCAATCTAACCAATATCGCGTCATCATTGAGGCAGACCCAGATACTTATCGGTCGGTTGATTCGATTGACTCTCTTTATGTACCCTCTGCTGCCGGCGGCCAAGTCTCGTTGTCCGCAATCGCGAAAGTCAGCATTGAGTCCCGGCCGCTCTTGATCAATCACTTAGCCCAGTTTCCCGCCACTACGGTTTCGTTTAATTTGGCACCTGGGGTGTCTTTGGGAGCGGCCGTAGCCGCCATCGAACAGGTCGAACACGACCTTGGACTGCCGGGCAGTATTAACACGACATTTCAAGGCGCTGCACTCGCATTTAGGAATAATCTCTCCAACGAACTGCTTTTATTGGTAGCCGCCATTCTCGTGATGTACATCGTTTTAGGGGTGCTCTACGAGAGTTTTATCCACCCAATTACCATTTTATCGACACTGCCTTCCGCCGGAATCGGGGCGCTCCTAGCGCTCATCATCGCAGGGCATGAATTGACTATCATCGCGATTATCGGGATTATTCTCTTAATCGGCATCGTCAAGAAAAACGCCATTCTCATGATTGATTTTGCAATTGAAGCCGAACGTACACAAGGCTTGGCTCCGAGAGACGCTATTTATCAAGCCTGCCTGCTAAGGTTTCGGCCCATATTAATGACCACCGTAGCCGCTATGTTTGGTGCACTTCCCTTAATGTTTGGCACTGGCACCGGATCAGAATTGAGGCATCCGCTCGGCGTCAGCATCGTCGGCGGACTTTTGGTGAGCCAAATCCTAACACTATTCACAACCCCGGTTATTTACTTGGCATTTGATCGCGCGGCCAAGCGATTTCGCCCACGGGACGCCGCGTCTTGAATATTTCCGCACCCTTTATTGCGCGACCGGTTGCCACTGTTTTATTGACTCTCGGAGTCACTCTAAGTGGAATAGCCGCATTTATGCTAATGCCGGTAGCTCCGCTGCCCAATATCGACGTCCCGGCAATTTTCGTCTCGGCTTCGCTACCCGGCGCCAGCCCTGAAGTCATGGCAAGCACAGTGGCGACACCGCTGGAACGTCATTTAGGCGCCATAGCCGATGTCGATGATATGACATCGAGCAACAGCGTTGGATCAACTAATATCCAGCTTACCTTTGGTTTGAACCGTGATATTAACGGCGCGGCACGCGATGTAGAAGCGGCTATTATTGCGGCGCGCGCAGATCTCCCCTCCTCACTCACCAAGAACCCTACTTACCGAAAAATTAATAGCTCACAAGCACCGATTCTGGCGCTGGCGATGACTTCTGATGTCCTGACTCAAGGGCAAATTTACGACGCCGCCGATGCCGTCATATCGCAACGTCTGTCACAAATCGATGGCGTGGGTTCAGTGAATGTGAGTGGCAGCGCATTGCCAGCAGTTAGGGTCGAAATCAATCCCCTCGCTTTATCAAAATATGGTATCGGACTACAGGATATCCGTGCCGCCATTTCAAACGCTAACGCGAATGCTCCTAAAGGTGCCATTGAATCCAATCGCTTACACTACCAAATCTACACCAATGACAATGCACGAGACGCCGATCAGTATCGAAAATTAATTATTGCGAACCGCAATGGAGCCGTGATCCGCCTCAGCGATGTGGCGGCGGTTAGCGATATGCAAGATGGTGCCACGGAAAATATTCGCACCTTCGGACTGTACGGGGGCAGGTCTGATACTCGCGGAAAACCCGCTATTTCGGTGCAAATTTCGCAACTACCCGGCGCTAATATTATTGCAGTGATCGATGCAATTAAAGCGGAACTACCTAAATTAAAGGCCGAAATAGATCCTAAAATTGACTTGAAAATCATAGCCGATCGCTCTATTACCATTAGGGCGTCGCTGCGGCAAGTGGAACAGACGCTGGTACTCGCGGTGGCGATGGTGATCCTGGTGGTCTATATTTTTTTAAATAGCTACCGAGCCGCGCTTATCCCCGCCATCGTAGTACCGGTATCCCTGATTGGCACCTGTGCGGCGATGTATCTTTTAGGCTATACACTCGATAATTTCTCACTGATGGCATTAACAATTGCCACCGGGTTTGTGGTCGATGATGCTATCGTCGTCATGGAAAACACCTCCCGCCATATTGAAGCGGGTATGGCACCGCTGCGTGCAGCCCTTCAAGGCGCACGCGAGGTTGGATTCACAGTGTTGTCAATGAGCTTATCGTTAGTCGCCGTCTTTATTCCTTTTGAGTTTGCCGGCGGGATGATTGGTCGCTTATTTCGGGAATTCACTAATACTCTATCGATTGCGATCTTGATATCGCTCGCGATATCTCTGACGACCACGCCAATGATGTGCGCCCGTCTGCTGGGCCGCGACAAAACTGCCAAGCATTCAAACTTAAGCCAGTGGTTTGAGCGTAATTTTCTAAGGCTTAAACAGGAGTATGAGCGGACACTGGCGATCGCTTTAAATCATCCACGATTAACACTGTTGACCTTGATTTTGACCGTTGCACTCAACGTATTTTTATATGTAGTTATTCCAAAGGGCTTTTTTCCACAGCAGGATACTGGACTGATTCAGGGCGGCGTTCGTGGCGATGCCGTAGCCTCTTTTCAACGCTTGAAGCCACGACTGGAGCAGATCGTACAAATTATCAAAAGCGATCCAGCGGTCGAGAGCGTCGCCGGTACAGTCGGGACTGGCGGCGGTGGTCCCGGTAGCGGTGCCAGCGCCAATGTCACTATTTCGCTGAAACCCAGGAGCGAACGACATATCTCCGCGGATGGCGTTATTGCGCGGCTACGGCCACAATTGAACCAAGCCACTGGTGTCTCCGTATTTCTTCAGGCCGTACAAGACTTACACGGCGGCGGTGGTAGGTCTGCTAATGCACAGTATCAATACACTTTACTCGGCGATGACCTTGCTTCTTTACGCGACTGGTCGCAAAAACTCCGGGTGGCGCTGCAGAATGTTCCGGAGGTGACCGATGTCGATTCTGATTTACAGCCGGGCGGGCTTGAATCGGATCTAATTGTTGATCGAGATGCAGCGTCACGCTTAGGACTTACTGCAAGTCAAATCGATAATACGCTAGGAAATGCCTTCGCCCAATCCCAGGTGTCTACCATTTACAATCCCTTTAGCCCGCAGCAATACCACGTGATAATGGAAGTTGACCCAAAATACTCACAAAATCCCAATATTCTCAAACAACTCTATGTCAGTAAATCCGGCGGTACAGTGAGCGGAACCCAGGCCACCCAAGCAGTGGCTGGTACAACGCAATTCAATACTGGCTCTAAAAATATAGGCTTAAGCGCTGCCTCTAAATCCTTAGTCGCCCAAGATACGGCGCGAAATTTGGCCGCGAATTCACTAGCTAACGCCGGACGCGGCAACACCTCCACCGGATCCGCCGTCAGTATCGTCGCCGAGACCATGGTGCCCTTAGGGGCTTTCAGCCATTTCGGCGACGCTACTACTCCGGTCACGGTGAACCACACCGGCACCGCAATATCGACCTCATTTTCTTACAACCTACCGGAAGGCGGATCACTCGGCAGTGCGCAGGCCGCAATCCAACGCACCATCGAGGCCATTCATATGCCCACCAGTATTCAAGGCGGCGCTTATGGGACGTCCAAGCTGTTTCAGCAGTCTATGGGAGCACTACCATTGATGTTCTTGGCGGCCGTAATGACTATTTACATAGTGTTAGGCATGTTGTATGAAAGCTATGGCCAGCCGTGGACTATTCTTTCAACCCTCCCCTCAGCAGGAGTTGGTGCGCTGCTAGCGCTCATAATTACGAACACTGAATTTGGGATGATTGCAGTCTTAGGGATTCTTTTGTTGATCGGGATCGTCAAAAAGAACGCCATCATGATGGTTGATTTTGCGCTGGATGCGGAGCGTCAGTTGGGTCTTGATCCACGCGCCGCAATTGCACGCGCCTGCTCATTACGTTTCAGACCGATTATGATGACCACACTGGCGGCAATTGCCGGCGCGCTACCGCTTGCGATTGCCTCAGGCGATGGGACCGAGCTACGCCGACCCTTGGGAATTTCTATTGTCGGTGGGCTGGTTTTAAGTCAGCTACTAACCCTCTATACAACTCCCGTCGTTTATTTGTACATCCGTCGTATTGGGCAACGCAAGCGAAAATCGCAACCCATTCTTAACTACACGAGCAGCATTCCTAACGAGGCACCTTTGTGAAGGCACATTCGCATTCAAAACCCCATTGGCCAGTTATGGCTGTTCTACTCGTAGCTCTCGCTGGCTGCGCCGTCGGACCCAATTACCGAAGACCCGATATCGACATTAGCAGCAGCTACAAGGAAGAAAAAGACTGGAAACCCTCAGAACCCAACGACGCGATCAGTCGGGGGGAGTGGTGGAGTATTTTCAAAGATCCAGGGCTTGATCAACTTGAGAGCCAGATTGATATTTCCAACCAAAATGTCAAAGCTGCCGCCGCCGCCGTCGAAGAAGCACAGGCCTTAGTACAAGAAGCTCAAGCAGGATTCTGGCCTACCCTAGCGGCAAATTTTGGGAGGCAACGAGGTCGAACGCGCGGCGCCGACGTACAAACTACCACCAGTGCCGGAATTGCAGGAAGTTGGAACATTGATATCTGGGGCCAAATTCGCCGCAGTACCGAGAGCAACAAAGCCTCCGCACAGGCCTCTGCCGCAGCCCTCGCCGCCGCACGCCTATCGGCGCAAGGCCAACTCGCGACAGCTTATTTCCAATTGCGCGCCCAAGATCAATTACAGTCCTTATTAAATGACACCGTTCAAGCACAAGAGAAATCCTTAAAGATCGCTGAAAGCCGCTTTCGATTCGGCGTCGCCGCGAAAGGTGACCTCGTCAGCGCGCAAACACAACTATTGACCAGCCAATCGCAACAGGTCAATGCCGGCATTCAGCGCGCCTTACTGGAACACGCCATCGCAGTGCTCATTGGACAGTCGCCCTCCACGTTCTCGCTAAGCAATGCAGCAATGCGCACCGATGTCCCTACCATACCGCCTGGTATTCCATCTGCGCTATTAGAGCGACGACCCGATATCGCTGAAGCTGAGCGCAAAGTTGCGGCAGCCAACGCGCAAATCGGGGTGGCACGCGCCGCATTTTTCCCCACGCTCATACTCAGTGGTTCGGATGATTTTAGCGGCGGATCAATCAGCAAATTAATTCGCGCCTCAAATAGAGTATGGGCGTTTGGTCCCTCACTCGCGCAAACTCTTTTTGCGGGCGGACTACATCGAGCTCAAGCACGCGCAGCCTCTGCGGGATTTGATCTGAGCGTCGACAACTATCGACAAACCGTTCTGACCGGCATACAGCAGGTTGAAGACCAAATCGCCACCTTGCGCCTCTTGGAAAAGCAGTCTGCACTCGAAGATGCCGTGGTCAAAGCCGCGCAAGAAGCCGAGGGCCTCATATTGAATCAATACAAAGCAGGTACCGTGCCTTATAGCAGCGTCATATCCTCGCAAACGACTACCTTGAGCAGTCGCGAGACTGCCCTCACTGTTTTGCTCGATCGTTTAACCGCCAGCGTTAGCATGATCGAGGCACTAGGTGGTGGATGGGAGGCTTCGCAACTACGATGATGCAGATATTCGGCAATTGGCCCCAAATTTGGCCTACGCTACTAGCGTCGTTCATGGCATCGCTCGTTGAATTCGTTGAGGCGCTTACCGTGGTTTTGGCGGTAGGCACCATGCGCGGATGGCGACCCGCATTGGCCGGCACGGGGGCCGCGCTAATCGTACTGCTTGCACTAGTTGCAGTTTTCGGACGTACTTTAGATGAAGTTCCATTGGCAGCCGTGCAATTGGTTATTGGCACCTTGGTGTTGTTGTTCGGTTTACGTTGGTTGCGCAAAGCGATTTTAAGATCGGCAGGAATAATACCGTTGCATAACGAAGCGGCCGAATACGTAAAACAAGCGACTTTGCTGGGGAGCACCGCGCGCACCAACACCTGGGACAGGGCCGGCTTTGCCGCCGCCTTTAAAATCGTGATGCTAGAAGGGGTGGAGGTTGTATTTATAGTCATCGCCATCGCCGCAAGTGGCAAAGCGTTATGGGCGGCGACGATCGGTGCCATGGCGGCACTCATTCTGGTGATTATTCTAGGGCTGGTGGTCCACCGTCCACTTGCCAAGATTCCAGAGAACGCCTTAAAATTTGGGGTGGGTCTTTTATTGACGACTTTTGGCACTCTGTGGGTCGGCGAAAGCTTGCAAATACAATGGCCGTGGGGCGACGCCACGTTATTATTGTTGTTAGGCGCGTATTTTCTAGTCGCTCAAACGCTGGTCTTGCTGTGTCGATCGCGCTTCCAGGCTGGTTCCACCCCCCCAAATATAACGGCTCACACGAAGGGTAAACAGGCAGCTCCTCGGGATCCGGTCGGCGTGCTAGCAATCGTAATGCACGAAATGGTCAGCCTGTTTGTGGACGATGGCGCATTAGCAAGTGGAATCCTTGCTTGGGTAGTGATCAACAAAAGTGGCAACCTATTGGGCATCCAAACCGGCGTTATTGGCAGCGCAATATTCTTCTTAGGGTTTGTCAGCCTATTAGGCTTTAGCGCAACTCGCGCTAGTGGAAACCGGTGACTAGGGAAAACACTTCCCGCGCTAATTTATCGGCATTAGCCTCCGCAAGATTAGCAAGTACTACCACCGTTGTTTGACTCTCAGGATCACGCTCGATGCCGGACCTGAACCCCTGCCACGAGCCGTCAAATTCTAACACCGGGTGTCCACCTAGCGTGCTTTGGTCCCAGCCGAACCCATGAGTCGACTTAGGTTTATTACTCGGTTGTTTTATCCCCCAAAGGGCATCGTATGAGGCATTCGACAACAACGCGCGCCGATCGAGAGCCGCGATCCACGAACTCCAGTCATCCAAGGACAAATAAAGGCTGCCATCGGCGGTTGCATTGAGCGCTGCCGACACGAAGTCATGATTTCGAATTCCGTTGGTGGTGCGCATATAACCCGCAGCACGGTTGGCGACGATATCGGTGTCGCTGATCACGCGTGCGGTCCGCATAGCTAAAGGTTTGAATACCTCGCGTGCCAGAAAATCACCGTAAAACATTCCGCTGACCCGAGTCACAATAATTCCCGCCAGAATGTAGCCCGTATTATTGTATTTCCACTGACTTCCCACCGGAAAATTCAATGGATAGGAGTGGGCCACTTTAATGATTTCATCGTCGCTGTATTCACGCCGATTGTCGAATATGGCGCCTTCCTCGCTATCCCTAATCCCCGAAGTATGATTTAGCAAGTGGCGAATAGTGATCGCCTCCCAGCCCGGCGGTCCTTCGGGCAAGTACTTATCAATTCGATCATCGAGCTGCAACGATCCACGTTCTGCCAGTAAAAGCATCGCCGCAGCCGTAAATTGTTTGCCCAATGATCCGCTCTGAAACATCGTCATGCGCTTAACCGGAACACTGTGTTCAACATTCGCCAGGCCGTAGGTCCCTATTCGAACGACTTTTTGATTGCGCATGACTAGTAACGCCAGCCCCGGAATTCGCTCGCTATGCTGCGCCTCGACCATCACATCATCAATAGCATCGCTCCACGCAGGTCTACCCAGCATTGTGGCGACTAGTGCCACCAAGATCTTAAGGTGTATAGTTTTCATTGGCTTAATTTAACTCATCAACATCAAGGCGCGGGATGAAAATTATATACGCAGTCAATTTCAGCTTAATTATTGTCCTACTTGTCGTTAATTGTCCAACATTTGCAATCCCCACGACCGACGCCTCTGCGACAGCGACTCTGGAAGATTATTGTTGTCACCGCTGAAAAACATAGCGAACCTCTCCAAAAAGTGCCTCTCAGTGTAGTCGCGTTCAACACGGAAAATCTGGAACACGCGGGTGTACAAGATTTCTCCTCGCTGGCGGCTCGTATAGCGGGTGTTACGCTCAATTCTGCTGGCCCCGGACGTAGTAGTTACTCGATCCGTGGCATCGCGTCTATTGGCGGAAACGCGCCTACCACCGGTCTCTATATCGATGAGACACCGATCCTGCCCTCAGGAGGAGATGGTGCAAATGCCAGTATTGATCCGGATTTGTTCGATCTCGCTCGAGTTGAGGTGCTACGCGGACCCCAAGGAACACTTTACGGTGCAAGTTCGATGGGAGGCACGGTGCGATTAATTACTAATCAACCTGACCAAACAAAGGTTCAAGCAGCTTTTAAAGCTGACGGTTCTTATACTAACCACGGCAGCGGCAACATCCGCGTGGATGGTATGGTTAACATTCCGCTCGTCGAGAACCGAGTCGCACTGCGCCTAGTTGCCAGCTATAAAGAATATAGTGGATTTATTGATCGTCAGATCGGCGTCTGGGCACCCGGTCCTCAACAGCCTGGATTTCCGGCCTATCCTATCGCCCGCAGCCAGCCTACCCAGACAATTCACAATGTAAATACGGAGCGTCGCTCTAGTTTACGTAGCGTCTTAAAAATTATTGCTACCGATTCACTTACTATCACGCCATCAGTTTGGGTGCAGGATTTACAAAGCGGTGCGCCTTCGAATTACGATGTGAGCACCGGTCAGTCCGGCGGTCCCCTAGCGCAACAACGGCCGTTCAATGTGTCGGAGGCGTATTCAGATCGATTTGTTCTCAGCAATCTTACGATGACTTACGATTTCGGCTCCGCTAGCCTGCTGTCGACCACATCCTATATGCGCCGAATTGAGACCACACCCGACGATGAAACCGAAGCGCTGGAGCTCAACATTCCTCAGGGTCAATTTGTCGCGAACGCATACGCACCCACGGTCACAACGCGCGAGTTTAGTCAGGAATTACGGTTAGCTTTCAACCCGGCCGAATCGGCAGTTAGCGCTGTGGTTGGAGTCTATTTCAACAATAGTAATCGACACTACTTCGTCAATTATGTCATTCCAAACTACGACACATTGTTTCGCAATTCACCAACCTCTATTTTGAAATTTGGGTCTGGACCCTTGGATGATACTAATTACTCTCAACATGGCGACTACTCCCCTAAACAGTCGGCCATATTTACCGAATTAAACTATCAAGTGACCCAAAAATTGCGCGCGACCGCTGGGCTACGAGGGTATGACCTTCAATACACGACAGTACGTTTCGAGGGTGGATTAAGCAATGGAGGCCCTAGTGTATCGGCAGGATCTGCAAAAGATACCGGATTCAATCCGAAAGCCGAGCTGAGTTATCAAGCCACCGCTGAACAACTCTATTACACCTTGGCATCTCGCGGCGTACGACCAGGTGGCGTCAACACCAGCAACCTGTCGCAAAAAGGTTGCGACCAAGACTATGGCCCCTATGGCCCGGACAGCCTTTGGAATTATGAGATCGGCGCCAAAACGCGCTGGCTAGACAATGCGCTCACACTCAATGCGGCCACTTACTATATTCGTTGGAATGACATTCAGCAGGGGCGAACCCTACCCTGTTCCTATCAAATTACTGAGAACGCCGGAAAAGCCGTGGTTCACGGCGCCGAAATTGAGGTCGAGGCAAAACTAAATCAAAGCATCCAACTGGGCGCTGGAGCAGGTGTTGCCAAAGCGGTATTGGCCGCCGATGCTCCGTCGGTAAACGGTTTTAAAGGCCAGCAGCTGGAAAACGTGCCACGCTGGAATGGCAACCTATCGGCGAAGTACCTTTTTCAGCCGTCGTTGAGCTCCGCAGGTTTCATTAGAGCAGAGGGTCAATATGTCGGCGAATCCTACCCGAATTTCGACCGCACCGACCCAGCAACTTTTCAACGCGCTTATGCTCTCCTGGATTTACGAGCTGGCATCACGCGCGGTAGTTGCGAAGCCAATTTGTATATCAACAACGTGTTTGACAAACAGGCGGCACTTTCGCGATTTACATCCGATAATTATGACGCATCAACGCGTTCGCGAATATTTACCAATAGGCCTCGCACTATCGGCCTATCGATTACTTGGACTCTATAATCACAGCGCTACGGCATTTAAGGCTTACTAAGCACAGACTACTGCCCACTTTCTAAAGTTTGCGCAGCCACCCAGAATTCATTACAATGACCTAATGTTATGAATACTGCTACCTCAAATTCTCGCGCCAATAGTGTTGGCTTGGGCGACGCCATTATCATGGGACTATCGAGTTCCGGTCCATCGCAAACTATGGCGGTTAGCCTTGCAGGACTCGTGGCAGTTAGCGGCTATGCCTCCATTGTCCCCATCCTTATTTGTTTCATCCCAATGATAGGCATCGCAATCGCCTACCAGCGCCTGAATCGCTGGGATCAAAGTGCGGGGGCAACCTACACGTGGGTCGCCAAGGTATTTCATCCCTACCTCGGGTTTTTGTCTGGTTGGATGATTCTTTTGTATTACACCCTAGGCACCACCACTCTCACAATTCCTGCCGGCATCTATACGCTCGAGCTGGTAGCACCCTCGCTGGTTGAAAACCACGTTGCTATTTTCACCGTTGGTGCGCTATGGAATTTGCTCGTCACTGCGTTGGCGATCTTGGGGCTCAAAATGGTGGCGCGTTTCGAATGGCTCGTGGTCATTTTTGAATATGCCGTCTTATTAATCGCCGCAGGCATCGCAGCCGCAGCCTTGTGGCATGGCAGCACTGCGGCGCCATTTTCTTGGAATTGGTTTTCTTGGGATAGCGTCGGACATATGAAGGGTTTGATGGGCGGTATTTTGATTGCCTGTTTTATGTATTCAGGCTGGGATGCATCGATGTATGTCAACGAAGAAACAACCGACCGTGCCAATAATCCGGGAAAAGCGGCGCTCGCCAGCGTCGTGATGCTCGCGCTAGTGTATTCCCTCACCACGTTCAGTTTTCAAAGCGTGCTGTCACCGCAAGCACTACAGGCGCATGCCGGCAACGTGCTGGCAGCAATCGGCAAGAAATTATTCCCCCCTCCCTGGGATGCTGCGATGGCCCTCGTAGTACTCACCGGCACACTGGCGTCACTACAATCAGCCGTGGTATCAGCCGCACGCATGGGCTTTGCCATGTCACGCGACCGAGTCATGCCACGATGCTTCCAACAACTCACCACCCGCACTTCAAGCCCCTGGGTTGCGACGCTCGCCATGAGCACGCTGAACCTAGGCCTGCTGGCGCTAGCGCTGAGCACTACGGGAATCGCCACAGCCTTAACCACGGCGGCGAGCAGCCTAGGTCTCATTTCGATTGTATTTTACGGCATAACAGCAGCGGCGGCGGTATGGCAAGCGCGCAGTGCACTAGCTACCAGTACGCCAGACCTCTTGTTAGGCGGCGTGCTGCCCTCAATCGGTGTCCTGTTTAGTATTTGGGTACTTATCGAGTCGATTTTAAGCGGCGCTGTGAGCCAAAATGTCATGTTATACGGCCTAGGCTCCATTGGACTCGGCGTTTTTATCGCGCTATTTTTACATCGAATAATGGCACTCCCTTTTTTTGTTTCACCTCTATATTCGTTTCCCAAAGCGACGTCAAAGGAAAGACCACAATGAAATACAATAGTCCGGCACGCTCGGTGCGCAGTGCAGAACTGTTCAAGCATGCCTGCAAGGTAATTCCGGGAGGCGTCAACAGTACGGCTCGTGCAACCTGGTCGGGCTGGGACCCCTATCCGCTGTTCGTTGATCGAGGTGAAGGCGCCTATTTATTCGATGCTGATGGCCACCAATACATCGACTACTTACTGGGGCTAGGCCCCATGATTCTCGGCCATCGACCACCTAAAGTCACCGCAGCGGTGATCGAGCAAATCACAACACGCGGCACGGTGTTCGCGCTTCCCACAGCTCAAGAGGCGATACTCGCTGAAAAAATTATAGCGGCAGTGCCCAGCATCGACCAGGTTCGCTTGTGTAATACCGGCACGGAAGCCGTGATCTATGCGCTGCGTCTAGCACGCACTTTTACGGGTCGAGAGAAAGTGATTCGTTTTGAAGGGATGTATCACGGATTCTCTGAAGGAGTCTATTGGAGCAAACACCCTGCTCTCGATACTGCCGGCCCCGATCACCAACCCATTGCGGTGGCACAAGGTCCCGGGTTGTCCAAGTACGCCGGCGAACAACTTATCATTTTGCCCTGGAATGACATCGATGCATTGCGTGAAGCTGTCAAACGTAACGCTAATTCCATCGCTGCAATTCTGACCGAACCTGTGATGTGCAATACCGGCTGTATTTTGCCAAAACCCGGGTACCTACAAGCCATGCGTGAAATCGCCGACGCGCACGACATCGTACTGGTCTACGATGAAGTAATTACGGGCTTCCGGCTAGGCTTCGGTGGCGCGCAAGGCCACTATGGCATCACGCCCGATATTTCGGTGTTCGCGAAAGGACTGGGAGGCGGGTATCCAGTGGCTGCGCTTGGCGGACGACGCGACATTATGCAATTAGTGGCGACCGGCACTGTATCGATGGCGGGCACTTACAGCGCCAACGGAATTGCCGTCGCGGCTGCCATTGCGGCTCTCGATGAGCTGGGGGTGCCGGGCAAGTACGAGGCTCTATTTGAACGCTGCTCTCGATTCTATGATGGATTAAGCGCCATATTTTCGCGTCACGGGTTGCCCGCACATGTAGTGGGATTAGGGCCAGTCCTACAAGTATGGTTTGCCGAGAAGCCCATTCACAATTACCGCGATGCGGCGCGCTACGCCAACCATGAGATTTTTCGGCGTTGGTGGGAGGGAATGCTGGAGCGCGATGTGCTGTTTCATCCGGGCGCATTCGAAAATTTATTCGTGTCATTTGCGCACTCGGATGCAGATATTGCAACAACGCTTATTGCAGCCGACCAAGTTGCCGGACAGTTAAAGGCTCATGTCTGATCCGAAATTGGTAGCACCGATCACTATTGGAATTGATCTCGGAACCTCATCGATCAAAGTTGTGGCGCTTAAAAATGGTGCACCCGTCGGTGAGGCGTTCGCGCCATTCCCAACGCTTAGTGAACTGCCTCACCAAGCGGAGCAAGAACCACAAGACTGGTTGCACTCCACCGCAAGGGCAATGCATGCGCTTAATTCCGAACTAAGTCTTGTTCAAGGACCGCGCTGGACCGAGCAAGTTGCCGCCATCGGCCTTACCGGTCAATTACCCACGCTGGTATGCCTATCGGACCACGGCCCCATTGCACCGGCGATCACTTGGCGCGATGGTCGCGCCGACGCTTGGGGCACTCAGAAAGTAGGGTCCCGAAAAGCCATGTACGCAGCCACCGGCATGCCCATCGACGCTCGATATCTCGCGCCGATGTTTGAATTTCATTTTGCTAAGCGTCGCAACGAGGTACGTTGCATCTTATCGGCCAAAGACTACTTACTCTCCTGCCTGACCGGCCTTGAAATCACAGAACCCTCGACCGCAGCCGGTTTCGGAGTGTATGACTTACACACGGGTACGTTCAGCGAACAATTATGTAAATTCTGGGATTTGCCCACGGTCCTTCTCCCAAGCATTCGGCCGGCGAATTCATTGGCCGGCCCACTCAACGCGAACGGCGCAAAGTTACTTGGGCTACCCACAAACATCCCGGTCAGCACCGGCGCCGCAGACTCCGTTTCTGCGGCCTACGCCCTAGCGGGACTAGATGAACATATCGTATCCATCAGTTTTGGCTCAAGTACGGTAATAGTTGGCGCATGTCCTGAAATAAAACTCGATTCGAGCGCACGCTACCTTGTCACCCCACATGTCACCGACCGCTGGTACGGTCGTGAAATGGATTTATTAGCAACCGGAACCGGCTATCAATGGTTAAGTAAATTATTCGGATGGAACGACCATCAAATTGATAGTCACGCGGCGCAATCAGTCCCAGGCGCCAAAGGGCTAGTATTTCCGCCGTATTTAGCGGGTGGCGAACAAGGTGCGTTGTGGAATCCAAAACTTACGGGCGCGCTATTCGGTTTAACCCTACACCATACTCACAGCGACATCGCACGCGCCTATATGGAGGGCGTATTTTTCGAAATCAGACGCTGTATCGAAGTGTTGGCAGAATCCGGAAAAATTGACCTAATAAAAGCCACCGGCAACCTCACGGCGTACCCGAGCAGCTTGCAGATGTTAGCCGATATCTTACAACGCCCCGTCAGCGCCTCTACCAATCGCTCACCGGCCGCCATTGGCGCAGCACTGCTCGCTCACACGCTAATCGCTCATAGCACCGCAAGCACCCACGCTCCCGCAGCCGCATCGGCGGGCTCATCGGCCTCCATAGAGCCGAATCCTGCAAGCGCTGATTTATACGCCAAGTTATATCAACGATATCTAGAGCGGTCAGCCTTATGCGAATACTAACCGAGAATTCACCGCACGGTTTCACAACTACCGCAGCTAATTGGGTGGCAACCCATCTTAACTCTAAGCCGCAATCGACACTGGCGCTGCCCACCGGCCAAACTCCGTTGAGTCTTTACGCAGAGCTAGTGGCAAGATCAAAAATGCGCCAATTTAGCCTAGCCTCAGCCTATATTTTCAACCTCGACGAATATTGTGGCTTGCCCCAGTCAGACCCGCACAGCTACGCCGCTTTCCTACACCAACACCTAATCGATCCATTGAATTTACACGCGCAGAACGCGCGACTACTACAGGGTGATGCTCCCGACCTACAAGCAGAATGTCAATCTTACGACGCTGAAATTGCAAACCATGATGGCATCGACCTATGCGTTCTTGGGTTAGGCAGCAACGGCCATATTGGCTTCAACGAGCCACAATCCGCCTGGGATTTGCGTACACATCTGGTTAATTTATCTGAAGAAACCCGCGCCGTACACGCCCACCAGTCACCCGTCCCGTGGGCAATACCCTCTCATGGGTTAACCATGGGGATACAAACTATTCTAGAAGCTCGCCATGTTCTATTACTGATCGCGGGCGCCAACAAACGAGGTGCCCGTGATGCGCTGCGCGGTCACTCTGACCCAAGATGGCCGGTCACGAGCCTGTTGTCACATCCTAATTTGACGATTGTCGAACTTTCTTGATCCGCGGCGCAGTAGCAAGTTCAACCGCCTCCACAAAAAAACTCGGCGCCGTCTCAAGGCGAAATGCAAAAGCCTTGGCGACAAATATCATTTTAAAGGCATCAATCGGTTGATGCTGGGCAGAAAGGCTAACTCCGGCAACCTCCACCACCCACTCGAAATTCATTAAATTCAATAATTCGTGTTCACGCGTCAAAGCCGGTCGCGATAAAAGAGTCTGTTCTTCACGCGCTTCTTTAAGGCCGTACACACTATCGAGCAATTCATACAGCGATCCTTTTTCGAGCCGTCGCAAATACGCACCCAGATCGGGAGCCAATATCTTTGGGATTACCGACAACTCCCAGATTACGGGTCGATTGTTCAGGATGCGCAAACGCGACACTTCCCAAACCATCGCCCCCGCAGGCAGACCCAAGCGCTTGGCGTCCTCGTCTAACGACACCCGCGCCACACAGCTCAACACACGACTTTGTAACTTGGATCGCGCGTCTAAATGCAAGCCATTACGCAAGCTGCCAATCTTGGTAGTCTCAGCATTGACCCTTGGCCGCGCGACGAATGTTCCTCGACCTTGCTCGCGCCGCACCACCGCCTGTGCGGAAAGCTCCGATAAAGCACGCCGAACCGTGACAAGACTCACCCCCGCCAATGCCGCAAGCTGCGCTTCGGTGGGCAATTGATTGCCTTCACTCAGTTTTTTTTCGTCGATGTATTGAAGGACGAAGGCAATAGTTTTTTCGTATAGCGATTTCACAGCCGAATTCTACGTCGATATGCCCACTTAAGGCGATCTCTCGCTACAATACTCGCACAACAGGCAAACTAGTCGCGTAGCCAATTGAGTATGTCATTGCAATGAATAGACTATTTAGCTATATTCGTTGCGGCAATCAATGGGAGATTTCATTATGAGCCGATCCCTCGTCCATTACTTCCCCGCCTGCTTATTCATCGCTCCGTTATGCGTCGCGGCTGAATCAAATGGACCACCCGTAGGCAGCCCGCAAGCAAATGCTCCGCTAGAAACCATTGTTGTGACGGGTTCCTATATCCGTCGAACTGACACCGAGTCGCCCTCACCCGTCATGCTTTTGAATGCCGATGACATCCTCAAACAAGGCTTTAACAACCTTGCAGACGCCATCCGCTCCATTTCTGCTGATAGCAGTGGCACCCTTACTCAGGCGTTTAGCGGCGCGATGGCGGGCGGCGCGAGCGGCGTTTCATTGCGCGGCCTTTCTGTCGATGCGACTTTAGTTCTTCTTGACGGACATCGCCTAGCGCCCTACCCACTGGCTGATGACGGCCAACGACCCTTCACCGATATTTCGTCGCTGCCACTGGGAATCGTCGAGCGAGTTGAAGTTCTGCAGGATGGTGCCTCCGCAATCTATGGCTCAGATGCCATTGCAGGTGTGGTAAACATAATTACCAAGAAACAATTTACGGGGTTGGACCTCACCGGCGGTATCGGCTCAACCTACCGATGGGACGGCCAATCGCAACGTTTCGCTGCAACATTTGGCATGGGCGACTTGGCCACCGATGGCCACAATATTTATTTTAATGTGGAGTTCCGCCATCAAGAAGCTATTTCTCAAGAAGCGCGTGGCTCCTATATTAAGGCACTCGACCTTACGCCATACGGAGGGCCTGACCTACGGGGCGGAGTTATTAACGGCAACTTACCCCTAGCCGGAACCACCTATACTGTCCCCGGCCAGGTCGCGCCGCTCATAGGCGGTCAAGCCGCTGACGCCTTTTACCAATTGCCAGGCTGTGCGCCCCAGAATCTCATCCCTAACGGCGGTGGCTGTGCATGGGACACCAATCTCTACAAGAAATTACAGCCGCGCACCGAAGGCGTTAATCTTTCGGCTCATTGGACTCAAACCCTTGCGGGAACTTGGTCCAACGCACTCAGCGCTAATTTTTTCTTATCGCAGTCCGAGCAGTACCGCCAACCCGATGCTTACAATGTCGGTATTCCATTAATCCCCTTCGTATGGTCGGGATCGAAATCCGGCATAGTCAATCAATTTGACACCACCAACACCCAGATCGTATTGCCCGCCAACTCGCTCGACAACCCGTTCAACCCATCCAGCCCCTATGCGGCCGCAGCGCAATCATTTTACGGTGCTAACTACGCCAATTACATCGGTCAACCCGCACTTTTTTACGGCGCACTAACTGAAATTCCGCCGCAGCACACCCTCTATTACACCGATGTCTATCGACTCGTCGACGATCTAACAGGCAGCATCGGCAAATGGGATATTTCAGCGGCGGCCGGCTACGTGCGCGACGAAACTCATGTCACCTATCAAGGCTTCGTCAATGTCAGCGCACTGAACGCCGCATTCGCCAGCGGCACCTACCGAGTGGGTCAAAACGCAAATTTAAATTCGCGTGCCACTATCGCAAGCCTCGTGCCTGAAACTCACGATGTAGCGACCTCCGACATTGCGTTTATTTCGGCGACCGCATCGCGCAAGCTGTTTCCGCTACCCGGCGGCGACTTAGCAGTTGCCGCAGGAGCCGAGGCACGCATCTGGCAAGAAAATAACCCCGGTCAACCCGGTGCGCCCGAAGGCAATATCCTCATGGATGGCAGTTTTTATGCGAGCGGCTCACAAACTGTGCAAGCCGCATTTGTAGAATTCTCAGCGCCCTTGTTAAATTCTCTTGAAGTGGATGCGGCAGCCCGCGTCGACCATTACCAAACCGCTGGTACTTCGCTCACGCCAAAATTCGGTTTTAAATGGAAAATCCTGCCACAACTCGCCCTGCGCGGAACTTACGCTCGCGGTTTTCGAGCGCCCGGGATCTCCGAAAGTGGCAATGCCGGTACCGCTACCAGTGTCGCCCCGGCACCACTCGATCCGATCCGTTGCCCCGCTACGGGTTTAGCGGCCGATTGCAGCGGCCAAGGCAGCGCGGTCGCTATCCTAACTCGCAGCAATCCGAATTTACAACCCGAAAAATCGCGCAGCTTTACCCTCGGTGTCATCATCGAGCCGAGCAAACAGGTCAATCTAACCTTCGACTATTTCAATATCCGTCGCACTAACGAAATTACCACCGCGCCTTACAGTGCCGACAACGCTATACGAACGCCGGTCCCAGCTGGGTCGGCACTACCCGGACAAATCGTCGAATACATTGTTCCCTACATAAACGCCTCGTACTCTTTGGTATCCGGAATCGACGCCGAACTTAAAACCCGAATTAACCTCGGGGACTACGGCAAACTAAGTTTAAGACTGGATGTTAACCATCTGATTCAATCCGAACAAACACTAAACGGAACCACTTTCCACTGGGTCAGTACGGTAGGTCCCACCGCTCTAGGAGGGTCCGTCGGTACTCCAGCCACACGCGGTTCGGCAACAATCGACTGGTCGTTGGGTTCGCTATCTACCGGCGCAACCTACAACTACCGCAGTCAAATGCGTGCTATCGACGAATCCACCGGCGGCATCTGCTTACAATTCAGTAGTCTCAATCCTCATTGCTACGTGGCAGGCTTCGGCTACGTCAATATTTACGGCCAATACCAATGGAACACCCACCTAGACGTTACCGCGACGATTTCTAATATTACGAACCGTTTGCCCCCACTTGATACAGTGACCTACGGTGGCCAGAACTACGACGCATCGCTCGACCAAGCCGGTGCAATCGGACGATACATGGAAGCCGCTTTTCACTACCGATTTTAAAAAGAGCCTAAAACAATGCTGCCTGTCTTATTGAACCGTATTGGGGTCGCGGCCACACTGTTGCTAAGCAACTCCGTTTTGGCTGCCGCATCTGCGGTAGCCACGATAAGCGTCGATGCCACGGAGGCACCGCGAGGCATCATGTCCGCGCATATGCAGATACCCGTCAGCAGCGGACCCATGACATTGGTGTATCCCAAATGGCTTCCCGGCCGTCATAGTCCCGCGGGACCCATAACCTCGCTGGGTGGCCCACGCTTAAGTGCCGACGGTCATCCGCTGCAATGGCACCGTGACGCGCTCGATCTTTATGCCTTCCATGTTGATATTCCCGCAGGCGTCTCGCAACTCAATGCCGACGTGGAATTATTGACCGCACCAGCACCTGACGGCGTGGTTCAGGGTTTGGAAACACCGCGCTACGCCACCGAAGCCTTGCTGATTCTCGAGTGGAATCAGCTAATTTTGTATCCGGCGGGAATGCCGAGCGATGATCTCATCTATCGGGCGTCGGTTCGCCTGCCTCAGGATTGGAAATTTGCAACCGCGCTAAAAACCGACCCTGCGGGCAAAAGCGTCTCATCAGCAAATCCCAGCCCATCAAGCAACGGTGTGGCAGACAACAGGGTTGATTTTGTCCCAGTCTCTTTGACCACACTGGTGGATTCAACGCTACTGGCCGGACGCTACTTTCGTGACCTAGCCTTGGGCGGAACTCCCGCCGTGACATTGCATATGGCAGCCGATACGCCGGTCGCGCTCACTATGACACCCGACATTCAAGCGCATTATAAACGCCTGGTACGTGAAGCCACCGCATTGTTTGGCGCAACCCATTATGATCACTATGAGTTTCTTTGGGCTCTCACCGATCAAATCATGCCCGATGGCTTGGAACATCATGAGTCCAGCGATAATCGATCGCCGCTACGTGCTCTACTCGATGATCCCACACGTCGTGCGGAGGCAAACCTACTGCCGCACGAATTCGTTCACTCCTGGAATGGTAAATATCGACGGCCCGTAGGCCTTGCGACGCCTGATTACCAAACTCCGATGCAAGACGAAATGCTGTGGGTTTATGAGGGACTTACCGAGTACCTAGGCGACGTTCTGGCCACGCGTAGTGGACTATTGACCGAGCAAGAATTTCGCGACGAACTAGCGCGTATTGCGGCCGCGATGAATTCCCATAGTGCGCGTGAATGGCGATCGTTGCAGGAGACGACAATAGCCGCGCCATTACTCTACTACCAGTCACGCGCCTGGGCGGCCCGCCTGCGACGGCAAGATGATTTCTATCAAGAATCCGCGCTACTCTGGCTCGAAGCCGATACTCTGATCCGCCAAGGGTCCAAGGGCAAACATAGTCTGGACGATTTTTGTAAACTGTTCTATGGGGCGCCTAGTACGTCACCCCGTGTTGCCCCCTATGATTTCGCCAGCCTAGTCAAAACTCTGAATAGCGTATTTCCCTACGATTGGGCGCAATTCTGGACTGTTAGGCTCAATCGTTTACGACCCGAGGCTCCTTTAGAAGGATTGCAAGCCGCCGGATGGCAGCTTGAGTTCACCGCTGTTCCGTCAAGCATGCTCATCGCTCATGAAGTCGACGACAAAGATCTAGACTTGCGCTATTCGCTGGGGTTCTATGTCGACGACGAGGCAGCAACCATCGGCGATGTCATCCCACGCTCACCCGCCGATCTCGCCGGCACCTCACCGGGCAGTCATATAGTCGCGCTCAATGGCTATAAATGGTCCAAAGAATTATTGCATGACACCCTTGCCGCACAATCAAACGCGCGCCCCACACAGGCCTCGGTCTCACCGCTCACTCTGTTGGTAGAAAAAGACAATATATTTAAGACGCTGAGCCTTGCCTATTCGGCCGGTGAACGCTACCCAAATTTATCGCACACACCGAAAGCTAAGGATTTACTCCAAGACATTGCCCGACCATTGACAGGCCCATAAGCGGCCAATGGCAAAGTCAGGCGTCCCACCAGGCACTATTTCGATAGCAATATCCACGCTATTTGATAGGATGCGTATCACGAAAGTCGCCGCATAGGAGCTTTTAATATGATTTTCAAAGGCAAACGCTTTAATCGAATGTACGTCATCGCCTTAGCGGCACTGACATTTGCTGCTCTGGCACGCGCCGACGTCACTGTCGATCAGAAAATGACACTCGATGTCGCCTCAATGATCCGTATGCATGGCACCACCACCTTAAGCATCGCCGCGGACAAACAGCGCAACGATATCGAGTCGCATTGTGAGGGCATGATGTCCCTGCTCTGTGGAAATCTACGCAGCGGCGAGATCATCCGCCTAGACAAGGGAGTGACTTGGAACTTGGAGCCAGCGAAAAGCCGGTATCGCGAGGAGCAATTTGCTACGCCTGAGCAACTAGATCAGATGCGGGCGAAAATGCAGGTAAATCTTGAGAAGATGCGCGCATGCCCAGTGCCAAGTGGGCAACCGGATCAATCCAAATGCACAATGTCAGCACCAAAAATTGACGTCAAGAAGACCGATGATAAGACCACGATCGCCGGTCACGAGGCGCAACGCACATTGGCTACACTAACGCAGTCTTGCACCGACAAGCAGACCGGCGATGTGTGCGACACCGTGATCGCAATGGATGTCTGGCTTACCCAGGACACTTTGCCCGGTGCTACTGATCGTGAGACGTTTGAACGAGCGTATGCAAAGAAGCTCGGCCTGGATGATGCACAAGGCGTAATGCGCGGCGCGGCCATAAAATTTCTCGCGCCTTACCAAGCGCAAATGAAACAGCTCGCAGCAAAATCAAGCGACCTAAAAGGACAGCCGCTCAGTACCTCATTTCGGATGTTATTTGGAGGTCCGCAATGCGGCGCCGCCACAAAAATGCAGCAAAGTAATTCCTCCGGTGGCAACGTCATGGGCGACGCGGGCCAGGCGGGCGTAGACGCAGGCGTCAATTCCACTCAAGGCGTCGCCAACGGCGCCGCCCGGGATGCAATTAGCCGAGTTACTGGCACCAGCATAGGCGGAACCATCGCCGATTCGGCCGTTGGTGCATCGGTGGGCAAACTGATGGGCGGCTTATTTAGTAAGAAAAAATCAGCTCCCCCAGCGGTCGACACGGTTGCACCCGTTGCGACTAAAGATCTATTTCCAAAACTCGTGCAAATGGCTAGCTTTACCGTAGAAACGGTGAGTATTAAAACAGATCCGCTCTCAGCAGATCATTTTGAAGTACCGCCGGACTGGAAAAAAGTGACACCGAAAGCCAGCAAGGGCGGCGATGAAGAATTTGTCTGTCCGAAATCAGGCGGTTAAGCGCGAAATAAACGAGCAAGTCGCGCCGCAGCGCGACCGAAAGATTATCTGCGACACTGCATGGCCCAACTACGCCTCGCTAGTCATCTTAGACGAGCTGCACAAGGCACTCAAATGAAAAAATTTTCCGAAAGACGTTGCTGACGAATCCGGCAACATCTCGGCCCCAATGGTCACCGGCAGTATGCGACTCGATGCATTTCAAAATACTGGCGATGCGCTAACGGGAAGGTATTTTTTTTATCGCTTGCGCACTGTTAATATTTGCAAATTTAAAAAGATATTTGTGGCGACAATAGCGATAGGGGCATTTTTTTCCCGCATGTGTCGACCCCACTGGGATGCTCAAAACAGCCCACGAATTGCTCGGCGCGTTTAAAGACAGTGGGGCTGCGCTGAAGCCCACCGATTCGGCTTATTGAGCTACGAGTACTACCCGGCAAGCCCCATCACCAGCACCACGGTAATGCCGCAGGGACAAAGATAGCGCAGCGAAAACATCAAAAGCTGCCGCATCGCCGGCGAGAGCCCGCTCAGTTCCGCTTCCGGCACGAGCTGACCTAAACGCCAACCGAAAAAAACACTGATTAGTAGGGCCGACAGCGGCATCAGCACATTGGAAGCCAAGAAATCCACCAAGCCGAAAAAATTTAAGGTGGCAAATCGCGGCATCGAGTGAAGCGGATGCCAATCGGCGAGCCGTCCAAATGACAACACCGAACCCTGGCCAACCAGCCAGCACGCCAAAGCCGTAGCGCACGCTGCGACTTGGCGCGTAAGGTTGAAGCGTTCATGCAGCCATGCAATCCACGGTTCGAGCAAGGCGACGGACGGTGTGAATGCCGCCAACACCAGAAGCGCAAAGAATAGCGCGCCAATGACTCGGCCACCCGGCATTTCGGCAAAGGCCACCGGAAGCACTTGAAATACCAACTCGGGTCCCTGAGCGGGATTTAGACCGTAGTGAAATACTAGCGGGAAAATAGCCACGGTCGCAAGCAGGGATACCACAAAAATCGATCCAACAACGGCGAGCAAGTTACGGCCTAGCGATTCGCCTGCCCGCATATAAGAACCGTAAACAATTAATATTCCGGCGCTAACACCAACCGCAAATAAGGCTTGACCTACCGCACCGAGCACCACGGCGGGCGTCAATCGGCTAATGTCGGGAGCGAATGCGAACTGTAACCCACGCACGACATCGCCATTTACAAGGGAGTACCCGACTAACAGCAATAAAATCACCAGCAATACCGGAGCACGCCAACGGTTGGCCCACTCGACACCGCGATTCAATCCGCGCGCAGAAACAATGGTGACTAGAGCGAGAAACCCCAACTGCCACAGCGACACTGTGAGCGAGTCGGCGGTGAAGGACTGGAATTTGGCCACCACGGCGGTGGTTCCACCCGTGGCGTAGTGACCAGAAACAAAGAACCAAGTGTAGGCCAATACCCATCCGGCGATCACCGTGTAATAGGTGGTGATAAGAAATCCGGCAATGGCACCGCACCAGCCAACTACATTCCAGCGTGTAGAAAATCCAAACAGTTTCGCGATTGATCCAGCGGCGCGCTGCGGACTAAGTCGCGACCACCGTCCAAGTACAATTTCGGCGATCAGAACTGGAGCGGCAATGACCAGACAAGCGGCTGCAAACACCGCGATAAAGGCAAACCCACCGCCAGCACCAGCCAGATACGGAAAACGCCAGATACTGCCCAGCCCGACGGCGGCTCCAACGGCACTGAGCGTAAAGCCGATACCGGAGGACCAGCGTTGATCACTCACTACGAAGTAATCACGATCACACGCGCCGGCAAGCCTGTATCACCGTCAGGTTTGATCTGATTATGGTTAACCTCAAGTAAGTGACTATCTTGCGGATAATAATTCATGGTAATCGCCAGCCCAGGATCAGTATCGTTAGTGTTGGCGAGCGCTCCATTTACAAACAGCGCTGCGCCAAGCGTACCAACCAATAAGACTTTAATCTTATTCACCGCATGCCTCGCCAAATCTTTTAGAACTTGTAGTTTAAATGCACTTTCACCCAACGCGGCAAACCCGGATAAACTTGCGCCAGCCCATTGATTCCACTGTTGTCAAAACCCATCACCCCGTAGTGCTTATTCGCGAGATTATCCACGGAAATACCGGTCTCCCATTTGGCACTCGCCGGTGTGAAATTGATACGCGCATTGGCAACACCGAAGGCCTTCTGTTCGACGGTTGGCGTATCTGATAAATTGAACCAGAAACGCGATAAGTAATTGCCGTCAACTTGAAAAGCGAGCTTCCCGGTACCTACCGATAGCGTATACCGCGCCATTGCGTTGCCCGACCAGCGCGGTGCGTTGCCCGGCGTGTAGTTCCCATACACCGCTTTTCCGGACGATGTGCAGCACAAACCCGGCACATTTTTTACAATCGCGTCAACATATGAAACACCAATGCCAAAATGCCACAACTGGTTGGGAACCCACTCCAATTCTGTCTCGACACCTTTATGAGTGGCGTCAGCATTCTTGACCAACTGATTGAGGCTGAGGGTATAAATCAGGGCTTGATAATTATGATAATCGTAGTAATAGGCCGCGCTATTGAGTCGCAGCCTGTGATCAAGATACTCGGATTTCCAACCCACTTCATAGGACGTGAGCACCTCCGGGTCAAATTTCAAATCCAACACCTTACCAATTGTGGCCGGAAAAAGTGGCGCGGAAAATCCGCCACCTTTCACGCCACGGTTGTAGCTAATATAACCGAGCTGATCAGCGGTGAAATGAAAGTCGACCTGAGCTTTGCCACTGAATAGGTTGTCAGATCGGCTTTCCGCCAGCGTCTGCAGCACTGCGCTTACCGGCCGGGTCAAAAGGGTGGTCTGACCGATTGTGCTCTGCGGGTAATACTCGTAGGGATACCAATTGTAGTTATAGTCTTTGCTGTCATAGGTGTAACGCAAACCGAGTGTAAAACCTATCAAATCGGTGGCCCGGTACTCGACCTGACCAAAAGCCGCATAAGACTTGGTCACTAGTTGGTAGGGCGCAATCGTCGCCGGCATACCACCGTTGGGATCAGGCAACGCCCCATTAGCGTAGAAATTCACAGCATTACCATAGGGCCACGGTCCTGCGGCCGCGGAATAGGCGCTGTAGGCCGAGTTTGGATTCGATGCGTAATTAAATTGCTCGGCACCAAAGAATGCCGGCCCCTGCCAACCCTCGTAGTAGTTACCGTCAATGTGCAGCCCGTAAACCCCCGCGGTCCAATTCAGTTGCTTATCGCCGCCGTTCAGCCGCAGCTCTAACGAGCGCTGAGTAACATCGCTACCGTTAAAGAATTGAAACACAGTATAGGGTGAGGCATCGGAATCCTCCTGATACTGCTTCTTGAGCGCTGAATAGTCGGCAATCCCTGTAAAAGTTGCGAAACCCAGATCGCTACTGTACTTGGCCGTCAGTCCGCTGGTCTTGATTTTCGCGAAGCCACTGAGATTGTCGCGAATAGTAAAAGGACCGCTATTAGTAAGGCCACTGGCGTTGCAACCGTTACAGGTTCCCCAAAAATTCTGATTGGCAGGCAGTAATGTGTTGTAGCCGTTAGCACCGGGCAACGTGGCATATTCTTCCCACGAACCCGCGTGCACATCTGCGCGACTGGCACGACCGACAAACAGCAACTCGCCATTGCCTAGGTTCTTGAACAACAGCTGGCCGCGCATCGACCAATCGTTACCGTTCTCCGAATCGGAAGCGCCGCCTGAAATATTATGAAACAGCGGATCGTAATGATTACTTTGGAACGAAACACGGCCGTCTACGGCTTGCCACAGTTGACCATTGACCGCACCTTCTATGTGCGTCAGATTTCGTTCCCCGACCGTCACATTCACAAAGCCACCGTCCTCGTCGGTAGGCCGTCGCGTTATGAAATTAGCGAGACCGCCGGTCGCATTCCGCCCGAACAAGGTGCCCTGGGGGCCGCGTAGCACTTCCACTCGCTCCATATCGAACATGGTAAATGCTAGTCCGGCCATTTGACTTACGTACACGTCGTCAACGTAGATTGCCGCAGGGCTTTCTTGGTGATCAGCAAAATCGTTTTGCGTAACGCCGCGAATTGACAGACTAAAAGAAGACGGCCCGTTGGGCTGGGTAAGCACTACCGCCGGCATGGTTTTAGTAATATCGCTGGCCGTCACCGCACCCAATGCCTCCAGATCCGCGCCCGTCATAACCGACAGCGCGATACCGACGTCTTGAGAGTTCTGCGCACGCTTTTGCGCCGTCACCACGATTTCTTCCAGAGCAACCGCAGGCTGCGAAGCCACTGTCGTCTGCTGTGCGTTGACTGACGCGGAGAATCCCCCCCATGTACATGCCATCAATGCAACTACCGGAATAGCATTGCGTAGCAGGGTAACAGTTGATCGATTAGGTATTTGCATGATCTTCCCCTAAAATAAACCTTCGCTATATTCTAAAAATTATCGATTCGACACTATGATCCCGGCTTCATCAACGGCGCGACCTCGCTGGTCCAGCCATAATGATCCGGTGCCCGCCGCTCCTGAATTGCCAGTAATTGATCGCGCAATATGCGTGCACGTCCATCGACTATGTTAGGTTCATAACGGCAACCGTCGGCGTCGCCGATCACGCCAATCGGAGAAACGATGGCTGCCGTACCACAGGCGAAAACTTCACTGCACTCACCAATCGATATTTGGCGCAGTAATTCGGCTATCGGCATCGTCCTTTCAACAATTGTCCAACCTTGCGCACGCGCCAAAACAATAAGCGAGTCGCGGGTCACTCCTGGCAGAATCGAATCATTGAGGATCGGCGTGTGCAGTTCGTCACCAATCACCGCAAACAAATTCATACCCGATAGCTCTTCAATATTTTTTCGCGTGGTCGGATCGAGCCACAGTGCTACGGTGTAGCCATGTTCCACTGCACGGGTCGAACCCAACAATGAAGCGGCATAATTCGCGCCAGTCTTTGCAGTCCCCACACCGCCGGCGGCGGCCCTCACTTGCTCGCGTTCAATCAATACCTTCATCGGACCAGATGAATATATTTCTGACGGATTCGCGATCACCATGAATCGGGCGCTGTTGGAGGCGCGAACCGCATAGCCAGGTTCAGTGCCGATTAAAAACGGCCTTATATAGAGCGATTGCCCAGTCTTGGCGGGAATGATGTTTGTGCAGGCACCGACTACCGCGTTCACTGCTTCGAAAAACAGCTGTTCCGGTACCGAGTGCATTGCTAGTCGTTCAGCGGACCGTCGAAAGCGAACGTAATTATCCCGCGCTCGAAACAGGTTGGCGACCGGACGGCCGACTCGATAGGCCTTCATCCCTTCAAATACTTGCTCGGCGAAATGCAAGGCACGGGCACCCGGCAGAATTTCGATAGGCCCATAGGGCAGTAGCTCGCCTTGGCCCCATCGTCCGTCACTATAGGTAGCGCTGTACATTACCGGTGCCAGCACTATGCCGAAGCCGAGCGACTCCGGTAATCGATAGTCGGCCAGAGACTTCCAAACGCCATCCCGTATTAAAAAATCAGCCATAAATCTCACCTAAATTGACTGCATCAATCCGCCGTCGCAGGCAATAGCCTGGCCGGTAACATAGCCAGCCGATTCTGAGGCCAGAAACGTGGCCACCGCTGCAAAATCCTGCGGCGTACCAATGCGGCGCGCCGGAATCTGGGCAATTAACTTGGCTTCGTCCATACCCAATTGCGCCAAACGTTTGGTCAGCGTGTAACCCGGCATCAGCGCATTGACGGTGACTTGATCGCCGGCCACTTCTTTACTGAGCGCGTTGACCATTCCGTGCAAGCCGGCACGAAGCGAGTTCGATAACATCAAATTCGCCACCGGCTCACGCGCAGCCACTGAGGTAATTACCAATATCCGACCCCAACGGCGCGCGCGCATGGCCGGAAGTGCAGCACGAATAGCACCTACGCTGCTCATCCACAAGCCTTCGAATGCCACTCGCCAGTCTGGATCGGACAAGTCGGCGAACAATCCAGGCGGCGGCCCTCCCGTATTAACCACTAAAATATCCAATTGTTGCAGGCGTTTTTCAGCCTCGCGCACCACATCGGCCGCTGCACCGGGTACCGACAAATCGGCAGCCAAAGTTTCAGCGCCCAATTGAGCGGCTGCTTCGGTTAGGCGCTGGCTATCTCTGGCACAAATAGCAACACGCGCCCCTTCAGCGATCAACGTCTCAGCCACAGCCTTACCCAACCCGCTAGAGCCGCCCAATACTAGGGCACAGCGCTTTCGCAGTCCGAGGTCCATCAGCGTCTCAGGTAGGCGTCGGTACCGGTCAGCCAGTCCTGGCGCGGCGGGCAGAACACATCCACGTCCAGCGTATCCTCCAACGCCAAGGCTCGATGCGGAACATTGGAAGGGATTACAGCCACTTCACCGGCACGCACCGTAATTTCGCGCTCATCGTTGGCGCCGAACCACAGACGCAGCGCGCCCTCAAGGATATAAGTGAGTTGTTCGTTATCATGTGAATGACGGGGAACATCGTCGCCTTTTTTCAAATACACATGCGCAATCATCATCCGCTCGCCGGTAATGAGCCGCCGAGTGATCGTGCCCTTGAGTGCTTCCGCTGGGATTTGATCCCAACGATGATGGGTGACGCTATTAAAATCCACGATGCTCATAGGTGTCCTCGTCGGCCGGAAAAACTTTACGATCTAGTGAAAAACTCTTTAAATTAGATTGCGGATCAACAGCTACACCAAGCGCGGTGAGACGGTAAATCTCATTAACCAATCCCACGATCCCCAATAACTCCGAATATTGTAAAGAAGTTGTTGACCTGATTCAGTCTGACGGTTCGTCATGATCTCGTCATAAACTGCACGCACTTCATATGTTGCATCGCAGCATGCCATTGGCTTGCGACTAGCGTTCATATCTGAACTCACACCCAGTGAGTCCTCCCGTAAATTCGAACTCTAACTGACATTAAACTATCATCGGCTCAACATGTTGTAAAGACATGCCCAAGAGGTCATATAACATCTGGCTACATGATATGTTACGGGTAATATAGGATTCCAACTAGCTGCTATGCATAGAACCTCTCCAGCAGAATCACGTCAAACAGGCGACCATCACGACGATCGCCTCGTGAATCTAGGCGAACAAGCCTACCGGCTGATCCGCTCGGAAATCTTGTTTTACCAGCTGATTCCCGGCAGCAGAATCTCCGAGGCATTGCTCACCGCACGTTTTAATCTTGGCAAAGCAGCAGTCCGTACGGCGTTAATGCGCCTGGTGCAAGAAGGCTTGGTCGACAAGACCGATGAACGTTGTCCACGGATCGCGGCGCTGACGCTCAAGGATGTACGCGATATCTATGGGCTACGGCTTCTCCTAGAACCACGCGCCG
>JAYVYN010000182.1:0-38455 GCA_043784265.1 Gammaproteobacteria bacterium | reverse complement strand
CTGTAGATCTTTGCCGCAGCGTACTGAGCTTGCTGCTAACGCAACAACCCAAGATTGGCTTCGATGTTCACGATTTGATCGATTTCATCGGCAGTGGGTAGTCGCAAGGCGGCCTGCAACGCCTCTTAGTCATACTTTCTGGCTTCTTGCAAATTACCAAGCCTGAACTGCGCCAAGTCGGCATCTTGCAGCCACAGGAGTGACATTGTTTGTTTTATAGATACTAATTTGTCAGGAAAAGACACTGGGAAGATGTCTTGACGCTGCTGCGCGATATAGCCTGGTCATCTAGGTGCTTGAAATCGCATGATGGTAAAGCACCCGTAACCTGTGTGGCACGCAATCCTTGGTCGCGCTCTGCCACAAAAGGTGCTGCAAGAAACTCTCTGAGCGTTTATGGTGTAAGTAGTGTTGCATGGGCACCCCCGCGCGCCAGCTAAAGTGGCGACTGACCAGCAGACAGACTCGGTTGAGCGGTTGCAGTTCGATAATGTTCAACCGATCTAGTTGAATAAGAAATTTTTTTTGTAGCTCACGCTCCGTAAATTCATAGATTTTTACGATATCTTCAAAACGCGAACGATTCATCACCAACCAGGTGACCAGGAATCACTTAGGATCGGAGACAATTTCCTGTTCTTGGGCGATAGTTAACCGATTCGAGGGCATGGCATGCTCGTTTGCTCGCTACGAGTTCCAGCATTTGCAGCCCGGCTAATTCGCATATATCGTCAATGCGCTTTAGCGAACAATCGCCTACTGAGAATAGCCGCTGGATGCTTGCTTCGCTCAACTGCATTTTTTGCGATTATTGCATAGGTGATTCCGCGTTCCTTGAGTACTCGCGTCAATTCATTCACGACTTGTGTTCGTCGCGCCACGATCTGCTCCTACGCTTCGGCTGTCGATTGTCTTAATGAAAGTATCATTTAATAATACCAATTGGTAATTTATGCAGTACTAATGCGACTATAATGCGAAAACGTATGGCACTTCATCCCCCTCATCCCATTGCTCTAGTCACCGGAGGATCGCGCGGTATCGGTAGTGCAATCGCTGCCGAGTTAGCGAGTCGGGGCGCACAGGTTGCGCTTCACTACCATTCCAATAGGGCTGCGGCTGAGGCGGTTCTGGGAAGCCTTGCGGGTACCGGTCATCTTTTGGTTTGTGCGGATCTTGCGGATGGGGCGGCCACCTTGAGATTGTGGGCGGAGGTTTCAGATACTTTGGGGAGCGTTGATGTGGTGGTCAATAACGCTGGGATTTTCTTGGACCATCCGCCGCTGATCGCCAGTTATGATATCTGGCAGGAGTTATGGCAACGAACTCTAGCGACTAATCTTGTGGGGCCGGCGAATCTTTCGTTTCTTGCAGCTCAGTCGATGTCTGCGCGTAAGCAGGTTGTGAATTCTGCCTTCGGGCGGGGGCGAATTGTAAACGTATCTTCGCGCGGGGCGTTTCGGGGTGAACCTGATGCGCCGGCCTACGGGGCCAGCAAGGCGGGACTTAATGCCTTGAGTCAGTCGTTAGCCAAGGCACTAGCAGCCCGCGACGTGTATGTATTTTGCGTGGCTCCCGGGTGGGTAGAGACAGAAATGGCAAAGGCCAGTTTGAGCGGACCAAAGGGAGCGGCCATCCTCGGTGAGCACCCCTTGGGCCGAATTAACCGCATGGATGAGATTGCCAATGCGGTGGTGTATTGCGCGTTGGATGCGCCGGGTGCGATGACCGGTAGCATCATTGATGTGAATGGCGCTAGTTACCTGCGTACCTGATGAAGATTCCGAAGGGCTTACAGCCATTAGTTGATGATGGCATTGTCGATGCCGTAGTGCGGCGACTTAAGAGCGGTAAGGAAGCGTCTATTTTTATAGTGGCCTGCGGCGATGAAATCCGTTGTGCCAAAGTCTATAAGGAAGCTGAGCATCGTGGCTTCCACAAGCTGGCGCAATATCAGGAGGGTCGCAAGACTCGCAGTAGTCGCGATGCACGTGCGATGGGTCGAGGAGGACGCCATGGCCGCAAGGTGCAGGAGGCGGAGTGGAAGAACGCCGAAGTGGATGCGCTTTATCGACTCGCTAATGCCGGTGTGCGGGTGCCGCAGCCTCACATGGTATACGAAGGCGTATTATTGATGGAGTTGGTGCAAGATGAGCAAGGCAATCCCGCACCCCGTCTAAATGAAGTGACTCTCACCGTAGAGCAAGCCTTACGTTTCCATGCTTTTATGATCAGTCAGATCGTTAGAATGTTATGTGTCGGACTTATTCATGGTGATTTATCTGAGTACAACGTACTCATGGACGCGAATGGCCCCGTGATTATCGATTTGCCTCAGGCGGTCGACGCCGCCGGTAATAACAATGCCTTTCGGATGCTGGCGCGCGATATTGATAACATGCGTGAGACTTTTGGTAAAGCAGCGCCTGAGTTATTAACCAGCGAATACGCGCATGAGATTTGGCAGCGCTATGAAGCGGGGGAGCTTAAGCCCGATTCAGTGCTGACCGGCCACTTTGTACATGATGAGGCGAGCGCCGACGTGGTGGCCGTAATGCGCCAGATCGAGGATGAGCGCTGGGAGGCAGCAGAGCGGCAACGGCGTGCAATAGAGCGAGAGCGTGCTTGAGTGGCGGCGCGCACTAAGCCTTAATTAACAACTCTCTTGCGACCACTTACAATGGGTACGAACCACACGGCATATTGATCCGGATCAAGAACGCTGGTAATTATTTGGTCGAAATGACGCCGTACCAGTGGCAAGGGGAAGTCCGCGTTAGCTAGTGCCTGCGTGTAACCGTCGCGCCACGCAGTGAAAATAGCCGCGAGCGTTGTACGTGCAACGCGAATAGTGTCGACAATGACATAGTCAACTCGTAAATCTTGTAATCCAAGGGCCTTCAGTAACGCCCAGGTACGTCGCCCGATGCGCGCATCCGAATGTGTGCGTTGGGAAAATTCTATGGGTCCGCGCCGAAAGAATTCATCTGGATCGAGTACGCCCTGCATCATGTGGAGCATGGCGTAATCC
Organism: Gammaproteobacteria bacterium; assembly: GCA_043784265.1. Classification (GTDB taxonomy): domain Bacteria; phylum Pseudomonadota; class Gammaproteobacteria; order Steroidobacterales; family Steroidobacteraceae; genus Bog-1198. The sequence continues at coordinate 35,424 of JAYVYN010000182.1, read as the reverse complement.
TCAGACAGTACGTGCACCCAACCGTCGTGCCGCGCGACTCGGATTAATTCCGCGAGCACTAATTCAGGTGAAGGTATGGATTGAGTGACATGTCGGCACGCCACTAAATCGAAAGACCCGTCAGGATAACTTAAGTGAAAAGCATCATCTTGCCGGAATTGCACGCGCGGGCCGAGCGCGGCATGTCGAGATCTTGCGATGACGAGCGAGTTTTCTAGGATATCGACGCCGGTTAGTGTAGCGTCCGGCAGCAGCGCCGCCATGCGGGCGGTGAATTCGCCGGTACCACATCCTACGTCGAGAATGCGTGCCGTACGAGGTAAAGAGTAGCGCGCGACCAGTGTTTGTTCTTGCGGCCAGATGGCCTCAATCTGCGCCGCTAGAGTGCGCACCATCGATTCGTCAGCCATTTGCGCGGCCTGAGGGTTTCGGCCACTAAGGTCGCTCAAGATAGGCTACGGGAGCGCTTCCGGTACTGACTCAACTGCGCGTTGTTTTCCAAAGCTCCTAAAAATTGCCGTGCACTAGGTTCTAGGGACTGTGGCTTGATATTGAGTTCGGCAAACCCATCGTGGTCGCATACGGAGTCCACACATAATGATCGGTAGTTATCGCTAGAAAACGGTCGACCGGGGACAAAATCCATGAGTAGCGCTTGGACACGTGCTAGAAAATCGGGCAGTCCGATGATCAGGCGACGATGGCCGGTAATTTTGGCTACCAGCGACACAATTTCGCGAAGAGTAAAAATTTCAGGTCCCCCCAGCTGATAAGTTTTGCGACTGGTCGCACCCCCATTTAAGCAATGGATTATCGCGTCGACTACGTCATCGACATGTACTGGCTGAAAACGTGCATTTGGTTTTGCGAGCGGAAATGCGATTGGCAAAGATCCTAATAGATTGGCAAATCGATTTAGAAACGAATCGCCAGGACCAAATATGACCGAAGGCTGAAAAATTGTCCAATCAAGTTCGGACTTCTGCGCTTGAATAATCTTCTCTGCCTCGCCTTTGGATTTTAGATAATAGCTTGGGGCATCGCTCGCAGCTTTCAGTGAAGAAATCTGCAACAGTCGAGTAATATTTGCAGAGCGTGCGGCTTGCACCAGGCCTCGCGTCAATTCCGTATGGGCGCGACGAAAGCCTGCTCCTCCGAAGCCGCGTTCATTAAGGATTCCAATGAGATTGATTGCGACATCCTGGCCGCGCAGGCGTTCGCCGAGCGAAGCTGCGTCATACACATCACAATTTTCAAGCTTAAGTCCGGGCAGCACGAGTAAATGTTTATGCTGTTCGCGATCGCGCGACAGCACTGTGACCTGGTGCCCCTCCTTGAGTAATCGGACGGTAAGCCGGGTCCCCAAGAACCCGGTTCCGCCCAATACGCATATTGATAACGAGCGCATGCTTAACGAATAGGAATCAGAATAATCGCGGCACCGCGCCGCACATTTAGCAACAATACGGATACGCCCTTTGCGGCTTGGCGCAGGCTTTTGGTGTTGGTAACTGGCGTGCGTCCGACTCCTACGATCTTGTCGTTGGCACGCAGATCCGCTTCCGCAGCGGGACTTCCTTCCTGGACTGTCTTGACGAGTACGCCGCCGCCCTCGGCATCGATTAGCTCAGCACCATCTAGGCCTTTATGAATGTCTACCGCTTTGGCGGTCTCTGAATCGCCGCGATCAGCAATTAAGGCCGTCACTTTGACAGGTTTTCCATCGCGCAATAGACCAATTTCGACCTTATCACCCACCCGCAACATACCGATTGAATTTCGTAGTTCGCTTGCATCCTTCATGGGCCTATTGTTAAGAGTGGTAATAATATCACCGGTTTTTACGCCAGCATGTTCCGCCGAAGATCCTGGCACGACACCACCCACTAACGCGCCAGCAGATTCACTCAAACCATATTCCTTGGCAATGTCGGGCGTTACATTATAAATATTGACGCCTAAGACGCCGCGTTTTACTTTGCCATACTTAATGAGTTGATCCATGACGCCCTTCGCCATGTTGATCGGAATTGCAAAACCAATACCAATATTGCCGCCGCTTTGCGACAAAATTGCAGAATTGATACCGATCAGTTCGCCGCGCAGATTAACCAACGCACCACCGGAATTACCCGGATTGATGGAAGCGTCGGTTTGTATAAAATCTTCATAGCCCTCACGATTTATGCCGGTGCGTCCGAGCGCGCTAACAATGCCCGCGGTTACTGTATGTTGAAGCCCAAACGGGTTGCCGACGGCGACCACGTAATCACCGACATCTAGATGCGTTGAATCGCCTAATTGCATCGCGACTAAGTTCGGTTGCTTGGCTTGCAGTACGGCAATATCCGCCCCTACATCGCTGCCAATGACCTTGGCTTCAAAGGTGCGATTATCAAGTAGAGTAATGGTAATTTCGCTGGCGTTCTCAACCACATGGTGATTGGTAATGATGTAGCCGTTTTTCGCATCGACAATAACTCCAGAACCCGCACTCTGGAATTCTCGCTCGCGTGGTTTGTCACCGGGTGGGAAGAAGCGGCGAAAAAAAGGATCCTCCATCAATGGATTTTGCTGGTTGGCTTGTTCCTTTACGGTGCCCTTGGTGGCCACATTAACCACGGCAGGCGAGATGCGCTTGACCATTGGGGCAAGTGACGGGAACGGCGCATCCGCAAGCGGTAATGCCGCTGCAGCGGAAGAAATGGCAATCGGATTAAGAAAAGCAGTCGCTAGTAGGGTAACTGCCGCAAATTTGAAACGCAGATTCATTGCGTGGTCCTTAAAAGTAGTTGGATAGCGGTATGACGGACAATGGAGACGGACGGAAGGTTCCATCCGTCTCCAAATTGACAGCCTCGACATTATAGGGTTGCGCCGCACAACTTACTATTTGCTTGCCCGCTACGCGGCCTCCACCAGGATTTTTTGTGGTTGCACCATAGCCTGTTTAGGTATCGTGACTTCTAACACCCCATTGTGAAATTTTGCCTTGATGCTCATGGTTTCCGCACTTTCCGGCAGACTAAAACGCCGCTGGAACTCGCCATTAGTGCGCTCAATGCGGCGATAACCCTCGCGTGCCTCGGGACGCAAGGCTTCTCGCTGCCCACGCACCGTGAGAATGCCTTGATCGGCAGTAATTTCAACCGCCTTGGGGTCGACGCCGGGAAGGTCGACGTGCAGCACAAAAGCTTGAGCTTCTTCATGAATATCAACAGGTGGTACCCAAGCGCCGCTGTCCGCTGCGGTGGTCATCGGTGCGCTGAACAGGCGATCAATATCCTTTTGTAGGCGACTCACAAGGGACCAGGGTTCATAACGTAATACAGTCATTGCCGAACTCCTTAAGTGTGGCAGAACAACTCTGCATGTAGGCAAAAGTTGGGATCCTGGTAAGCATTTCAACGGCAGGTAGTAATTTTTTCATAGAATTAATCTTTGGTCGGTGATGAAAGTCAACCGCAAATAGCGAAAATCGAGCCCCGATATTGTTAAACATGGTGCCAACACAAGATGTTGCGATTGGCTTCCTTTTCACTTGACGAGTGGCTCGCATAGTGTAATCAGGCAATTTCTCGGAAAATATATATAAGCAATTGAAATATATAAGTATTTTTTAACACGAAAACTATTTGAAATCCCTTGCGCTGGTCATCCACACGTTTTAACCTTCTACCCCTGACACAATATGTTGTGGTTACTAAATTTTTTTGTTCCCCAAACGTTAAATTATTCTGCATCCAAAAGAAATTTGCGGTGGGGCTTGGTTTTTTTTGCAATGGAGCGGCATTAATAAACATGAACACGGTGGTTAAAATACAGCCCAAAGGCGTTGGTAGCATTCCGTTTCAAGACGCATCAATTGATATTTGGGATAAGAAATATCGTTTGACAGCCAAGGACGGCTCACCAATCGACCACTCAATGGACGATACTTATAAGCGTGTAGCACGAGCCTTAGCTGATGTAGAAATAGAAGAATTGCGTGAGCAATGGTACGAGTTGTTTTTGTGGGCATTGCGCCAAGGCGCCATTCCCGCCGGTCGAGTGACCTCAAATGCCGGCGCATTGGCGCATAAGCCAGCAACCTCGACGATCAATTGCACCGTATCGGGCACGATTCGTGATTCGATGGACGATATCTTGAATAAGGTGCATGAAGCGGGACTGACACTTAAAGCCGGTTGCGGAATAGGGTATGAGTTTTCTACGCTACGTCCGCGTGGCGCCTATGTGTCGGGAGCCGGTGCCTATACCTCCGGGCCACTGTCCTTTATGGATATCTACGACAAAATGTGTTTTACGGTGTCCTCCGCCGGCGGTAGGCGGGGAGCTCAAATGGGAACCTTTGATATAGGACATCCGGATGTGTTGGAGTTCATTCGCGCCAAACGTGAAAATGGACGACTGCGTCAGTTTAATTTGTCCTTATTGATTACCGATGAATTCATGAACGCCGTTAAGAACGACGGCCAATGGTGCCTCGCTTTTCCTCTAGACATCAAAGAGTTTGAAGCGGACCAACCCGATATTGCGGACTCAATGAAATTTGTTTGGCGTGAATGGCCGAGTACTGCCGGCTATGTGTCGAATGATGCCGGATTAGTCGCGTGTAAGATTTATAAAATGTTGCCTGCGCGTCGTGTGTGGGATTTGATAATGTCGTCTACCTACGATTTCGCCGAACCCGGATTTATTTTGATCGATAAGGTAAATGAGATGAACAATAATTGGTGGGTGGAGAATATCCGCGCCACTAATCCTTGCGGGGAGCAGCCATTGCCACCTTACGGCTCATGTCTGTTGGGTTCAGTGAATCTCACGAAGTTTGTGATCGAACCGTTTACCGATGATGCGCGTTTTGATTGGGAGACCTATCGTAAAGTGGTGAAAGTGTTCACCCGTATGCTGGATAACGTGGTGGAGATTAATGGCCTACCGCTGGCGCAACAGCGTGATGAAATATTGCGCAAGCGCCGCCATGGCATGGGTTTTTTAGGATTAGGATCCGCTATTACGATGTTATGCATGAAGTATGGTTCGAAGAAATCGGTAGCTTTCTCGCAGAATGTATCGCGTGAAATGGCAATGGCGGGTTGGGAAGCAGGATTGGAATTGGCCCGCGAGAAGGGTCCGGCGCCGATCATGAATGAAGAGTTTAATGTGACACCTGAAATGCTGCGCAAGCGCCCTGAAATGATTAAAGATGGATGGCGTGTAGGCGCGCGTATTTTAGGTCGAGTACTGCATGCTCGCTATAGCCGATATATGCAGCGAATTGCTGAAGCCGCGCCGGAGTTAGTTGATGAGCTTGCGGAAATAGGCGCGCGCTTTACGCACCATACATCGATAGCGCCCACCGGAACAATCTCGCTGTCGCTTGCTAATAACGCGTCAAATGGTATTGAGCCGTCGTTCGCCCATCACTACTCTCGCAATGTGATTCGGGAAGGTAAGAAATCAAAAGAAAAAGTCGATGTGTTTTCATTTGAATTGCTAGCATATCGCGAGTTAGTTAATTCGCGCGCAGTTCCAGATTCACAAAACCCAGCGGAAAAATTGCCAGAATACTTTGTGTCAGCGGATGATATTGGCCCCAAGGAACATGTGGATATTCAGGCGGCTGCGCAAATTTGGATAGATTCGTCCATCTCGAAGACTGCGAATGTTCCGACTAATTATCCGTATGAAGATTTCAAAGATATTTATCGCTATGCTTATGAAAAAGGCTTAAAAGGCTGCACTACTTTTCGTTTCAATCCTGAGGCATTTCAAGGTGTATTGGTCAAAGATGAAGATCTTAAGAACACGACGTATGTATTTACGACTGAGGACGGTACTGAAATCGAAGCGAAAGGCGATGATGAGATTGAGTATGACGGCGAAATGCATTCCGCTGCCAATCTTTTTGACGCCTTGAAAGAAGGCTATTACGGGAAATTTTGATCATGACTCATATTAAAATCGACAAAAAAATTGCCAAGTATCGCGTTCTTAAGCCTCAGACTAAAGAGGTTCCGCTTGCCAAAGAGGCACTTAAGACTCAAGACAATGTCATTTGGATGCATGAGAAATTAGAGCGGCCTGAGGTACTGATTGGATCGACGTATAAGATTAAAACGCCGGTATCTGATCATGCCATGTACGTGACGATTAACGACCTATTGCTGAATGAGGGAACTCCGCACGAGCAGCGTCGACCTTTCGAAGTATTTATAAATTCCAAAAACCTCGACCATTTCCAATGGATTGTGGCGCTTACCCGCGTGATATCGGCGGTTTTTCGCAAGGGCGGCGACACGACCTTTCTGGTCGACGAGCTTAAGGCGGTATTCGATCCGCGCGGCGGCTATTGGCAACCCGGTGGCAAGTTTATGCCATCAACAATTGCCGAATTGGGCTACGTGATTGAACGGCACCTACAATCAATCGGACTCCTTAAGAAACCCGAACTCGATGTACATCAACGCAAGCTAGTGCAGGAAAAGCGTGCCGAGTTCGAGGCACGCACTAAGCAGACGGACGCTTTTTCTAAGTCACATTTTCCGGAAGGTGCTCAGTTGTGTGCTAAATGTAGTACGGCTGCTATGGTGATGATGGATGGTTGCAACACATGTTTGAATTGCGGCGATTCAAAATGCGGTTGACGCGTCGTCTACGGAGCCGCATGGCGTGCGCGAGCGTACTCCGATAAAACGGCACGGTTATCATGGCTTTCGGTGAAGCGTACAGTTTGGATATTTTGGCCGCGAAATTGCAGCTCAATTTTTCGACTATTGCCCAAATGGGAAAGCGTTGCTGAATTTAATTCAAAATAGGCGCTTTGTCCCCAAGAGACTTTGGGTTCATACGGTTCTTTTTCGAGAGGCGGCGCTTCTATGAGCACTAACGGTACAGCCTTATTATCGAGTAGCAGTACTACGGCGCTCGCCTCGTGAATGTCCCGGATAGGCTGATCGTTGCCTGGCGCTATGTGTACCCACAAGCCGAATTGAGTTGCGCCCATTCGATTCCATTCCACGGGGCCAAAATAGGCAAAACTGGCACGCTTGCCGAGACTTAAGGTTCCGAGTTGCACCATTTCAATCGGATTTTGCAATGCCGCTACGGTAATTGCGGTGCGTTCGTCAAGAAACTCAGGTTTGATGGCAGTTTCTGCGGCACATCCAACAATCAATGAATAGATTATAAAAAAACCGAAATGTCGCATACGCATGCCGTGCATTATACCCAGGACGTGATCTAGCGCCGTTTTTCCCGTTCGATGATCGCGCTATAATTTTATTTATGTTCAATTCAATACGTCGTCTGTTGCTGTGGAGCATGGTTGCTTGCTTAAGCTACTCCCCACTCACGGTAGCCGAGCGGGTTACGGCGACGCGAGCGGTTGTGCGCAAGTCAGAGCATAAGCTGTTGTTATACAATGATAACCAGCTGCTTAGCGAATATTCGGTCGCGCTTGGCTTGAGTCCTACCGGTCAAAAGGAGCGTGAGCACGACTTTCGAACCCCTGAGGGGCATTATTTACTGACTCGCCGCAACACTCGCAGTGACTTTTTTCTGTCGATCCAGGTGTCCTATCCCAATCAAGAGGACGCACAACGCGCGCGTCGCCGTGGATGGGTACCAGGAGGGTCAATTATGGTTCACGGACAACCTAACGTCCCGCACCATCCGGCCTCTTACTACACCTCCAGTGATTGGACTAACGGCTGCATTGCGCTATCGAACTCCGATATGGTCGAGGTTTGGATGCTGACGCAAGACAATATACCCATCGATATTTTACCTTGAAGGAAATTTAACCCTTGGAAACAACTATTCTTTCGTCGGATATGGTCGACGCACGGGTAACTCCTAAAGGCAGCCTGGAGCATTTATCCCGGCAAGAAATCGAACAGCTACATGATACCGGTCAAGGCGGCCTGTATCCCCTATTTCGTCAGTGCGCGCTCGCGGTGCTTAATTCTGGTAGCGATATTGATGATGCGCGAATAATTTTTGATAAATACCGTGATTTTGACTTAAAGATTGTGCGCCAAGCCTGGGGTATCAAACTTGAAATTAAAAACGCCCCGGCTACGGCATTTGTGGACGGTCAGATGATCAAGGGCCTGAAAGAGCATTTGTTCGCGGTGTTGCGCGATGTGGTCTTTATCTCGAATGAAATCATGGAGAGCGGCCGATTTGATTTGACCCGCTCTGCAAGTATCACCAATGCGGTGTTTTATATCTTGCGCAATGCAGGGGTACTGGAGTCACAAGGGCGGCCAAATTTAGTGGTTTGCTGGGGGGGGCACTCAATCGGTCGGCTGGAATACGATTACACCAAAAAAGTGGGTTATGAATTTGGCCTACGCTATTTAGACGTGTGTACCGGTTGTGGTCCCGGTGCCATGAAAGGTCCGATGAAAGGTGCAACTATTGGTCATGCCAAACAACGTATCGTCGGTGGTCGGTACCTCGGGATCACAGAGCCGGGGATAATTGCCGCTGAATCGCCCAACCCCATTGTGAGTCAGTTGGTGATCATGCCGGATATCGAGAAGCGTTTAGAGGCGTTCGTGCGTTTGGGTCATGGTATCGTAGTGTTTCCGGGTGGCGCGGGTACCGCTGAGGAAATTCTCTATTTGCTCGGAATTTTGACTGATCCCGCGAACGATGGATTGCCGTTTCCTGTGGTGTTCTCAGGGCCTTCTGGTAGTGCCGAGTACTTTGAACAAATCCATCACTTTATCGGCGCGACGTTAGGTGCTGTGGCGCAATCGCGTTACCAGATAATTATTGATGACCCTGCGGCGGTGGCGCGCGCCATGGTTCAGGGACTATCTAAGGTTCGTGATTACCGTCGGCAAAATAACGATTCCTACTGCTATAACTGGTTACTGAAAATTCCCGCAGAATTTCAGCGACCCTTTGAAGTGACGCACGAAAATATGAATTCTTTATCGCTCGCCATGGATCGACCGGTGCACGAGCGGGCGGCGGATTTACGGCGCGCTTTTTCCGGAATAGTGGCCGGTAACGTCAAAGAATATGGCATTCGTGCCATTGAGCGTCACGGACCATTTGAGCTTCGCGGTGAACCGGCCGTTATGGAGCCCTTAGATCAGTTACTTAAGGCCTTTGTGGCCCAGGGGCGTATGAAGCTCAATGGTGCCCAATACACGCCGTGCTATCGTTTAGTCGCGTAGCGTAAACCTCGCGCATTTAACTTACCGCGACATTCTGTGAGAGACGCATCCCAACGTATGCTTGAGCTTAGGACGAGGGGGCATTGCCTGTGACACAGTTCCTGTCAGGAAAGACGCGTCACGCATAACGTCCTTACATCGACCGAGGTAACGCAACGATGAGTGAATTCAGAGAGCAAGTTAGGTACACAGGCGTGGACCGACGCAGTCCACGCTCCGAACCAGGTATTGTTAAACCGGGAAGCGCGCCGGTTAAATTATATAAACCCGGTGGTCGGCATGCAGCGATCACCAATAGTCTTTATAACTGGCATAGTTATAAAACTTGGACCGAGAAGATCCGCGGTAATTGGGATAAATAATCGCAACAAATATATTGTGATCTAAGCAGCATTCCCTGGTTGTGAATTGACAATGGGTCGCCATGTCGGTGCCTTGGCGTTCAACCAGTCAAGCAATGGTTTCCAGTCTTCTAAATCTTGTAATACCTGATGAGTTTTCATTTCGTGTAAGCCGACGCCAAGTTCAGCAGCTCGCACATAGTTCTGCGAATCTCGCAAGGTCGTGATGACCGGTATGCGAAGAGTGTCTAAAAATCGCATGAGGGATTGATAAACGACTGTACTGCGCCGCACACGGTTCGCAACTACAGCGATCCGATTTTCGTCGCGCCGCACTTTTGCGATTAAAAGCAGGTCGGCAATGCATTTTGAAAACGCGTGTATATCGATGTCCGAGGGAAGTACCGGCACAATAATGGCATCGGCGTCGCGGGTCATTTCTGGCATCTGCTGCGATGGAACCGCTGCCGGCGTATCAACAATGACATGGGCAGCCTCGGGGGGAATCCGCATTTGCCATGCGCGAGTCATACTGTTATTGCGTTCAAATGCTGCGATGGCATGGATAAACGCCTGGTGCGGCTTGCGCTTTTTAAGCCATCGGCTACTTGAGCCTTGCGGATCGTTGTCAATTAATACAGGGCGGTCACCCTGGCTAGCGAAATAGCTCGCGAGGTTAGTCGATATCGTGGTTTTACCTGAGCCACCCTTAGGGTTCAGTATAACGATTCGCTGCATGGGTGAATAAGCATCCTTGAGCTTGTGAAAGCGTTCACGGTTCGCGACAATGATAATGGACTAAGGTATGACTATGGAGTGGATGTTGCAATTTGTGGATGAAATTGATGATGTTATCGGAGCTATTAGGCTCTGGTGGCGTTGCATCTGAGCGAGTCTCAGCTTATCGAAGGTCCGGAAGGGTCGATTGAGACGATAGTCGATGATCCGGGCGTGGTAGGGGCGCTGTACGCGGTTATCTGTCATCCGCATCCCTTGTATGGCGGTACTATGGATAACAAAGTAGTGACCACCGTGGCGCGTGCCTTCAAAAGTCTGAATCTTCCTACACTGCGGTTCAATTTTCGGGGAGTGGGCAGCAGCGCGGGAACCTATGATGGCGGCGAGGGCGAAACCGCTGATGCGCTGCGAATAGTCGAGTGGGGCGCAAAACGTTGGCCGGGCAGAGGCGTGGTGCTGGCGGGATTTTCCTTTGGCGCTTTCGTATCCTTACGCTTAAGCGAAATTTACCCATTGGCCCGGTTGATCAGTATTGCGCCACCGATCGGTCGTTTTAATTTTTCCGGATTGAAGACCCCTAGCTGCCCTTGGTGGGTGATTCAAGGCGATGCTGACGACGTGGTCGAGCCTCAGGGTGTTATCGACTGGACTGGATTGCAGGTCCCTAAACCGACGCTTATCGTGATGTCGGGTGCGGGTCATTATTTTCATGGCCAGCTGGCGGAATTGCGCCAAGTATTGATAGATACATTCCGGAGCGACTGAAATCTCGGTCGTCCGGAATGCTAAAGAAACTAGTTCACGAATTCCTTAAGCGTTTTGAGCGCGGCAATACGCACTTTCTTGCTCGCAGGTTTCGCCTTGAACATCATTTTTTCCCCGTTGAAAGGATTCACGCCTTCACGGGCCTTAGTGGCGGGCTTCTTGACAACCTTCATCTTCAAAAGACCGGGAAGGGTAAACACGCCATGACCGCGCAGACTCTTCTTGATCGAAGCCGAAAGTGAATCAAACACGGCTCCGACCTGTTTCTTGGAGAGCTCTGTTTCCTTCGAAATGCTAGTGAGAATTTCAGACTTGGTCGGCGCTGCATTCTTTTTCGCCATATTAAAATCTCCTGGTGGTTTGCGAAAACGGGCGTTAAATGCCCAAAAATTCAACTCGGCGCCGAAAATAACACAGAAAAAAGCGGATGTTTAGCGAAATTGCGAAAAAAATTTCCTAAATTAGTTCGTAGGAACCCTTATATTTCTAGCTTTCGCGCCTCATGGAAGGCCCTTGCGTATTCAATTCGAGCGCACCGTTTGCTGTGATTTCAGTCATATAGACGCTATTGCTGGTCAGCGCAGTAGAATTAATAAGGCGCCAATTGCGATCGAAATCCATAGTACAGAAAAATCGATTTGTCCTATGGGTGGGATTATTTTTCGTACAGGTTTTAAGATGGGTTCGCATACTTGACCGAACAAGCGCACACCTGGCGCGTAGCCACCTGGCGACAAATAGCTGGTCAGCCAATAGATTAGGAGCGCAAAAAGGTAGATGCGCAACACCGTGTCAACTAGGCCCACCAGCGTTATTCTTAGAAAATTCACAGGGTCAGCATACCCGTAACCACCGAGTGCCAAGGCCGCAGCGGTGCGCGCACTCGCGACGATAAGCACCGCTAAAACTGTGGCGGTGTCAATTTTACGGATAGGCGGCAAGACGCGGCGCAGCGGCAAAATCAGCCAATTCGTGATCCGCACGATGGCGTCCGCCATGGGGTCGCGAAAATCAGCACGTACGATTTGAAAAATTAAGCGCAGCACAAAGGCTAAGGTTAGCAACCAGAACAAGGTATCAACGATGTACCTAATAGCTTCCATATGTCTAGTTCTGCGCAGGCGGGGTTTCGCCACCGTATTCTAGCGCCAGTTCAGCAGAACGGCGATCAGCCGCCGCCACGGCATGGCCTACGATGGCGCGTAGTCCTGCCGCATCTAATACTGCAAGTGCCGCTGCGGTTGTCCCACCTTTAGAGGTCACTTGTTCGCGCAGCTTGCTTAAAGGTTCTGTGGAATGTCGCGCCATTTGTGCCGCACCAAACGCGGTCTCCAGTGTCAATTGATGCGCAATCTCATTGGGTAAGCCGCGCTCATGAGCGGCTGCCTGGAGGGCTTCCATAAACAGGAAAAAATAGGCGGGGCCGCTGCCTGAGAGTGCGGTGACAGTATCCATCTGAGATTCATGTTCTACCCATACAGTTGCACTCACCGCAGCCAGAATAGATTCCGCCAAGGCACGATAGGCGGCACCGACATTAGGTGGAGCGTACAGTCCTGTGGCACCAAAGCCGTTCAAGGCAGGCCGATTGGGCATGGTGCGTACCACTGGTATGTCGGGTCCGAGCCAGCGCGCCAAGGCGGCATGAGGGATTCCTGCTGCAACCGAAATTATGAGCGGATGCTGGCTCAGGTTTGGAGCAAGGCTTAAGGCTGCGGCGCGCATTTGCTGCGGTTTTACCGCAAGGATTATTACTTCTGCGCCTCGAATGGCCGTGACATTGTCATTAGTGACCTCGATAGCGTAGTCGCGGCTTAAGCGGTTGCGCTGTTCTTCGCTAGGATCGGCCACTACGATATGGCCGCTGGGGAGTCCGCGCTTAACAAGACCCCCGATAAGCGCTGCCGCCATATTGCCGCCGCCAATGAATGCCAATCTACGTATTGTGTTCATGGGTTTCCTTTAATTCTTGGTTCGAAAGTTCTGGGTCCGAATAGGGCCGATCCGATTCGCACGTGGGTAGCTCCTGCGGCGATAGCAGCCTCAAAATCCTCGCTCATTCCCATTGAAAGGGTGTCTAGCTGCAAATCTTGGTCATTTAATTGATCGAGTAGCTGTTTTAAGCGAATGAACACCGCTAATTGTTCACGGGTGTCGGTTTGCGCTGGGGGTACGCACATTAAGCCGCGCAGCCGCACGCGGGGTAGCGCTGTGATTTTTCGCGCGAGATCAGATACTTCCTCGGGGTAGAGGCCTGCCTTAGTAGGTTCTGGAACCAATGCGACTTGAATACAAAGGTTTAACGGGTTGCTATGTAAAGATCTCTGATCCGACAGACGTTTAGCTATTTCGAATCGATCGATTCCGTGGACCCAATCAAAATAAAGGGCAATAGTGCGAGTTTTATTGGACTGCAAACGACCGATGAAATGCCAGCACAGTTTTAAATCACTTAGGGAATCTATCTTTGAAACTGCTTCCTGAAGGTAATTTTCTCCAAAATCCGTGACTCCAGCTGCGGCAACTGCTCGGCACGCCGCACTAGTCTGGGTCTTGCTGACTGCGATCAATGTGACCCCAGAAGGGGCTCTACCGGCAATTTGAGCGGCTAATTCGATGCGAGATTGCACTAGATTGACGTTAAGCGCTAAATTCTGCGGACCAATTAACATATTAGGGGGTGACCCTGTCTTATATAATAGTGGCTACACAAATAGCTTAATTTAGGAGCCGCATATGGCGGTCGATATCGCTCAGCTTCTCGCTTTCGCAGTAAAGAATCATGCATCGGATTTACACCTATCAGCAGGGGTGCCCCCCATGATTCGGGTGGACGGCGATATCAAGCGCATCAATATGCCAGCTTTGGCGCACAAAGAAGTGCATAGCATGGTGTATGACATCATGAATGATAAACAGCGTAAGGCCTACGAAGAGTTTTACGAAACTGACTTCTCATTTGAAATACCTAAATTAGCCCGCTTCCGTGTCAATGCGTTTAATCATAATCGCGGTGCCGGTGCCGTTTTCCGCAGTATTCCATCGACCATACTATCCTTGGACGAGTTGAACGCACCGAAAACATTCAAAGATCTGTGCATGTTGCCGCGCGGCCTGGTGCTGGTGACTGGGCCTACCGGATCTGGTAAATCCACCACCTTAGCGGGTATGGTCAATCATTGTAATGACAATCGTCCAGATCACATTATCACGATTGAGGATCCTATCGAGTTTGTGCATGAAAGTAGGCGTAGTTTGATCAATCAGCGCGAGGTGCATCGCGATACACTTGGGTTCACAGAAGCGCTGCGCTCGGCTTTACGTGAGGATCCTGATGTTGTGTTAGTGGGAGAGATGCGCGATCTTGAAACAATTCGCCTAGCATTGACGGCGGCTGAAACCGGGCATTTGGTGTTTGGCACGTTACATACCAGCTCTGCCGCTAAGACTATTGATCGTATCGTCGATGTGTTCCCGGCGGCCGAAAAAGACATGGTACGTGCCATGTTATCGGAGAGTTTACGGGCAGTAATCTCGCAAACACTTATGAAAAAAGTGGGCGGTGGCCGGATTGCGGCGCATGAGATCATGATCGGTACCCCAGCGATCCGCAATCTAATCCGCGAAGGAAAGATTGCGCAAATGTATTCGGCTATTCAAACGGGTCAGGGTCAGGGTATGCAAACGCTGGACCAATGTTTGCAGGATTTAGTGCAAAAGGGTGTGGTAAGCCGTGAAGAAGCGCGTTACAAGGCTCAAAACAAGGACAGCATTTAAATGGAACGCGAACAAGCTATTCGATTGATGCAGGATTTGCTGCGACGCATGGTCGACAAGAAGGGTTCCGATTTGTTTGTGACTGCGGGTTTTCCTCCGGCAATCAAGATTGACGGTGAAATACGACCTCAGTCTGAACGTTCGCTCTCGCCGGAACAGGCGGCCGGAATGGTCCGAGCCATTATGAATGACCGTCAAACCAAAGAGTTCGATTCGACCAAGGAGTGCAACTTTGCGATTTCTCCCCCAGGTATTGGGCGGTTCCGTGTGAGTGCCTTCGTGCAGCAGGGCCACACGGGTGCTGTGCTGCGTACTATTAACGCAAAAATTCCTTCTTTCGAAGAATTGGCTTTGCCATCAATATTAAAAGAAGTAGTGCTATCTAAGCGTGGATTTGTGATTTTGGTGGGTGGTACGGGTTCTGGTAAATCTACTACATTGGCAGCGATGATTGGTTATCGCAATGAAAAGACTCGTGGCCATATCGTGACCATTGAGGATCCGGTGGAGTATGTGCACGAACATAAGAGTTGTGTGATTACGCACCGCGAAGTCGGTGTCGACTGCGAAAGTTGGCACTTGGCGCTTAAGAATACCTTGCGCCAAGCACCCGATGTCATACTGATTGGCGAAATCCGTGATCGTGAAACGATGGAATACGGCATTCAATTCGCGGAAACTGGACATTTGGTACTCGCAACTCTGCACGCCAATAGTTCTAACCAAGCCATTGATAGAATCATCAATTTCTTTCCGGAAGAACGACGCGAGCAATTGCTAATGGACCTGTCTTTAAATTTACGCGCCCTCGTCTCGCAGCGATTAATTCCGCGTGAGGCCGGGCCAGGCCGTATCGCCGCTATGGAAATCATGCTGCAGTCGCCGTTAATTTCCGATTTAATCTTTAAAGGCGATGTCACTAAGATCAAGGATGTCATGGCGCGTTCTAATCGTATGGGAATGAAAACCTTCGATCAGGCTTTATTTGAACTATATGAAGCCGGTGAAGTGTCTTATGAGGATGCATTGCGCAATGCCGACTCCAAGAATGAATTGCGTTTACGCGTGAAATTAGATAGCAAGCGTGAAGTGAAAAATCCTGAAGAAGAGGATCAATCGCTGCAGATTGTTGAAGAAGAAGAAGGGCAGGTGTTTTAGTTCATGGCTGAAGCCGCGTCTAGCTATGTGATGAATACAAAGCCTTTGTTTAAGCTTATGGTGGAGCGCAAGGCGTCGGACCTATTTTTCTCTTGTAACGCGCCGGTCAAAATTAAAATCCAAGGGAAGATATTTCCAGTCAATAAACAGGTACTAAGTCCCGAGACTGTGCGACAAGCGGCGTTGGGATTAATGACGCAGGAGCAAATTGATTACTTTAACGAAGAGCTGGAGATCGACTTTGCGATCTCGGAGTCAGGTTTAGGAAGGTTCCGTGTAAACGTTTTCTATCAACGCGGATATCCGGCCATGGTGTTGCGATATATCACCGCGGAAATGCCCAGATTAGAAGATCTTGGCATGCCTGACATCTACAAGGAATTGGTGATGTTAAAGCGTGGTCTCATCCTGATGGTTGGTGCCGCGGGAGCGGGCAAATCGACTACGTTGGCGGCGATGATTAATTATCGAAATGAGTCTTCATCGGATCATATTTTAACCATTGAAGATCCGATAGAGTTTTTGCATTCCAACAAGAATTCGATCGTGAATCAGCGTGAAGTCGGGTTGGATACTAAATCCTTTGCGCGCGCTTTACGCAGCGCAGTTCGCGCGGCGCCTGATGTCATTTTGGTGGGTGAAATTCGTGACCGCGAAACGATGGAGGCGGCGCTAGCCTTGGCCGGAACTGGGCACCTTTGTATTTCTACTCTCCATGCTAATAATTGTGCCGAGACACTGGATCGCATTATCAATATGTTTCCGCGCGATCAACACAATCAAATTTTCTTGGATCTTTCGCAGTATTTACGTGCCATTTTATCGCAGCGCCTAGTGGTTGCTAAAGAGGGTGGGCGCGTGGCAGCTTCAGAGGTCATGGTCAACACTCCGCATATTTCTGAGCTCATTAAGAAGGGTGATGTGATGGGGGTAAAAGAAGCCATTCGTACGGGTACCGAACGGGGGATGTTAAGTTTCGATAGTGCGCTATATAATTTAGTGCGCGAAGGTCGTATTGAGTTAGAAGAAGCCTTAGTTAGTGCGGATTCGCGTTCGAATCTTGAGACCAAAATTAATTTTGGCTAGGAGGCTGTCAAAGCGCTTTACGGTGCTGAGCTAATGTGGTCGCGATGGTTGCTAAGACCGCCATGCGCACCGCCACACCATTGTTGACCTGTTCCCGTATGACGGAGTGTGGCCCATCGGCGACATCCGAGGCAATTTCGACACCTCGATTCATGGGTCCTGGATGCATCACCAAGACGCTCGGTGAGGCCAGTTTAAGCCGCGCTGTGGTTAGGCCGAAATCGCGAAAATAAGCGACATCGTTTAGAGCAGTGGATTTTTCCATGCGTTCTTTTTGAATACGTAGCATCATCACGACGTCGGCACCTACAATACCCGCTTCGATTTGGGTAAAGCGCTGTGACCCTGGAAAATCTTCTTCAGGCAGTAGTGGCTCTGGCGCGACAAGGCGCAAGTCGGTGGTACCCAGTGTCGCCAATGCTTGTGCGGCGGAGCGCGCCACCCGGGAATGTTTAATGTCACCGACAATGGCTACTTTCAAACCCGCAAAATGGCGCTTGTGGGTGCGAATTGTCAGCATATCGAGTAACCCTTGTGTGGGATGCGATAAATGCGCTTCGCCGGCGCTGATGACTGATACGTGTGCGGCGACGTGATTAATAAGATATTCGGGTACACCTGGTTCTGAGTCGCGAATTACAAAAATGTCGGTATTCATCGCCTCAAGCGTAAAAAGTGTGTCGAGCATGCTCTCGCCTTTAACGCGCGAGCTGGATTGAAGGTCTAAATTCAATACCTGCGCGCCGAGTCGCATCGCCGCAAGTTCAAACGAAGCGTGCGTGCGGGTGCTCGGTTCGAAGAAAAGATTAGCTATCGTGACTCCGCACAGTTCTTGACCTGAATAAGAAGGCTGGCCTGGTAGGCGGCGGAAAAATTCAGCGCGATCCAAAATGCTAGTTAAGGTATCGCGGCTAAGGCCTTGTAAGTTAATGAGATGGCGTAGCCCCCCCTTTGAGTCTTGTTGTGATCGCATGGATGCTAAATACCTTCGATGAACCAACGTTCCAGAATCACACAGGCGGCTACCGCGTCGATGTCAGCCTTGACGACACGGCGCTTAATTATCCCCGCCGCTCGGGCCTCGCGTAGCCGGCTGCTGGCTTCCAACGATGAGTATCGCTCGTCAACTAAGCGAACCTCGAGTGAATAGCGGTGCGCTAACTCATTTGCAAAGGAACGCGCTGCATTTGTCATTACGTTTTCAGTCCCATCCACATTATACGGTATGCCGACTACCAGAAATGCCGGTTGCCATTCACGTATTAAGGAATGGACTCCCTCCCAGGGCGAACTGTTGGGTCCCACCGATACACCATTGAGTGCGGAGGCATGTCGGCTGAGCGTATCGCCGCACGCTACGCCAATACGACGTAGGCCAAAATCAAAGGCGAGGACTAATTGTGGAAGCGTTGGCCGGAGTGATTCAGGCATTGCCGCTTAAGCTGCTGAGACGAGAAAGTTCGATGCCCAGCAATCGTCCGGCGGCCTGCCACCGCGATTCGAACGGTAAGTCAAAAATGATACTGGTATCGATTGGCGCGTTTAACCAGGAGTTGGCACGGATCTCCGCCTCCAATTGGCCACCATCCCAGCCTGCATACCCGAGCGCAAGTACGGCATTCGATGGCCCCGTACCTTGCGACATGGCGTGTAAAATATCGCGCGAGGTTGTTACGTGTAGGGTATCGGAGATTACCAGGGTCGAATCCCAGGTACCTTGCGCAGGATGAACTACAAATCCGCGATCGGTTTGCATGGGACCACCGCGCAACACTGGGCAATTACGTAGTTGACTATCGGGAACGTCGATATCCATTTGTTCGAAAATTTCTGACATACGCATTGGTAGTGGCTTGTTGACAATCAAGCCTAGAGCACCGCGTGCGCTATGCTCACACACCAAGGCGACGGATTGAGCAAAATTCGGATCACCCATCGATGGCATGGCGATCAAAAATTGATTGGTTAAATAATGGGATGTGCTCATAGGATTACTTAATACGATACGCTAATGCAATACGCTGGATTTTTGTACCACGCCGCTTAGGAATTGCCATTCGTAGGCGATGCGTATTTCGTCGTGCTGAGCATTCAAGCCGCGCGGAAACGGGTCAAAGGGAGCCGCTAATTTCAAGATCCTCATCGCCGCTTCGTCAACCTCGGCGTGGCCGCTAGTGCGGCGAATCAGCGCCTGCACTAGTGTACCGTCGGCCCCAATAGTGACATCGATTATCGGGGTTCCCGAGAGTTTTTGGCGGCGAACCGCATCGGGAAAATTCAAGGTACCGACGCGCTCAATTTTGCGCCGCCAGCTGTCTAAATACACGGCGACATCAGATTCACGGGTATCAGCCGCGATCCACGATTGATTTTTCGAATCGCCGCGTAGCCGTAGCTCAATACCGTCATCGTTGGCCTTAATGCCCAGGTCGGGCTTATTTTCTAGTAATAAGGGCAATTGAGAGGCGTCTTTGGCGGCATTAGGTGAGGCGAAGTACAAAACTTTGACCGCTGGGGCGTGAGTTGCGACGAGTTCGTCGTCACCAGCATGGGTGCCGATTTGTTGGTCAGCAATGCTTTGCCCTAAAGGAACGCCAGGACTCTGTGCAGGGATGGCGGACGATTTGGGGATTAGTGCGTCGCCCTGGCGGGTATTGCCGAAACCTTTCTGATTGTGATCTGAGAGGTAGATTGCCGAGTTATTTTTGGCCTCGTGAGGAGTATCCGCGTTGACTAGGATAACTTCGAGCGCGGGGGCGTCCTTATCGGTCTCGTTATGAGTTTGGCTGCTAAACGTTACGCCCAATATCACAATCGCATGTAAGAGTGCGGCTAGAAATCCCGTAGTTAGCATGCGGTCATTAGCCGGTGGTAAACCGATATTGAGAGCCTCAGCGTTCATGCCGTCAGTTTTCTCGATATGGCATTCATAAGCAGTGCGCCGATGTTGAGGTTGTTTTTTTGATCAATTTCACGAATGCCGGTAGGGCTGGTGACATTGATTTCAGTTATGTATTCGCCAATGATATCTAGTCCCACGAATAGCATTCCCGCAGCACTAAGTTTCGGCCCGATTTTCGCACAAAGTTCGCGATCGCGACTGTTTAGAGGACGGCTCATGGCAATCGCACCGGCGGCGAGGTTGCCGCGATTGTCGTTGGCTTCGGGCATCCGTTGCAAAGCAAATGGCACGGGTTCACCATCCACTAACAATACCCGGCAATCACCTCCTGTGACGATTTCCGGCAAATAGCGCTGCACCATGGCATAGCGACTACCGTACTCGGTTAATGTTTCGAAAACCACATTGCGATTTTTATCGCCATGTTCTAAGACGAAAATTGAACGTCCACCCATGCCGTCCAGAGGTTTGCAGACCGCTTTGCCATGCTCCTTTAAGAATTCCCCCATGGCGGTCATATCACGAGTAATTAGTGTGGGTGCGCAACAATCCGGGAACCACGCGGTATAGACTTTTTCGTTCATATCGCGCAGCCCTTGCGGGTCATTAATGACTCGCGCGCCCTGATCGCGAGCCCTGTCTAGGATATAAGTGGTATAAATGTATTCCATATCAAACGGCGGGTCCTTCCGCATCAGAATGACGTCGAATTCACCCAATTTGGAGGTGGTGGCGGTCTCTAAGGTAAACCAATTGTCGAGATTGTCGGCCACTTGCAGCGGCCTTAGGCTACCGAGCGCCACACCGTCGCGCAGCCAGAGGTGTTTTAGCTCGGCATAAAATAACTCCCAACCTTTGGCCTGGGCGGCGAGCAACATGGCTAAAGTGCTATCTTTAGCGGGTTTGATGGTGGCAATGGGATCCATAATCACGACCAGACGGACTCGGGCAGACATACTTCAATCCTTCGGAAGTTGAAACCAGTTAGTAGGCCGCAGTTTAGCGCAAGCTCAACTGACAACCGATCTCTTGATGGAACTGTGAACTAGACCCCCTTTGTTTAGGCGTGCATAGGTCGAAATGTTGACGGGATTCCGTGGCTTGCCAGCCTTGGATATGTTAAAAAGCTTATGAAACCTTAGGTATTCCGTAGGAAGGATAAATGGAGAGCACGATCACTAGTGGTAAGCCGAGACTCACGGGACTTAAGGTCCTAGTGATTGACGATAGTAAGACCATTCGTCGGACGGCCGAAACGCTCCTCACTAAGGAAGGCTGTGAGGTATTTACGGCTGTCGATGGTTTTGACGCATTGTCAAAAATCGCCGACCACCAGCCTGATATCGTGTTTGTAGACATCATGATGCCAAGGCTTGATGGGTATCAGACTTGCTCGCTAATTAAACACAACAAGGTATTTAAGAAAATTCCAGTCATTATGCTCTCGAGTAAGGATGGATTATTTGATCGCGCACGCGGTCGGATTGTAGGTTCTGAGCATTACTTGACCAAGCCCTTCACTAAAGATGAGTTATTGGGTGCGATTGAAGCCCATGTAAACAAATGATGGAGAGTTTTAAATGCCTTTGATTCTTATTGTCGACGACTCACCGACCGAAGTATTTGTCATGCAGAAAGCGCTGGAAAAGCACGGCTTTAAGACGGCGTCTGCAGAAAATGGCGAGGAGGGTATTCGTAAGGCTCGGGCTATGAAACCCGATCTTATTTTTATGGACATCGTGATGCCGGGTGTCAATGGCTACCAAGCGACTCGCACGTTGAACAACGATCCAGCGACCCGCTTGATCCCCATTATCATGGTAACGACCAAAGGTCAGGAGACAGATCGGGTCTGGGGTCTGCGCCAGGGCGCAGTAGATTATTTGGTAAAGCCCGTGTCGGCACAGATTTTAGTTGAAAAGGCACAGTCTGCTCTGGCCGTATGACAAATACGGAAGCTAGCTCTCAGGATGGCCTGCGCGCGCTGCGCGATCGACCGTTTGAATTACTAGTGGAATTGGAGAAACGCAGCCGTGCCGTAGTCGCCGTTAGCGCCGCTGAGCCTGCGGGAGCACGCGAGTGGGTTGGCGTTGCGTTTAGGATGGGAGGCGAAACTTTTCTTGCTGCACGCGAGGAAACCCGTGAGGTTTTGGGCTATCCGGCTGCGGTAACCCGTATACCGGGCGTTAAACCTTGGGTGAAGGGACTCGCGAACGTTCGCGGTCAGCTTCTGCCCATGTTGGACCTTAGACAATTTTTGGGAAGTGGTTCGACGACAGCTGGACGTAATACTAGGATCATCATAGTCAATCATAAGGAAATACCGGCGGGACTCATAGTTGATGAAGTTTTGGGATTTCGCCGCTTTGCCGACAGTGAATTTAATTCCGAGCCTCCACAAACCGTGATTCGCTGCGATAGCTATCTTGCGGGGGCGTTTCGCCGCGGAGGCGAGGTGTGGCCGGTATTGAAATTAAAGAATTTAGTTGATAGCCAGAGTTTTTTGCAGGCCGCAAGTTAACTGCAATTGGAAATTAGACAATGACCAAACAAGAAAATAACCCGTTAAGAAGCAAGCTATTGTCGGGTTTTCTGGTGCTTATTGTGTTGTCGCTTTTGGGTGCTGGCACGTTGCTTTGGTTGATGGATGACGTACCACCCGTAGCCGGTGATCAGTTCGCTGTGCTTTTGCAGAGTGTGCCGCTAGAGGCTCAGAATGCGCTGCGCGGTGAGACTAGCGCTTTCGATGAGCTGACTAAAAGTATGGCTCATCTTAAGGCCATGCCCGACGCGCCTGGTTTGCGCAAGTTGTCTGATGCGGTTACGACAGTTGACGAGGCGAGGCCGTCGGTGGCGGTCATTCGTACTGTTAACCAAGAGGTTCGCGACTTGGCGCCTAAACTTTTGTCGGAATTAGGTGATCTGGCAAGCGCGGTAGGGGTGCAAAAACTGGAAGGCATGAGCCGTCACTTAGAGCGGTTTGAACTAACGGTGCAGCGAATCCAGCAAGATCTGAATGGTGTGGCGTTAGGCGTTGGTGAGGCAGCTCCTGCTGCGCAGCGGTTGGCCGATGGGCTGGAATTTCTACAACAGGTGATTCGCGGCCTATCGGGCGATGAGCCTGGATCAAGCTTATCGAAGGTCACCGGCGTTGACGCGGAGAAGCGGTTGAAGGTAGTCGTACAGCGTAACCAGCAATTTGCAGCGAGCGTACGCAAGGCGATTAACGCCACAGATTCTATTGCAAAGGCACAAGTAGCGGCCCGCGCTTTGCCGGCTTTAGCGCGATCTTTGGCGCGTGAGCAGGCGGTTGCAAAGCCATCGCACACTAACTCCGGAACCAATTTTAAATTATGGACTTTAGCGCTCCTGGGACTTGCAGCGCTATCGTTGATCGCTTTGGTTTGGACCTATTGGAAATCCAGTAACGGTAACCGCACAACTAGTTTGCGGGTGAGTGAGAACGAGCGCAATCAAGAAGCGATTATGCGGTTGCTTGACGAATTATCCAGTTTAGCTGATGGTGATCTTACAGTGCAGGCTACTGTTACCGAAGATATAACCGGTGCGATTGCCGATTCTATTAACTATGCCATCGAAGCGCTACGTAAACTTGTCACCACGATTAATAATAGTGCTATTCAGCTAGACGGAGCGACCAAGCAAACGCAAGCTGCAGCTGCACACATGGCTAAGGCGAGTGGCGCGCAGTCGCGTCAAATTTCTGCTGCTAGTGAATCCATGGTCGACATGGCTGCATCGATTGAGGAAGTGTCCGGGAATTCCGAGCGTTGTTCGGATGTTGCGCGGCATTCGGTCGATGTTGCACATAAGGGTGGCGAAGCGGTACGGCGTACCATTGATGGTATGAATGCGATACGCGAGACGATTCAAGATACCAGTAAGCGCATTAAGAGGTTGGGTGAAAGTTCGCAAGAAATTGGAAATATTGTTGAGTTAATTAATGATATTGCTGAGCAAACTAATATTCTTGCCCTCAATGCTTCGATTCAGGCTTCCATGGCAGGTGAGGCGGGCCGCGGTTTCGCGGTCGTTGCCGATGAAGTGCAGCGCCTAGCTGAGCGTGCCACCAATGCAACTAAGCAAATCGAAGTGCTAGTGCGCACCATTCAGACTGATACCAATGAGGCTGTGGTTTCGATGGAGCGTAGTACAACCGATGTGGTGGGTGGCGCGCTTTTGGCTGAAAATGCTGGTGCGGCGCTTGAAGAAATTGAGCAGGTTTCTAATCAAATTGCGAGCCTGGTGCAGAACATCTCGGCGAGCGCTCGTCAGCAAGCCGCAGCGTCGGGCAACATTTCTAAGAATATGCAAGTTGTGCGTGAAATATCTACACAGACGGCGGAAAGTTCCACGGCAACTTCCGCATCGATTGCCAAGCTTGCGGCTCTGTCAACGCAATTGCGGAGTTCGGCTGCGGGATTTCGGCTGCCGGATTTCGGGGGTGGAGCAACCACTTTAGCGGCCTCGACCTCTTCACGGTTACCAATATTGAAACAGCCCGCGGAAATTCCCAGTACCGGAAAGGTTCGTAAAATCAGCGGCGTTGGTGCTTAATGCGCTTCGGCAGTGCTTGAGTTATGACTGATATTAGTTCGCAAACTTTGCATGTGGTTGCCAAGGAACTGGCGGTCACACTTAATGATGCTCGGGCTGCGCTGGAAGCTTACGCTGATCGTCCCGACCAGAACGTGCAATTGGAAAAGTGCGCCGCGCACTTGCACTTGGCGCATGGCGCGCTGCGATTGGTTGAGGTCTACGGCGCAGCTTTATTGGCCGAGGAAATGGAGCATGTTACCTGGTACTTGATCGGTGCTAGCGCGGATCAAAAACGTCAGGTGGAGGGCTTGGATGCGTTGATGAGGTCGATGGTGCAATTGCCGACCTATCTGGAACGAGTCTTATCGGGTGGCCGTGACCTAGCACTGGTTTTGCTACCATTGCTGAATGATCTGCGCTCGGTACGCGGTAGTCCCCTCTTGTCTGAAGGGACACTCTTATTGCTGAACTTACGATCGGATCAAGCCGCGCGATCGCATTCGCAGTCAGAGGGTGAGGATTCGATTTCTGTGACTCAATGGGCGAGACGCTTGCGTTCACGATTTCAAATCGGGTTGCTCGGCTACATTCGCGGCGAACGTACCCCGCAGAATCTTGAAATCATGGCGAAGGTTGCCGAGAAACTCGAACAGGTCGCCACTACTCAGCAAGTGTTTCAATTGTGGTGGGTCTGCGGTGCAGTGCTTGAAGGTTTGCGGGCCAACGGACTGGAGAGTAGCGCTACGTTGAAGCGCCTATTAGGCCAGGCAGATCGACAGATTAAAGCCTTATACGAGGTGGGTGAGGAGCGCTATTGCCAAGATGCACCGATCGATTTGCTCAATAATTTACTGTATTACGTTGCGCAAGCATCGACTAATGGCGGGCGAGTTAGTGCCGTGCGAGCATCCTTTAGGCTTGCTGAATTATTGCCGACGGACGACACCGTTGAGCAGGAGCGTGCCAACCTATCGGCGCCCAGCGTAAACCTGATGCGTACGGTTGCGGCTGCTATAAAAGAAGATCTTTCTAAGGTTAAAGATGTCCTCGATATTTTCGTGCGGCGAGGCGGCGGACGCGGGGAAGAGCTGTTACCACAAATCGAGTTATTAAAGAAAATTAGCGATACGCTCGGTGTCCTCGGATTAGGAGAATTGCGTCAGCGCGTCCAACAAGAAGTGACTGAACTATCACGCGTGATAGGGGATGGAAAAACCCCGCCAGAGCAAGCGCTTGTCAGCGTCGCAGGAGTTTTGCTATCGGTGGAGGATAGTCTGGACGATCAGTTGATTCGCTTAATTCTGCCGGTTGCCTCCAAGCCTTCACCTGCCGATCCCGCTCATCAAGACACCGAATATCGTCTGGTGAGTGAAGCGGTACTGCGTGAGTGTATTGTCAATTTGGCGCGCATTAAAGAGGCGGTGACCTTGGCCGTACAAAAACCCACCGAGGCGTCGCCTCAGGGAGTCGACAACGTACCGCTACTACTGCGAGGAATCACTGCGGGTCTATTAATGTTGGGCAAGGGTCGCGCGGTTGATTTAATGGATGGGCTTGGGAAGCATGTGCGTAAGTTGATTGAACCGCATGCTCAAGCACCCGATGCATTGCGTATGGAACGGGTAGCCGACGCTATCGTTAGTATTGAGTACTACATGGAGACCCTGCAGAACGGTCGCAATGACCCTTGGTACATGTTGGACAATGCCGAGACATGTTTGCAGGCGCTTGATTCTGAGGCTCCTTCAAGCGTGCCGTCGCTGGAAATGCCGGGTAGTGACAATGCCAAGACGGTCAAACTAGATCCGCAAAGTACCTTGATCTTGGATCACACCACCAAAGTTCTGAATGTCGACTTAGCGTTCGCGCCAGAGCCTGCGATGCCGGTAATTCCGGTGACCCCAAGCCCACCGGCCCCAATAGTGGATCCGCAGTTTGTGGAATTATTTATCGAAGAGGCGAAAGAAGAAATTCAATCGATTCAGCGAGTGTTTCCGGTGTGGGATCAAAATCCGATGGACGTTGATTCATTAGTTACCCTGCGCCGTAGTTTTCATACACTCAAGGGTAGTGGCCGAATGGTGGGCGCAGGCGTCATTGCGGAATTTGCGTGGTCGGTCGAGAATCTATTGAATCGGATTCTCGATAAGACTTTATCGCGGACGCCCGGCATGATGGCTCAACTGCGCGTCTCAGTTGCCGCTTTACCTCAACTGGTAGAGCATCTCGAAACTGGAAGACCTCTCAACGTGCCGGTGAACGCTCTGATGGCGCAGTCTTTTGTTTTCGCGGACGGTCGCGAGCCGGAACAGATTCAGGCCACGCTGGCGCCTGAGGACCGCCCAGCCGCGCTGGAGTCCCCGGCGCTCGTTGCGGCGGTCATGGATCCCCAGCTGCATGATATTTACAGTAAGGAAACTTCAAGCCACTTGGCGATTATTCGAGATTATTTAGGCAAACGTGCTTCACAACCGGAACCGCACGATTTACCAGAGGCAGTATATCGCGCGATTCATACTTTGAGCGGTAGCTCGAAGATGGCGGAAGCGCGCCAAGGTATCCGCATTACGGAGCCACTCAATCATTTCATGCGGAAGGTTTTCGAGAGCGGCCACGGGCTATCTAATATTGGCCTAGCTACACTTGCGGATGCTGTGCGGGCAATCGAGGATGTGCTATCACATATTAACGAATCAACTGCATTTTTTGCGAACCAGCCGGCGCTACTAATGCGATTGCACGAATTGGATACTGAATTAGACACACGCTTGGCCGACGCTAAAAACGAAATCAGCATATCTGCGCTAGTGCCGATCTTGGTGTTGCCGGTTCCACTACAGGCGTCGGAGAGTACGCTGCAGAGTGAAGCATTTGATCATGAAATTGCCAACATTTACTGCGAGGAGGCCAGTGAATTGCTAGAGGCGGCAGAAATTTCACTAGCCGCTTGGAAACGA
This sequence comes from Gammaproteobacteria bacterium, assembly GCA_043784265.1. Classification (GTDB taxonomy): domain Bacteria; phylum Pseudomonadota; class Gammaproteobacteria; order Steroidobacterales; family Steroidobacteraceae; genus Bog-1198. The sequence continues at coordinate 7,943 of JAYVYN010000182.1, read as the reverse complement.
GATTCTAAAGATAAGGCTCCGGTTGCTGAGCTGCAGCGCCAATTGCATACCCTTAAGGGTGGCGCTCGCATGGCCGGCATTTCCGCGATGGGCAGTCTTAGTCATGAGCTTGAAAGTTTGGTGATTCAGATTGAAGCGGGCCTGGTATTACCGGATGAACGAGCGCACACGCTTTTACAGACGAGCCTCGATGAGCTTTCGCGTATGCGCGATATTGTCAGCGGTGGGACTTTACCCGGTGAAGCAATCGCTCTGCTTGTCCAGTTACGCAATATGGTCACCGGGGTGGTGCCTGAAAGCGCAGCTAACATAACGCCTGTTGCCGCGTTGCCTGAAATGCCAAGCGCGCCAAGCGTGACATCTAGCACGGCAGGCATTGCTACTAGTGTGGTGGCTGATATTGTCACCAGCGGTAGTGCGCCAGCACGTGCGGCAGTGGCGCTACAGGAGTCGTCCGGACCCAGTCTTAACGAGGACTCAATATCGATTATAGGCTCGGATGCGGCTGCGGCGGCTTCGTTGCCGGGTCGTGAGCCTGTCCCGGTGGAGCGGGCCGAGATGGCGCGTGTCGACGCTGATTTGTTGGACACGATGTTAAACAATGCCGGCGAAGTCAGTATTTTCCGTGCCCGCCTTGATCAGCAAGTCAGTTCCATTGATTTCAATTTAGCGGAGCTTGCGCGTACGGTCACACGTCTTAAGGATCAATTACGCGCTTTGGAAATTGAGACCGAGGCGCAGGTATTGCATAAGCATCAAGAAGAAGATCCGCAACGTAACGATTTTGATCCTCTGGAATTGGATCGTTATTCAGCATTACAGCAGTTTTCAAGGGGCTTGGCCGAAACGTCCAGCGATGTGGGTAGCATTCAAAATTTGCTGGAATCGCTAACTCGCGAAGCGCAAAACTTGCTTCTGCAACAGTCTCGAGTCATTACTGAGCTACAGAACAGCCTGATGCGGACCCGTATGGTACCGTTCCAGCGGCATGTGCAACGTTTGACTCGCCTGGTTCGCCAAGCGGCTAATGACACGGGAAAGAGGGCTGAATTGGTGGTGCAGGGCGCCGCTGCAGAGCTTGACCGGCAAATGCTCGAGCGCATTGTGGCGCCGCTTGAGCATATGCTGCGAAATTCCGTGGTTCACGGTATTGAGTTGCCTGAACGTCGGGTCGCGTTGGGGAAATCGGATGTCGGACGGATTTCGGTCAGTTTAGAGCGCGATGGTGCGGAAGTCGTCATTGTGGTGACCGATGATGGGGGTGGGATTAACGTAAAACTCATTCGCGAGAAAGCTATTTCGTTGGGTCTTGCTGATCCGCAGTCTAGATTGACCGATGAAGAGGCGATGCAACTTATTCTAGAACCTGGTTTTAGTACGGCAGGTCGAGTTACCCAGGCGGCTGGCCGTGGTGTCGGAATGGACGTGGTTGCCACCGAAGTCAAAAAACTAGGCGGTGGACTATTTATTGAGTCTACGCCGGGTAGTGGTTCTCGCTTTACAATCCGATTGCCGTTTACGCTCGCTATTAGTCAGGCCTTAATAGTTCGAGTAGGTGAGGAAGTTTACGCGCTACCTCTTGCGACCGTGGAAGGCGTAGTGCGTGTGCAGAAAAATATAGTCGTGCGCCATCTAGGCAAGGATTCACCACCCTTTGAATACAGCGGTCAGAAATACCGTGTGCAGCATTTAGGAGCCTTCGTGGGCCTCAGCGCCACGGTATTGCCAGAATCAGACGCGGCGATGTCGGTAGTATTGATTCGTGCCGGTGAGCACTCAACGGCGTTGGTGACCGACGAATTGGTGGGCAGTCGAGAGATTGTTGTGAAATCTTTAGGACCCCAAATATCGGCTATTCGTGGCATTGCCGGGGCCACTATTTTAGGCGATGGCCGAATTGTTATTATTCTAGATATGGGTGCCTTGGTACGTTCTGAGTGGCGCGTTCGTACTCCGGAAATCGTGGTGGATCAACGGGATCGGCGTATTTTTGCGCTGGTGGTGGATGACTCGATTACGGTTCGCCGTGTCACCCAGCGATTATTAGAGCGCAATGGCATGCGCGTGCTTACCGCTAAAGACGGGGTTGACGCAGTTTCGATGCTCCAGGAACACTTGCCTGATATTATATTGCTCGACATTGAAATGCCGCGCATGGATGGCTATGGTGTGGCTGCGCATGTGCGCGGTGACGCACGTTTGCGTGATGTCCCAATTGTGATGATTACTTCTCGAGTCAGCGAAAAACACCGATCGCGCGCTATTGAATTGGGAGTTAATGACTACTTGGGCAAGCCGTATCAGGAAAGTCAATTGCTAGATGCGATTGAGCCATTGGTCAACCAGCGTCGAGCACGTGGGAGCAGTGGTGTCTGATTTACGCGAAGAGCTGTATAGTTTGTTGGTACCGCTGGCTAACGAGCGTTTGATTGTGCCACGCGCGTGTGTTGCGGAGGTTATTAGCTACCAAGTTCCCGCTGAGATGAGCAACTCGCCGCCGTGGTATTTGGGGTTGGTGAATTGGAGTAACCATAGCGTACCCGTGGTCGCCTTCGAAGGAGCTTTTGGGCAAGTGCTGCCGACCGTATCGAATCGTACCCGGATCTTAATTTTCCATGCATCAGCGGGTAAATTGCGGTGCGGCTATTTTGGTATGTTGACCCAAGGGTTCCCGCAGTTAGTGCGAGTCAATGCTGATGTGGTACGTCCGGATCCTTCGCGCAGTTTTCCGGAGCGTGCCCCGGTATTTTGCCAGGTCCATATGGTCAACGAGACGCCGTTGATACCAGACTTATATCGACTAGAAGAAATGATGGCCGAGGAAACTTCGGTTATCCCTTAATAGCCTTGCATGTCACCTAAGCGAGCCTGTAACCAGGTTAGAGCGGCCAGCGCGGCGGTCTCGGTGCGCAAAATGCGTGGCCCCAAATGCACCCTTAAAAACCCCGACAGCCGAAATGCTTCCAGTTCCTCAGGCGCAAACCCGCCTTCAGGTCCTATGGCGATTTCCGCTTCTGTTTGCGGGCTTTGCGGCAGTGATTGCGCTACGCTATCTGGCTCAAATACAAGACGCGGGCCACTGGCCGTGGACGCTCCCAGATAATGCAGCAGTGGCTGGGGTATGCAGATTTCGGGCAGTAGATTTCGTCCACACTGTTCACAGGCGCTAGCCGCTACGGCGCGCCAATGGGTTGCCTTTGACTCGGATTGCTTATCGTCTAACCGCACGATGCTGCGTTGGCTTAAGACCGATACGATGCGAGCGACACCCAGTTCCGTGGCTTTTTGTACGATGAAATCCATGCGATCTCCGCGCGGCACACATTGTACTAGAGTCACTTTTAAGGAGGATTCGCGATTTACTTGCAAACCTGCTCCCAGGGACAGACTGACCCGTGCACCGCGTACCGTTTCAACTACCGCGGAGAACTCATCGCCATTGCCATTAAATACAATTAGCGTATCGCCGCTGCGCGCACGTAAAACTTTGGCGAGGTGCGCTCCAGTATCGGGCGGCAATTCGATTTGGGAATCAGAACTTAGGGGGGTGGGAACATAAATTCTGGTTAAGCGCATCTTGTCGGCTCCTGGATGGTCCATTGTCGCATATGCTATGGCAGCCGTTGGATTAGGAGGTAAGCCTTTGCAGATTAATACGCATACCGGGCTCTTAATTGGAGCGGACTATATGCCGTCACCGAACCGTGATTCGCGACCCTTGAGGGTTGAAGCGGATCTCATGGTGATCCATGGCATTAGTCTGCCGCCGGGAGAATTCGGCGGGCCGTGGATTGACCAGTTATTTGCCAATGCGCTGGTTGTTGACGCGCATCCGCATTTTAAGGAAATTGCTACGTTAAAAGTTTCCTCGCACTTACTGTTGCGACGCGACGGCACCATAACGCAGTATGTGAAATTCCACGAACGCGCTTGGCATGCGGGGCGATCCAGCTATAGGGGTCGGATGGACTGCAATGATTTTTCAATTGGTATTGAGCTCGAAGGTACGGATACAGTGCCTTATGAATCCGCGCAGTATCTAGCGCTCGCTGCTGCAATTGACGCATTGTGTACAGCTTATCCGAAGTTGTCGGCTAAACGATTGGTAGGCCACAGCGACATTGCGCCTGGCCGTAAGACTGATCCGGGTCCCAGTTTTGATTGGTCAAAGACCCGCCAATCGATCTTGGACCTACGGGCGAAATCGCGTTAGCGTCAGCGAGATCGACTCCAGAGCACTTCGCTACCTTGCTCCTGGCGCGCTAGCACACGCGCAATGACGAATAGTAAATCGGAAAGCCGATTTAAGTATTGAAGCGCTTCGGGCGCAACGGCCTCGACATAGGCAAGCGACCAGCAGCGTCGCTCGGCGCGTCTGCAAATGGTGCGTGCAAGATGGCAACTCGCCGCAGCTAGCCCACCACCCGGTAATATAAAGTCTTTGAGAGGCGGCAGTGCTTCATTAAAATGATCTAGAGTGTTTTCGAGGCGCAGCACCTGCTCCGCGCGGATAATGCGGTGTCCGGGAATGCATAGTTCACCGCCGAGATCGAATAGATCATGCTGGATTTCGATCAAACAATTTCTGACTGGCTCGGGCAGAGGGGTTGCAAGTACCATCCCCACCGCGCTGTTGGCCTCGTCTACGGCGCCGTAGGCTTCAACCCGTAAATCATCCTTACGCACCCGCACGCCGTTGCCGAGGCCGGTGCTGCCGTCGTCGCCGGTACGCGTATAGATCTTACTCAGTCGATTGGCCATGAGCTACTCCCAAAAAATTAGGCAGCGACGGTAGCACAAGGTTTGTTAAGGTTGCGATATGAGTATGCAATCGCCGCAACTACAAGCTGCCCTAGCAGCCGCCAAGCGGGCGGCTGAAGTTGTGCGGACCCTATATCGAAGTAACTTAGAAGTGCGGATTAAGTCCGATAAATCACCGGTGACCGAGGCTGATTTGCGCTGTGAAGCGGTGATTCGCGAGATTCTCAGTGCTCAATTTCCTAGTTATGGTTTTTGGGGGGAGGAAACCGGTTGCCAGGACCAGAATATTGAGAATCTTTGGTTAGTCGATCCAATTGATGGTACCAAGGCGTTCGTCCGGGAATATCCGATGTTTTCGACCCAGATTGCCTTGTTGCGGCAAGGTAAAGTTGTGCTTGGGGTTTCGAGTGCACCGATTTATGGTGAATTGGCTTACGCGGAGCAAGGTAGCGGCGCTTTCCTCAATGGTCAACCCTTGATTGTTAGTAATATACAGAATCTAGGGTCGGCGGCTATGTCTGCCGGTAATATAAAATCTTTGGCTGGCTCCGCAGCGTGGAGTAAATACGGTGCTCTGGTGACGCAGGTGGATCGTATCCGAGGCTATGGTGATTTTTTACACTACCATTTATTGGCGGCGGGTAAAATCGATGCGGTAATTGAGTCCGATGTAAATATTCTTGATATTGCCGCGTTGATGGCTATCGTGACGGAGGCGGGAGGGCTGTTTACGGAACTCAATGGCGAGCCGATTTCGCTTCGATCCACGTCCGTTCTTGCAACTAATGGGCTGCTGCACGACCCTATATTGGCAGCTCTCCGCTAGAACGTTTTGCGTCGAAGAATTCACCAAAGGCTTTGAGGGTGGACGCGATTTGGGGCGCCGATAAATCCAAATGCGTTACCAATCGGGTGCGCGCTGAGATTGAGGCGAGGATGTTGCGCTGAGTTAAATGCTTTTGTAGGTCGGGCGTTAGCTCGCTTGGAATGACGACATACACCATATTGGTTTGCGGCGATTCTACTTTTAGGCCGAGCCGACCTAAGCCGTCGGCCAGGATATTTGCATTGGCATGGTCCTGCGCTAGTCTTTGAACATTGTGTTCTAGCGCGTAGAGCCCTGCGGCCGCTAAAATGCCGGCTTGGCGCAAGCCGCCCCCTAACACTTTGCGCCAGCGGCGGGCTTTCTCCACAATATCGCGCGAGCTTAGCAGTAACGACCCCGCGGGTGCCCCGAGTCCTTTGGACAGACACAGCGACACCGAATCGAAACCTGCAACCGCGCTTGTTTCGTTGACATTGAGTTTTATGATTGCATTGAATAATCGCGCACCATCTAAATGGGTGCCTAACTGATGGGCTCTAGCCAATTGGGTGGCCTGTCTTTGGTAGGCGAGGGTAAGTACACGGCCGCCGATCGTATTCTCGAGCGCCAACAGCCGCGTTCGCGCAAAGTGAATATCATTCGGTTTGATGGCATGGGCGATCCGATCAATGGCGATGCTGCCATCAGAATCATTCTCCAGCGGCTGGGGCTGAATGCTGCCTAATACGGCTGCACCGCCGCCCTCATACTTGTAGGTATGCGCCTCTTGGCCGACCAAGTATTCGTCGCCGCGATCACAGTGAGTCATCAATGCTGCTAAATTACTTTGCGTTCCGGTTGGGAAAAATAACGCGTCGGCAAAGCCGAAACGTTCGGCAGCAACACTTTGTAAGCGATTCACCGTAGCATCGTCCCCGTATACATCGTCTCCTACCTCAGCCGACGCCATAGCTGCGCGCATTGCCGCCGACGGACGCGTGACGGTGTCGCTGCGTAAATCAATTTGGGGCGATTGTGCTGTTGATTTGCTGCTAATGATCATGCGACATTATAGCGGGGAATTTGCTGAACGCGCGAGCGAGTTAATGGTCGTACCGAAGTGCGATCTGCACGATTCGTTCTCTATCGGATAGCGGGACACCGAGCATGGCGCGTTGGGCTACATCACTATTGACTTGCATGCCTTCAATGGTTGCGTTCCAGTGAGGCACGAAATCACGCTGCAAGGCGACGGTGCAGGCATTGCCTCGATCACCCAAAAAATAGCCAAGGTCAGCTTTACAGTAACTGGATGTTTGTTGAGTGGCGAAATGATCGACTCGCGCGCTGTAGCGCCAAGGCTCTGATTGCCAACTCGCTAATAAAAATGCGCCATTAAAGCTAGTTGCGTCTTGCGGAAGATTTGTGTCAACTAGGGTACGCTCATGTAACCACTGGGTAATGATCGTTGCGTCCTCCGTAGGCGTCCATAGAGCGCCAAGACTATCAAAATAGGTCGCACAGGCACTGCCCTGGCTTTTTTTTGGCGAGGTGGCGGCCAAATTGGCACGATTGTCATAGTGCATTGCGTGCAGTTCGGGTATACCGCTATATCGAAAGCTTGACGCCAGATAGTAACCGGCGCGGCTGTCTAGATCGTGGTAAATTGACGTGAGTTGTGGGAGCGGTTGGCCGTGATTAGCAAATCGGCCAAATAGTGTGCTCTGCCGATCACTAGCCCCCAACCGCGCGAGGCCAGTACGGTGCCAGCAGTATCGTTCCAACCAAAGGCTGCGGCACTCACATTGAATTCAAAACGATGCCCCCGGGTAAGTCCCAACCAGTCCAACGTGTATTGAGTGCCAATGGTACGCAACTCTTCACCGGCCCAGGTATTGATCGCTGAAAATGATAGGGTATAGGCGGCGCCACTCAGCATAAATCTCTGTCAGGTCAATAGGATTTACGGCGTGATCACCGTAGCTGACCGCTTCGGCGGCGAAGCGCAAAGTCGGTGTAATATCTGCGCGATATCCGGCGCGCAAGCTCAGACCCGCCGAGCAGTAAGACGACCGAATACAGTGCTTTTAGTAGTCTTCCGATGTCATATTCGCCCCATGATGTTGGAGAGTCGGTTACCCAAATGTAGCCGAGCATATTGCCGCGAATGTGGCATCCAAGAGTCACTAGGCCGGCACTGTCAAATACACCGGGAGCCGCCCTGCGACCAGCGTAAAGAGCTAGCGTAAATTTCTTCGCGCCAGAAAAAGAGTACACCTGGTGGCGCACTTGATCGCTATTGGGGAAATCCATCGATGTCCCAGTCTGGACGGCGAGTGCGTCCATGCTTGCCGAGTAGGCACGTTGCGGCTTACAT
>JAYVYN010000181.1:0-17426 GCA_043784265.1 Gammaproteobacteria bacterium | reverse complement strand
TTGCGTACCGTGCCCTCATCGCGCATCTTCACCCGCAACGCATCCAAAGACACCAAGGCATATAGGGGGTCCAGCGGCCGACTCTGCCACTTGCCGACTTCCTCCAGCACCGCATAGGTCACGGAGTACCCATTGCGGTTAGTATTAGGACTTTGCGCCTCAGAAACCTCATCCTGCTTCGACTCTGTGAGATGTTGATCCATCTCAACACTCAGAATCCGATCCGCCAAGGCTTTCTTCAGCTCCCCCAGCAACGCTGCGGAGCAAAGCACTAACTTTGGATCGCGTCCCTGTAACAACTCATCCAATAACTCTTTCTTGATCTCCATACTTCGCTCCTTTCATTAAAGTATGGCTCAGCACACACAAAATTCATGACGGGCCCCCGTCAAAGCGTCTTCGACGTCGCTCCGCGATGCCATAGCCACCTTTCCGATAATCTCTTCAGTTACCGGATCAACGATGTCGAGTTGCTGATCGCGTTCGCCATCGCGCCAGACACCATCGATGTGCATTTTGACCAAATCCCGCATGCGTGATCCTCGATAATGTGGCCGTTCAGTTCGAGGATACGGCGGTGTGACACTTCTTTTTTGTGATCACGCGAGCAGCGTCAATCTCAATTCTCCGGTATCAAAACACACCATAACGGATTCGCTGATCCCGTCTCCCGACGGCAATGCGTTAGTATTCACTGTTCGGGATCTTATCCAGCTCGGTGTTGAATCGCCCGTGAGGAAGCCAATTTCACGATCTTCCGTGACTTTTAGTTCGATCCTACCAAGCTCAACGGGACGAGTAAAACTAGGCTGTTTGCTGCAATTTGCAGGGTATCGGGCTTGGATTTGGAGAAGATCAACAGCCCGGCGTCACAAAGTGCGAACTCGACGGCTCCCTAGATCAGCAGCGCATTCGCAACTTTCCCGCGAGTTCGTTGCGCCTCGTTAAGCTTCTCCAACATCAGTTCGGACGTCTACTACTCTAGACTTTCACCCATCGCTGCCCTGCGAATATCGCTCTGACTACCATTCGAGAATTAACATGATTAACGGTGTGCGTAACGTTCACCTCCGAGGTGAACGGATTTGATATTCCTTCCGCTAACCATGTGGCGCAGCTGCTGCGCTAGGCGCGCATCGAGTGGGTTCATCCGACCGTCGATCCGCCTTTAAGCAGCCGCGCCTCCGCCGCACGCAACGCGATCAGAATGAACGTTGAAGCACTGGCGTACATGAGGGAGTCACGTTGCACGCCGACCAGCGAGGGGTTACGCCAAGCCATGAACCAATCTCCTGCCACGACAAAGAAAAAAAACAGCCAGATAATGATGCCGAGTGTGCAGGAGCGCTGCGCGAGCTGGCAGGCCACCGTGAACGCGGCTGTCGAGTCACGAAGGCGCCGCAGCATGGAGACGACCGCAAAACCCGCTACCAGCCCGACTATCAGCTCTAGGGACGTAACTCCGAAGTAGACCACCGGCGCCAGAGATCTGGGAAGGGCTCTCCAGTGGAACTGTGGCACGTCACGAAGTGAATCGAGCGTCACCAACGGTGTAACCACATGCGACAGGGTTCCGCTCCAATCAGCAATGTTGTTGACGAACGCTAGTACACCCATGCACATTGGAATGCAAGTCAGCAAAATTATCAGGATGCGGTCAATCGTGCTCGCCAACCACCACTTTCTCATCTTAAACTCGTTAGAGGCAACGCATTGGGTTCCATATTCGCGAGGACATTTTACGGTCGGGCATCCACTGAATTACCGAAGTCGAAGTACTCGCGCCAGGATTTTATTTTGCCATGCTCGAGCTCAACGATGATTGCGTCATGCGTCGTGCCTCGCGCCCCATCTCGAATCCGCGTTACACTCCAGTCCCACTCAACCGCCCCAAGATTGCCGTCCGCAGACAGGAAGGTCTGCATCACTACCACCGAGAGGTTGCTGAAATTCTTGAAGTAGTCCTTCATTGCCGACTGCAGAGCGGGCTTCTTTGAGCGCCCACCGGGGGAGACCAACTCGCCGTCAGCCGCCCAGTCCTTTGCACCGAGAGAGAAATCCCTCTTGGTCCAGGCCTGCACCTGTCGCTCGACGAGCGCGCGAAAATCTGCTGCACGGAATGAGACGTCCGCTGCGTGGCTTGTGGGCGGACAACAAGACAACACAGCCATCACCCAAAGCAATGCTGTGCTACCCAGGTGCCTAACCGGGTGAGCCAGTCTTAGGGAATCCTGTCTCATAGGCGATTTCGGCAAAACATCAATGCCGGTAGCTAGCGGTAAGGCCAACGCTTCGCGGACGCACCGACCGCCCATAATAAAGGTTGTCCAGGGCATTGGATGTCACATCCCGCGATTCGCTCAAAAGCGGATGCTCGTTCGTCACGTTATTTACAAAAACAGAAAGATCGAGGTTGCTGAAGCGTAGGCCGAGGCGCAAGTTGAGGTTCTGAGTCGTGGGCAACCCAGGAATCGTTGTATCGAACAATGCGTTTTGCTTATTCTGCGTCGGTAACAGGTCCGACTGCGCACTCGAATGCTGAAAGTCGAGACGAATGTACGCTGTGCGATCACCAAGAGCAGGCAAGTGCGCAGAGTATTCCGCCGAAGCCAGCAGAGTCCACGGAGAACCCACGAGATGATCGTTTGCACTCACGACTGGCGGCACGGACGTGGGCGTTGAAGCACCGGCGCAGGCGCCCCCACTAAAGGTCAGGTCGCCCGCACAAGATGCCCGCGTGGACTTCGCATCCAGATAGGCGACTGTCAGCCCGAGCACGAGAGAATCCACTGGACGGGCTCGCACCTCGATCTCACCACCCTTGCTATGAACCTGCCCCAGGTTCGCTACGAACGACGCGCCGCAATTCGGCAGGTATACGGATTGTTGAATGTTCCTCCAATCGATGAAAAATACGCTCGAATTGACCTGCAAGCGCCGATCTAGCAATGTGTTCTTGGCTCCGAGCTCGTAACTCCATAGCGAGTCAGCTTTGTACGGTGGTGGAACAAACTGCGTGCTACCGGCAGGAATAGCTAATCCGATCGCGGCCAAATCGGGTCCGCAGAGGTTAAAAATGCCGCTGTTTGTGCCTCCCTCACGGTAGCCCTTGGCGGCGCTCAGGTAGTAAAGATCGTTGCGGTCGGGCTGCCAGGCTAGTGAGAACTTCGGCGTAACAGGTTTTTCTGAGGCGCTGTCCACTGAAGTGATGTAGTCAGGACTTCCAGTGCCGGCAGCATTGACGACCGTGCCCGTGTAGTCGATTTTTGCGTAACGCAAACCCGCGGTAGCTTTTAACGTGTCTGACAGTTTTAGGCCAATTTCCCCAAATATCGCAACAGTTTTCTCGACGATTCGATCTACGGGCGCGTTGTACACAACGTTACCCTGACACGGAGATGGATTGCAGATATTGAATCCGGCGTAATCGAAAACCTCCTGATTTAGAGTCGGGTCGACCTCATACTGGCTCACATTCTCGTTCGTATGCGAAAAGTACAACCCAGTGTTCCAGGTCCAGCGTGCCGCAACGTCCTGCGAAGCCAAGCGAAATTCCTGAAAAAAATTGTACTGTGTGTCAGCGAACGGCGAGGGACTGATGTCACCGGGCCGAGGGTAGATGTTCGGCAGCAAGGCAAACGACGCATAAAGGGCGCGCGATAGTTGTGTTAGATCAGATACAGAGTGCTGTTGGCGCGAAAAGTATGAGGTATTCGACACAAATTTCGCGAATTGCAAGTCCCAATCGAACCGTAGGGAGACCAGCGTGAACGGGTCGACACTCGGGTTCTTCAGCGCATTGCCATTGCGAAACGCGTCTTTGGATGGATCGGACAATGGTATCCAATAGCCCGCAGTGTCATCGATCTGGTTTCTTTGGTAGTACACTGATGGTGTCACGCTCAGGTCGTCCGACACTTTCCACCGAAGAGTAGCGCGCGCAGTCACGGTTTGTTGTGAGTTCGAGTTGCGCTCGGTTGTTCCCGCATATACGGGCAGCGAGAGCGGATCGGCGGGATTGGCACGCGAATAGGAGGCGCGATCTACCCAGCCGCCGTCGCGGCGGAACGACAGGCTGGCGCGAAACGCGACGGCGTCATCGATTATCGGACCGCCAATGGCGCTTCCGATTTCATAGCTAAGGGCGCCGTTGCTGGTGGACGCGACCTCTGACCGCGCGTAGGCGCTGTATCGCCCGAAATTAGGCTGCGGCGTGATGAATCGAACAGCGCCGCCTTCGGCGCTTGCGCCAAACAGCGTACCTTGAGGTCCACGAAGTACCTCGATTCGATCGAGATCGAACAGTTGCGGAAACGCGTTGTATGCGCCAAACGGGATGTGTCGTCCCTGGATTGGGGTGTCGTCGATGTAGATGGCGGTCGTCGATGAGCCGGCGCTCGATTGCACGCCGCGAATACTAATGTCCGAGCTTTGATCGTTGTAGTTTCCGGATGAACTCACAGCTGTGCGCAGAAACGTCAAACCCGGTGCAAATCGGGACAGATCGTCAAAATTTCTGAATCCCTGGGCTTCCATCTGTTCACGCGAGAAGTCGCTGACGCTGATGGCCACATCCTGCAGCCGCTCTACTCGGCGTGTCGCCGTAACCACGATTTCCTCAAGACCGCTACCTTGAGACCCCTCATCGCCCGTACGGGCAAATCCCGCTCCTGATGCGGTCAGGCCAACAAGCCCCAACGCCGCAACACTTCCCCAAGCGAGATTCATAGTCATAACGTGAGTCCCCTGATAGAAGCAATATTGTGATCTCGAATTGTGATCACAAAAAGTAGAGATGTCAAGTATAACCCGCCCATGATAGCGAAATGTCTTTAATTCCCCCTGGGGACAGTGATCCATTTACATGCATACACAACCGCAGCCATCAGTACGTAACCAGTCGCCCATATATTCCAAATCGGAAGCGGTAGATTTAAATGGCCCTGAACATCGTTAGCGGCTATTTCGTGAGCGTGTATCACGCCAAAGCAAGCGAGCACTGCACCAATTAGGCACCACAACGCCGCCCGCGAATAGTCGCGATCAATCACGTACATAACCGTCGCAGTGAGGACCATGCACGTAAAGATGTAACCGCTTCCAAGTGCAAACAATCCTTCGGCAAAGAAATTTCTCTGTGTGGCAAACTGAGTCGTCAAAGCGGGTGTAAAAAAAGCAACGCCAGATATTGAGCTCGCAACGCCAAGGCTATGTTTTACAACCAGCGTTACGTACGCAGCAAAAGCAGGCAGAAGACCAACAACCAGCGCCGGCGCATAACGCATATCAGTGACTTCAAAACTCTGAGCGCAAACAACAATACCGATATATAAAACGAGTGCCATGCCCGCTTCGATTGGAATATAAGCCGCGGCGAGACTAAGCGTGCCGGTGAAGCAGACGCCCGTCCAGAACACGGCATTCAAGGTCGAGTAGCTCGAATGTGCTCCAATTTTTTTGTATCCGGGGTGACCAAGATAAATAGTTACAGGAAACGGCGATCCGAGTGCCGCACCGATCAAAGTTGCGCCTCCATTCATAAGCAGCAGAGGCTTTGCTGGGTAGTTATCGCCAGCCGCTGCCGCAGCTTCGATATTCTGTAAGGAACCAATAAGGAATATGAAGCCAATTGGTAAAATTACGGGGAAAAAATCCACTAAAAAGTGTAGCGAAGGGATCAATTCGTGGATCACAGGTACTGGCAAATGAAGACCCGCATAATGCAAAGAAATCGTTTCCATATGAACGGGTGTTTCCAGTTTGAGCCAATTGCTTAAAAGGCTCAAGATGACCCCAAGACCGACAATTACGACGCCGCCGGGGATTCTGGTTCGTAGCTTCGCTCCGCCGATAAACAGAACCAGTACTAGCATCATTGTCGGAAGCCCGATAATCGGGAACGCAAAGGTGCGAAAGATAAAATCCATCCCGACGAAGGCCAGTCCAGTGCCACCTATGGCGACGAGAAGCGCCGGACGTGGCACAAGCGAACGCAGACGATGAGCAATAAATGCGCCAAAGAACTCCACCAGACCACAGCCGAAACAAGCAATAACTCCTGCGTGCCAGGCAAGCAGATTGGCAGCGTCTTTTGACATCCCGACCTCTAGTGCCTGCTGTTGCACAGGAAACATAATTAGGTATACAAATACAATAGCCACGAGCGCGCTAGTACCGAATGGCATGGCTGTTGCGTCGGTGCGACCTTCACGCTTGCCGAGTTTGATTGCCTGCCATGCGTAAAAGGCATTACCCGCCACCAAACCGGTGGCAGCGGCTGGAAGGACCCGTTCGTAAAACAGGGCTTCGCTAAAACCTAGCAAGCCGACCATAAGCACGCGCATCAAGATCAAATCCAAAAGCGTACTTGCGCTAAGAACGAAGAACCCATCGATATCACCTCGTGAAAAAAACTTCACAGACGGCGTTTTAGTAATGGTCATGCTCAACACCCCCGACAGCTCAATTATTGGTAGAACAGGTGAAATCCTCGGAACCGACCTTCGGGCCGTTGTGATCACGAGTTGTGATCAATTTATTTAGTTTGACTTTACGCTTGCTGCATCTACCTCGCAACCGCTCAGAACGTAATCGGCAGACGATAAACACCTTCTACGCAACAATGACCACCCGCATGGCCTTAAACTTTGGTAGTCTTCACAATGTATTTAGTATCAACTGCTGTTTAGTCTAAATATGCGCCGCCTGGAAACCTACGAATGAAAAATAAACCACGCAAAATCGGTTCACAGGCTGCACATTACAAACCTGAGTTGCCTAAAGAATCTAAAGCGACCGTACAGAATTTGGTTTATCACGAATTGCGCCGTGCGTTAATGACAGGAGCCTTCATGCCCGGTTCCAAGGTGACTTTGCGTGGACTCACTCAACAGCTCGGCACCAGCATCATGCCGGTACGGGAATCGGTGAATCGATTAATTGCCGAGCGGGCGCTCCAGGTAGCTGGCACGCGGCAAGTAATTGTGCCGGTTATGACCGAAGAGAAATTCGCTGAAATTACTTACTGGCGTGTCCGTCTTGAGGCCGATGCGACACGGGCTGCAAGTCGCTATATTACGCCGCTTGCTATCGCACGGATTGAGGCAATAAATGCCGAAATGAGCGTTGCGGTCGACGAAGACCGTCGCGATGCGCTATTGCCGTTAAATTATCAGTTTCACTTCGCCATCTATGCTGCGGCGCGGTCGGAGATATTGTTGCCAATGATTGAAAGCCTATGGCTGCAAGCCGGACCCTTCACCTACTTTTCGACACCATCACCGAAGGCGCTCTGGAATGCAAAGCATCACCGGGACATTATCAGAGCATTGAAGGCGCGTGACGGTGACGCTGCTGCGCAGGCATTGGTGCGTGATATTGAGAATAGCGCCACTTATCTTAAGAGTTCGGGCCACTTTGTACGGCCACCCGTGCGCCCTGTTGCCGGGTGGTCTGGCAGACGGAATCCCGCTTCAGCACGTGTCAGTGATAGTACAGTCCCCCATTAATATGCAGCGTTTGCCCGGTTAAATAGTCGGCATCGGCGCTACATAGGAATGATGTGACTTTAGCTACGTCATCTGGCAGCCCCAATCGTCGCAGCGGTATCGATTGCGCGCGGCTCTTGAGATAGGAGCCGGCCTCCAAATTGTCACGTAGTTCGACACTGCGTGCTACCTCGTTCATCATGACAGTGTCGATGTTGCCAGGGCAGAGTGCGTTGACACAAATGTTGTGAGGACCGAATTCTGCAGCGAGTGAACGTGTAAGCCCCAGAATTCCTGCCTTGGTCGCGCAGTATGCAGCATCGCCGCCAAACGCGGTGGCAGACATCATTGAACTCATGTTTATGATACGACCCCACTTGGCTGCTGACATATACGGCAGTACGGCCCGAGCGGCAAAGAAGGCCCCCGACAGGTTGACTGCGAGGGTAGCATCCCATTGCTGGGGTGCTAATGCCAGCGTCGGAGCGCGTGGATAAATACCGGCGTTGTTTACTAGAATAGTGGGAGGCCCAAGGCGTTCCACCACCGTTTGCACTGCCGTGGCAATAGACTGCGTGTCCCCCACATTCATAGGAATAGGCTCTGCGCGGCCTCCCCGTGATACGATTAACATTGCCGCTTCAGCCGCTGCTTGTGCATTGAGATCAGCAATGCCAACGGCCGCCCCATCCTCCGCCAATCGAGCCGCGATGGCTAAGCCGATGCCTTGTGCACCACCCGTGACTATAGCGATGCGGCTGAGCAACTTCATGTTAAAGCAGCATGGCTGCCGGCTCTTCAATAAAGCCGCGCAATGCCTGGAGAAAACGCGCGCCCTGGACACCATCGATGGCACGATGGTCGCAGGACAAAGTTACGGTCATAGCCTTAGCAACGTACTCCTCGCCGTCGTCGGTGAACAGACGCCGTCGGCTCGCCGCACCGACCGCAAGTATTGCTCCCTGGGGTGGATTAATAATGGCGTCGAACTGTCGAACTCCGAACATGCCGAGATTTGAAATCGAGAAAGTTCCGCCCTCGATATCCTCCGCAACTAGCGCTCCATCTCGAGCCTTTGCGGTGAGCGCTTGCATCTCCGCAGCAATTTTGAGCACGCTTTTTAAGTTCGCGTCACGAATAACCGGAGTGACTAGACCGCCATCAATGGCGACGGCAACCGCGATATTGGCGTTCTTATAATATCTGGCACGATCTTTTTCGACATGCACATTGAGTTCAGGCACGGCGATCAGCGCGTGGGCGCTTGCCTTGATCAACCAATCATTCAGCGATGGCGTTACGCCACCGCTCCCCACTGCACGTTGCCGCAGACCGAGCAATTTGTCGACCACGAGGTCAACGCTCAGACGAAAATGCGGTGCGTTCATTTTGGATTGGCTTAAGCGCTGGCCAATTACCCGGCGCAGGGCGCTGAACGGGCGCTCTTCGTAGGCCACTGCGGCTTCATGAGTCGATTTTGTCGCAGCCACCGCCGCGACGTCGGCTCGACGAATACGCTTTGATCCTGGTTTGAGCGAGATGGACGACAACCGGATCCCCATTTTCCCTGCAAGTCGGCGCGCAACCGGCGTCGCGGCGACCCGGGAATCGCGCGCAGGCACAAGCAGTGAACTGGCACGCGCCTCAACAAGGTCAACAGAGCCACCGCGAGCACCTATTGCCGCAATGAGGTCCAATTTGGTGACACGCCGCTGTCCACCGGTTCCGCGCACGGTCGACAGATCGAACTGCCACTTTTGCGCCAAGGCTTCAGCATAGGGCGTTGCGATAGGCGCCGTTGGCGTGCTTTCTGCAAGAGTTTGAACGCTGCCTCGCACCGGCGCATCAGGCAGCACCGGGTCTAAGTGAGCCGCATACGATGCGACGTAGGCATCAATGTCAGCGTCCAAAACTGTTGCGTCACTCATGATGCCAATCAATGTCCCACAATTGCACGTGTCGCCCTCTTTTACCAAACAGCGACGCAAAACGCCGGTTTCGTGGGCCGTAAGATCGTTGATAATCTTACTCGATTCGATTTCCGCGATGGTCTCACCACTCACCAGATTAGCGCCCACGCTGACCCGCCATGAAACCAACGTACCTTCGGTCATGCTCAACCCCCACTTGGGCAACGTGAGCGGATGTATGCGCGCCATCATTTCATAGGCCTTATCAGTTCACTTCTAGGGTCTTTTCGACCGCCGCAACAATCCGCGCCACGCTGGGAATGTACAGCGCTTCGAGCACCGGTGCGAATGGCACCGGCGTATGCGGAGGCGTGACTAAGCTCACTGGCGCTTCAAGGGCGTAAAACGCCCGTGTTGCGGCGAGTCCCGCGATATCACTCGCCAACCCACAGCGCGGATAGCCTTCATCAACCACCACAAGGTGTCCCGTTTCCTCTACTGACTCAATGATGGTGTCGGCGTCCAGCGGTGATGCCGTACGCATATCAATGACAGTGCATTCAATGTTTTTCTTGGCCAATATTTCGGCGGCCTGACCAGCAATGTTGACCATACGACCTAGCGCACAAATCGTAATATCCGAGCCAGTGCGTGCGAGGCGTGCGACACCGAAGGGAATGGTATACGCCTCATCGGGTACCTCGCCCTTGTCGTCGTACATGACTTTGTTCTCCAGAAACATCACTGGATCATTGTCACGAATAGCCTCAATAAGCAGCCCTTTAGCTTCGTACGGATTCGAGGGCATGACCACTTTCAATCCCGGAATATGCGTCATCAGCGCGTGTAGCGTCTGGCTGTGTTGCGCGGACGCGGAAAAGCCAGCGCCGCATTGCATACGAATCACCAGCGGAATCGTCACGTTACCTCCCAACATGTAACGCAGCTTGGCGGCCTGATTCATGATCTGATCGAAACACACACCCAAAAAATCACAAAACATCAGTTCGGCGACCGGACGCAGTCCCGTGGCAGCCGCGCCCACCGCGGCGCCAATGTAAGCTGTTTCACTGATCGGCGTATCAAGGACACGATCGGGACCGAACTCCCCCAACAATCCCTTGGTGACGCCCATCACACCGCCCCAGGCATCTTCCTCACCCGCGCCGCCGATACCTCCAGCAATGTCTTCGCCGATCAAAATAACTCGAGGATCACGCCGCATTTCAAGGCGCATAGCCTCATTGAGTGCGTCACGAAAAGATTTAATGGCCATTATAGTGATCCGGTTTTAATAAGACGCATACACGTCGGTGGTGAGATCAGTCGCACTCGGAGATTCAGCGGCGCGAGCATGCATCACGGCAGCCTCCACATTGCGTACAACTTCCTGTTCGATAACATCAAGCTCATCTGCACTGACAAGTTTGGCGGCAATGGCTTTTTTTCTAAATAGCGCTAAACAATCCTTTTCCTCGCGTACCCGCTCGACTTCACCCTTGGGGCGATACTTGGCGGCGTCTCCCTCGAAATGCCCGTAGTAGCGATTGACTTTGATATGCAGCAAACGCGGACCCAGACCAGCACGAGTCGCTGCGATCGCCTTACCCGCTACCTCGTACATGGCGAAAAAATCATGACCGTCCACTTCTTCAGCGGCGAGGCCAAAGCCGCGCGCACGCTCAAGCACGTCGCCGCCAATAGCCCAATCCGACGGTGTTGCCTCACCATAACCATTATTCTCCAAAGCAAAAATCATGGGCAGATTCCAGACTTTTGCCAAATTCATGGTCTCAAGCGTCGCGCCTTCGTTGTAGCCACCATCGCCGAAAAACGCCACTCCGACTGCCCCGTTCTTCAGTACGCGCGCCGTCAAAGCCCCACCGGCCGTGAGCGGTACGCCGGCACCCACGATGCCATTGGCACCCAACATGCCTTTGGATAGATCTGCGACGTGCATCGAGCCGCCCTTGCCATGACACAGACCGGTTTTTTTGGCAAAGATCTCATCCATCATGGCGGTCAGATCGCAGCCTTTAGCAAGAGAATGACCATGTCCCCGATGGGTACTTGCGATGTAATCCGTATTCTTTAAATGCATGCAAATACCCACGGCGCTCGCCTCCTGGCCCGCCGACAGATGAATAAAGCCAGGCACCTCGCCTTTCTCATTTAAGATGTGCACACGATCCTCGAATTCGCGGATCAAACGCATTTTACGAAAGGCTTCGAGTGACTCAGCCGGTGTAGGTTTCATTGCTGCACGGTTTCCATTTAGAGAGTGGCGGGTTCAAATAATTCGAGTATGTTTCCATCCGGGTCTTTCACGTAAATTGCCGGGCCATAGGGGCCAGCACCAAGTTCACGATCAAAAATAACACCGGCTTGTTTTAAACGCTCGTTGAGCGCCGGAAGGTTCCGCACCACGAACGCGAAGTGATCCACTTGGGATTGCTCCGACGTTCCACCACCGGTAATTCCCAATCCTTGCATCGTAGAGACGAAAGCACGCCCATCGGCTAACGGCTTCGCATCGACACGTTCAGTGAAACCCAGCAAATCAAAGTAGAAGCGCTTGGATTTTTCGAGGTCTCGCGCCTTCAACAGCAAGTGGTGCACTGCGACCGTCTTGGGCAGCATCTGCTGGTTGAGCCACTGGTAAATATCGGCAGAGGTACAAGTCTCGGCGAAGTACTGGCGCCACACTTCGATGGCGACACTCTCCCACTTAGGATTGACACCCGAGATGCAGTCCGTCACTCCCATAATGTCATAATCCCGCAAGTACGCTTCACGGATGGTAGTCTCCACGCAGGCATTGGTGGTGAGCCCCGCCACCAGCAAAGCATCAACCCCAAGCATTTCAAGGACAATGTGCATGCGCGTCTCATGAAACGCACCATAACGGTGCTTGCGAATGACCAGCGTGGGATTGATCATGAGGTCTTTTAATTCGTCGATAATTTCTGCGTCCCAAGTTCCTACTAGGGCGGAAACCCGTTTGCGCCTTGAGGTATGTGTGGGCAGGCGCTTGCGAGCACGTCGGTGATCGACCGGAAAATGTTCCTGAACCGTCCAGAGCACCGGCATATCCGCCGCTTGGCATCGTTGCACTAACGAACGTAGCGGTGCGACTACCGAACTTAAATGCTCGGTATCCACGCCGGAGATGCCAAGCGTGCCTTCCTTGTGACAGAACGCATTCTGCATATCCACCACCACGAGCGCTGTTTTTCGGACATCAAGCAGCTCTAGGTTCATGGAGTGATATCCTCGCGATCGATGCCCAACACGCCAGCCCGCGACCAATTCTCGGGTGCCGTTTCGTGAATGACGACGTGCAATCCATCGGCTTTTGCAGCGGCGTGCTCCACCATGGCAGCCGTGATCGCCTTGCACAGGCGTCGTTTTTGCTCGAGGGTTCGCCCCGTCCACATATGTACATGCACTACTGGCATAACAAAACTCCTTACTCGTACAACGTCGTGGACTTGGGAATAGACTCAGCCGAAAGACCTGCCCGTTGCGTGATCTCGGCGGCACGCCGCCGCGCTTCGACGAACAGCACGGGCTCATCAATAGTGTGAACCTTGCCGCCACTAAAAAGCGCGCGACCGTCGACCCAAGTCTGCTCAATAGACGCCGGCGATGCCGACCATACCAGCGCCTGCACCGGGTCTGCGTACGGAATCCATTCGATATGATTGAGATTAAAAAGCACGAAGTCCGCTTTTTTGCCGATCTCAAGCGAGCCAATGTCATTGTCCCAAAGCAATGCACGAGCGCCGTTGATCGTAGCCATGCGCAGCGCCTGACGTGCACCGAACACCGCCGGATCATTGCGCGAATCTTTGAACAGGCCGGCCACCACGTACATCTGTCGCATCAGACTCAAGTTGCCCGATGCCGACACGCCATCGGTGCCGAGGCTTAATGTAACACCCGCCTGATGCAACTCAGGATAGCGGCCAAAAGCCGTAGCTCCCTTGCCAAGTTTAAGTGAAGTCCCCGGACAAAAGGCAATCTTGGTACCATGTTCACGCAGTAACTGCTGTTCAGCATCAGTAACGGCAACGCCGTGCGCAATCACCAGATTGGGACCGAGGCCGCCCGCATCGGCGATACGCTGTATCGGCCACTTACCATACTTGGTCTCGCTGATGCGCGCCTCTTGAATGCTAGTAGCGAGGTGATAAGTGGTTCCCACGCCCATTTTTTCTGCCAGCGCCCTAGCACCCACGTGCAACGCCAAAGTGCAAGGCTCCTTGCCTTCGATGTTGATCCAACAGCGAATCCTACCGTCAGCAGAATTGTTCCAACGTGCCGCGGTCTCGCCCAACGCTTCAAGCGCAGCTTCAGGCCCCGCGAAGAAGTGATGTTGCATCATTTCCTCAGACCATCCGGGCGGCGGCTTTGCCGGCCGGTTGTCGGCGGCATGTCGCCCAGTGATACCGCGAATTCCAGCTTGCTGCATGGCCCTCACAATACCACCGGGGTCGTTCTGAGCGCCCATGTCAAGCAGGCACGTGGTACCCGATCGCAGCATTTCGGAGCAACTGAGTAGTGCGCTGATGTGTTCGTCTTCCGAGTTGACATGCGCATAAAAAGGCTTCGCCCATAGAAACACCCAAGTGCGCGTATCCAAGTCGTCCGGGAACACCGCGCGCGACAGCGTTTCGGACAGATGCACATGAGAGTCAACAAAACCCGGACACATGCCTTGCTGGCTACCATCTATCACTTGATCAAAAGATGCACGTTGATGCCTGGCGTTCACCGTCTCCGTGGTGCCCAAATCAGCGATGCGATCCTCTGCAATGACCATCGCGGCATCACGAAGAACGCTGTCAACCGGATCAACAGTAATCAAAAACTGCAGATGCTCAATTAGCGTTTTCATCCCAACATTCTCATGCGCTGCTTTTCCCTATCGTGAACAACGTATCCGTGTTCGTAACATCCGAGAGCAATGCGCATCCGGTCTCGGTGACCGCTACCATGTCCTTATTCTGCATGCCGAACCCGTGGCCGCTATTGTAAACCAGAGGTTCAATTCCCAATACCATACCTGCCTCTAACGGTACGTCGGAATACGCTCCGAGGTAAGGTTTTTCATGCAAGTGTAGGCCGATACCGTGACCGACGAATTTGATTGGTGGCAGCTTGAGCTTACCAAGGTGCGCGATAAACGCCTCATAGATGGCACGTGAACTTGCACCTGGCTTGATCATGTCGAGGATCAAGTATTTACACTCAACGAGATTGCGCCAAATTGCGTCCGCGTGCGGTGGCGAGTGCTCGACCCGAGCGGTGCGACAGACGCCAGCGTGATAGCCATTGATAATAGGAAAAATTTCGACCCGGCAAATGTCTCCTGGCACAACCCGACGCTCGGTTGGTCCGACGTTCGGAAACACGCTTCGTTCGCCCGTCGCTACAATTAACAATTTGAAGTTTTGAGCCCCTTGTTCAAAGATGCCGCGCGTCAGGGCCGCAGCAATGTCCATTTCACTAGAACCTGTGCGAACACCACATAAAGCATCGTTGATGGCACGATCGGCAATCCGTGACAGGTGTCTCAAAGCATCTACCTCGGCCGGCGTCTTAATTTGTCGCAGCCGAGCCAACGACTCGTCCACGGCACTGAATTTAACCGCAGGCAACGCAGCAGATAATTCGGCAAAGGCTGCAGCGGGCAAATAATCCATTTCTGTGCCTATCTTCGCGCGGGTCAGACCTAAATCCGACAACAGCGATGCCAACTGACTCATCGGTCGATCGGTAAACTCACCCCACGCACGTACTTCCACGCCACCGGCTTTCGCGCGGGTGGTA
This sequence comes from Gammaproteobacteria bacterium, assembly GCA_043784265.1. Taxonomy (GTDB): domain Bacteria; phylum Pseudomonadota; class Gammaproteobacteria; order Steroidobacterales; family Steroidobacteraceae; genus Bog-1198. The sequence goes on along the minus strand of JAYVYN010000181.1, from coordinate 2,194 downwards.
CTCTCCTCCATATCGACCACCAAAATGGCGCATTTTCCGTCGGCAGTCACGACATAAGCTGCATGACGCCAGCGCATCAGGGGTTGTGAGGGCACAACAAACCCTGATATATAAGCAAAGTTCTCTGGCGAGACAGCCACGACAGCATCCAGGCCCTGTATTGTCATGGATTTGGTAAGTTTTGCGATGATTTCGGGCCGCATGAACCGACTCCCTAGCTGCGTATTAGTAAACTGATTGGCAATTTCTTGTGATCTTAAGATGTGATCACACAATTGGCAAGGGCAGTCTCGACTTAGACACACCGCGCTGCGGTCAGCCAGTCGCCTTTAAGCTCAAGTTTAGTTCTACCCCACGCCTCATCAACATCCGTGTGCCACATCTCGAAGAAGCGAGCGACTCGGTAAAGGAGGCCCCCGAGACAAGTACAAAACTGGCCTCCATGCCGACCTGAATGGTATCGACGCCATCGCAGATAGCGCCCAGCAACAGACGCGGATCATCGAGATGTGTCGCAATAGCTCCAAGTTGAGCGATATCGAGCAGGTCAGCAGCACCATAGGGGTAGAACGAGTCGCACACATTGTCGCTCGCAAAACGAACCGCCACACCCTCCGCCAGCAATTCCTTGACGGGCGCCACTCCCCGCAATGTCGGCGACTCAACGCTGCGGCCCTGCAAATACAGATTCGTGCTCGGCAGAGCGATCACATCAATTCGCGCCTGTGCGAGTTTCGCAGCGACCCGTCTGCGTGAAACATTGTCCAGCGCTGCGATTGCGCACCCGTGGCTCAAGGTCACTCTTCCTTCAAGGCCGCGGGCAATAGTCTCCTCTGCCAAGTACAGGCTGCACGATTTATCGGCATTCATATGCTCGTCGAGGTGCACATCAACGCGCACTCCGAGTTGAACGGCAAGATCGAGCAACGCATCGATTGAAGCCCTCGGGTCAGCATAGTAAGCTGGCACCGCTCCCAGCCATCCGGCTCCGAGCGAGCAGGCCGTGCGCAGCAGAGCACGACTCACCTCGTCGACAGGGTCTGTGGTAGCTGCCGCAAACGCAACGACCTCGATTTCCATACGATCGCGGAATTGCGCGCGCGCAGCCAGCGTACCCTCTACCGCCTTAAGAACTGTCTCAGGGGAAATATCCGCATGCGTTCGCAGCCGCGTCGTTCCGTGTTGCAGCGCCCGTGCGAATAAACGTTCAGCGTGACGCGCGTAATCTGCGACGTCAAACTCACGGAATACTTCATGAGCCATTTGTATCGCGTGCTCGAGCGAGGTTGGCAGCACGGAGCCGATCGTAAACGCACGATTGGCATGCACATGTAAATCTGCCAGCGGCGGAAACAACATCCACTTTGCGGGACGAGAAGCGTGGTGTTCGATCCGCTCAATCCGTCCCGCCGCGATGACCAAGTCAAATGACCCGTGCGTCCCTACTGGGTATCCGACTCCCTGAAAGGTACGGCTGGCAGCGTTAAGTATCGGAATTGACACCGGTCAATCTGACCTAGTCAGGCACCGACCCGTACCAAATGCGGCCTCGTCGACATGCCCGTTCTCAAAGACCACCCGACCATTGGAAACTGTCAATAGAGGCCACCCTTGCAGACGCCAACCCTCGTACAGACAGGTGCCATGGCCTTCATGGTGAACCACTCGCTCTTCCTCAAGATCGACCAGAATGACATCGCCGTCCGTACCCACTTCTAGCGAACCTTTTTTCGGATAAAACCCGAAACGTCGCGCCGGCGCGTAAGAATTCACAGTTGATAGTTGCTGCAATGTCAGTCCACGACGCTGCACGCCATGCGTGATCATCAAAGGTAGTTCCCACGGAAACGTGACTACCCCGGGAAATTCCCTCCACAAATCCTCGCCCTTCTTAGGGAGAAAAGGCACATGGTCACTGCCGATAGAACTAACCTTGCCAGCGAGCAGTCCACGCCATAACCATTCCTTTTGCTCAGCATCTCGTAGCGGCGGCGATATTTTTGCGCGCATATCGAGGTCAGAATCATAAGCCGTACGCATCAAATAATGATGGCAGGTCTCCACCGTGATATCGGCGCCACGCGCGCGCGCCTCGGCGGCCAAATCCGGTCCCTCGCCGACCGAGGTATGCACTATTTGAAGCGCACAGCGTGTGCGTTCGGCCAGGAAAATCATGCGTCGAATTGTTTCGACC
>JAYVYN010000180.1:0-5239 GCA_043784265.1 Gammaproteobacteria bacterium | reverse complement strand
GGTGGGTGTTAATGAGCGAGGTCGACGCCAATGTCGGTTGTTGCAACGTATTGGGGATTCACCCGCAAGACTCGGCGGAGTTTGGCAGGGCGGTGGTCGTCCCCGAGTGGAACCTGAAGATCCAGGTCATTGGTACTCGGTGGAGGTGGCGTCGCGTGATCGTCACGGTGCCGAAGACGGTGATTCCGTGGTGGTTGAAATACTTAAGCGACCTTCCGGTGAGAAGCCCGCTCAAGGGCGAATTCTCGAAGTGTTGAAGCAAACGCGAGCGTCCGATCTTGCGGCGCGCTTCGCGATTTTACGGCACGATTTGCCCGAGGCGTTTCCGCCCGAAGTTATTCAGCAAGCCAAACAGTATGGCAATACCGTGAGCAATAGCGATTATGCTTATCGAGAAGACCTGCGCGATTTACCGCTGGTGACCATTGACGGCGAGGATGCTAAGGATTTCGATGACGCTGTGTATGCAGAGGCGCAACGCGGAGGCGGTTGGCGATTGGTAGTGGCCATTGCCGATGTGAGTCACTATGTTCGCTATGGCAGTCCTTTAGATATTGAAGCACGGGCACGGGCTACCTCGGTGTATTTCCCAGACCGTGTGCTACCCATGTTGCCGGAACAATTATCTAATAATTTATGCTCGCTCATGCCGCGGGTTGATCGCTTGGCTTTTGTCTGCGATATGCGAGTGAGCAAGACTGGTAAGTTAAGCCGCTCGCAATTTTATGAAGCGGTCATTAGCTCGCATGCGCGCTTGACCTACAATCAGGCGTGGGCTTATTTAGAGCACCCGGACGATGCCGCGGCAGTACCGGTACTGACGCCTGCCGTGCGTAACTCGTTGCAAATGTTATATGCGGTTTATGGAGCACTCAAAGTTGCCCGCGATGCGCGCGGAGCGCTCGATTTCCGCGGTGGTGAGACCAAGGCGAAAATTGGCGACAATGGGACTATTGAGGGTTTTTATGCCGTTACTCGCAATGATGCGCATCGCTTAATTGAGGAATGCATGATTGCAGCGAATGTCGAAGCGGCGGTGGCATTGCGACTGGCGAAGGCGGGAAGTCTGTACCGAGTGCACGGTCAGCCGGAAGATAAACGGGTCACGGAATTGCAGAAAGTGATGAGTGCCTTGCAAGTAGGTGCAATATTTTCTGAGAAGCCCACACCGCGTGAATTCCGACAACTCGTCGAACGCTTGAGTGCGCGCCCGGATGGCCTTTTACTCGAGAGTCTCGTTATTCGTTCGCTGGCCCAGGCTGTGTACCAACAAACCAATATAGGTCATTTTGGTTTAGCGCTTGAGGAGTACGCGCACTTTACTTCGCCGATACGGCGTTATCCGGACTTGTTAGTGCATCGTGCCCTTAAGGCTGCGGTGTTAGCTCAATCGAGTTCGGGTCATCGTTACAGCACGACCGAATTGCAGGCGTTGGGTCGGGAAAGTTCGCAGCGTGAACGGCGTGCGGACGATGCGGCTCGCGATGTCATGAGTTATCTCAAATGTTTGTATTTGATGCCGCGGGTCGGTGAAACTTTTGATGCCACTATTTCAAGCGCGCTGGAATTTGGCTTGTTTGTACAGTTGAAGGAAATGCCGATTGATGGCTTGGTGCATATCTCGGCAATTCCTGGAGATTATTGGGAATTAGAGTCCGGAGGGATGGGGCTAGTCGGTCAACGCACCGGTCGACGTTGGCAAATGGGTGATGCGGTTCGGGTGCGTCTCAGCCGTGTAGATTTGGCGCAGCGCCAGATTGATTTTGAGTTGCTCGATGCCGAGTCCTCAACTACCCATGGGACAGTACGGGCGCCGCGCCGCGGACTTAAAGCGAGCGCTCCGCGGGGGCGCGCGGGTCCCACTCGTGTTGCGCGACCGAAAGGTAAACCCGAGCGTGGGCGTGGCAGGCCTTAGGCGTACGTTAGTTTATGGCTGGCACGCAATCAATGCAGTGATTGATCGTGCGCCAGAACGTTTAATGGAGTTATGGTTGGCAGAGCCGCGTAATGATGCTCGTATGCGTGACTTAAAGTCGCGGGCGGAAGTGGCTGGAGTGCATGCCCAGATTGTTACTGTTGAAGCGCTGGGAAAACTTGCGGGTTCGGTGGCACATCAAGGAGCGCTGGCGGCGGTTCGTGAGCTGGCCGCGTGGGATGAAAACACTTTAATGGCAGCGCTTGAGAATATAGAGGGCGATCCCCTGTTGCTAGTGCTGGATGGTGTCACGGATCCGCATAATTTGGGGGCGTGTTTGCGTACTGCTGATGCCGCCGGTGTGCATGCGGTTGTTATTCCGAAAGATCGGGCGGCGGCCGTTGATGGGGTCGTGCGCAAAGTGGCGGCGGGTGCAGCTGAGCTGGTCCCGGTCGCGAGCGTGACCAATTTGGCGCGTACCTTGGAGGGTTTAAAGAAACGCGGCATTTGGGTGGTAGGCTTGGAGGGAGAAACTGAGCAAACTGTATATGCCGCGGACCTCAAAAGACCTTTAGCGTTGGTATTGGGCGCGGAGGGCGATGGAATGCGACGCTTGACGCGCGAGCGATGCGATTTTTTAGTGCGAATTCCGATGGCTGGTTGGACCACGTCGCTAAATGTGTCAGTGGCGACAGGGGTTGCATTGTTCGAAGCACGACGACAGCGGAGCCATTAGTTTTGAGTTTAAAACACAAACCAACGCCTACTGTTAATCGTCCGCTCAAGCGGCCACCCATTGACGAATTGCTCGCCGATGAAGCACGGTTTTTTAAGACTTGGTTTGAGAATCCGTTACGCACGGGAGCGGTGTCTCCTTCGGGGCGATTTCTGGCGCGCATGATGGCGCGTTACGTGGATCCTTCAATTGAGGGACCCATTGTCGAGTTGGGGCCTGGCACCGGACCGGTGACGCAGGCGTTGTTACAGCGTGGTGTGGCGGCTGACCGATTGATACTAGTGGAGTATGACGTGGCTTTCTGTCGGCTGCTGCAGCGTCGATTTCCGCGTTGCCAGGTGGTGCAGGGGGATGCGTATGATTTGCCGCATACGCTGGCCGGCGTGTTGCAGGCCGAGGCGGCGGCCGTGGTCTCAAGCCTGCCGCTCCTTAATCGCTCGCCGCGTCAACGGCTCACGTTGATTGATCAGGCATTCGAGCTGATGAAATCCGACGGCTGCTTCGTGCAGTTTACCTATGGAATGAATTCGCCAATTCCTTTAGGCTCGCGACACCTTTTATCACAGGGTATATCGGCAGAAGCCTCGCCGCCCGTTTGGTTGAACTTGCCCCCCGCGCGTGTCTGGATCTATCGGCATGGCAGTGCATTGGAAGACAAGCATCAAAGTCAGGGTGAGAAATTTTTAGTGAAACTCAAAGCGCACCGTGACAAGGTACGTAACGATATTCAGACTCGGACTCGTGCAGTCTTGGCGCGCAAGAAAGTAGCGCGTAAAACCGACTAGCGGCTGATTTTGCGCCTGATGCCGTTTATTACTGCGTGCATTTCTTCGATGCGAAGTGCTGCTGCACTAGCCGTGAAGCACAAGCCGCCGATAGTGATAGTGCCCAAAAGTGTCCCAAGTTTGAGCAAAAAACCTTGAGTTTGCCAGTCGGCGAGTAACCAATGCGAAGATGCTGCGCAGATGCCCGCTAAGCTTAAGGTCGCCACACACACTTTTGCCACCATTACTAGCATGCGTCGTGATTCGAGGCCGTCTAAGTGTTTGCGCATCAGCCAATAAAGCATTAGGAAATTAATTGTCGCAATACAGCCGGTGGAGAACGCCAATCCGCGATGTCCCCAGCCTAATTGAAACGTAAATATCCAGTTGAACAATAAATTAAGTGCCACCGCTATGAAGCTAATAAGCATCGGGGTCTTGCGTTTATCAACGGCGTAGAAAGCGTTTACCAAGACTTTGAGTGCTGCGTAGCCGGCAAGACCTATGGCATAAAAACGTAAGGCACCCGCGGCCTGAGCAGCTTGGTACGCGTTAAATTTACCGTGTTGGTAAAGCACCGAAATAATCGGCTCGGCGAGCAACATGAGTCCCACCGTGGATGGAATGGTGAGCAGAAAACCCAGTCGTATGGCACGCGCAAGCTCGCTACGAAATGCGCCCATCTGTAAGGTGGCACTTAAGCGCGAAAGCAGCGGTAAGGTTACCGTCCCTAGCGCTACGCCGAATAATCCTAAGGGTAATTGCATTAATCGGAACGCAATCGCGAGCCAAAAAATAGGTCCATCACCCAATTTAGACGCAAAAATTGAGTTAACTAGAACGTTCACCTGGGTAGTACTCGCGGCAATAACAGCGGGTCCCATGAGCAATAGGATGGCTTTTACACCGGGATCGCGCCAATGAAAATCGGGTCGAAAACGATAGCCGAGGCGCGCAACAGCTGGGAGTTGCACCGCGAGTTGTAATGCGCCGCCGAATACCGTCGCAAAGGCTAAACCAATCAGCGCGCGTGGGCCGAAATGCGGATCGATCCAGTAACCTAAGGTCACACCGCCGACAATAGAGCCAATATTGAAGAAGCTCGATGCCATTGCAGGCATGCCAAATATATTTCTGGCATTGAGCATCCCCATGACCAGTGCCGCGAGTGACACCAGTAAAATAAAGGGAAACATGATGCGCGTGAGCTGAACGGTCAGTGCGGCTTTTGCAGCGGGAAAACCGGGTGCTAAGGTTGCCACCAGTTCGTTTGAGAAAACCATTCCAGCGATGCACAAAATCCCAAGTATTACGGCTGTTAAAGTCGCAATTTTATTGGCCAGAGCCCAAGCCGCCGCATCACCACCGCGTAAGCTCGTTTTACTGAAAGTGGTGACAAAAGCGGTGGATAAAGCACCTTCCGCGAATAGGTCGCGCAGCAGGTTAGGAATTCTAAAAGCGGCTATAAATGCGTCCATGGCCGCACCGCCGCCGAACAGTGCTGCAAATAGCTGTTCGCGTACCAATCCCAGCAAACGGCTACACATAACGGCGAGACCGACGATCCCGGCGGCCTTGGTGTTGAGTCGTTCAGTGGACATTTAGCTTAAGGCTGCGTATGACTGCTCAAGCCGCAGCCAGATTCACAGGAGCCGCGTGACTAGCAGGAGAAAGTGCTCGGGCCAATTCTTTCAATAGATTCGCAAGTTCTGCCGCCATTATCATGAAATCCACATCGAATTTTTCCGCAGGCTCGAGTTCTTCGGCTGCGTTTGGTTCTGCGACTTCCAGAAATTCAATTTTCTTAAGGATCATCTTATCGGT
>JAYVYN010000179.1:0-5980 GCA_043784265.1 Gammaproteobacteria bacterium | reverse complement strand
ACTGCTTGCAGAGGCTGGCGTAAATCGTGACTCGCCGTCGCCAGAAAACGGCTCTTGGCACGGTTTGCACGGTCGGCTACTTCGCGCGCGGCAATGAGTGCATCACTGATAGTAAGGTGCTCGGTCATATCCCGGATCGACGCCGCTACGAAAAGCTCGTCGCCATCCTGAAAAGGGGCCAATCTTATACCTGCAGAAAATTCAGATCCGTCGGCCCGCTGCGCAAACAAATCCCTGATTCGGGATCCCATCTCGCGATTGCTCGGCTCGCGCAAATAACTTGATACGTGCGCCCCGTGACGAATATGAAACCGCTCCGGGATTAATAACTTGATTGGCCGGCCGACGAGTTGCTCGATGGTGTAGCCAAACAGACTGCCCGACGCTTCGTTAGAAAATTGAATAATTCCCTGCTTATCCACCACGAGTAGTGCGTCAGGGCTCAATTGCAGCAGCTTCTGCGCTATGGCGCTAATTTCGCGCATTAAGAAGCCTAATCACTCTGAACAGAGCGGTGAACAACGCGGTGGGTGAGCGAATTTGCTCGTCGAGTTATAATAAATTTTACAGTATCATATTTGTTATTAAAAAATAGCAATTTACGGAATGTACAGGGTGTGTTTTTTAGTAAGGGGCCGGCGCAGAGTCTTACGGGAATCCACAGCTGTACGCCGACGACTAATCTGGCACACTGACGAAGGTTCTTATTATTGACCGTAACTTGGTAAGGAACGACAATTGGGCGAAAATAGAAAACAATGGTCCGGGTCGGACGTTATTCTCAACCAATTGATGGAGATATCCCGGATTTCTGCGCTGGCCGAGATGGCAAGCGGTGTTGCTCATGAACTTAATCAACCGCTGGGCGCTATCGCGACTTTTTCGCAGGCAGGGGAACGGATGCTGGACCGTCCAGAACCGATGGTGGATCGCGCTTTAGAGGTTTTCCGGCAAATTAGCTACGAAGCGCTCAGCGCAGGGGAAGGCATAAAGCGTATTCGTCGCCTGTTTGAGCCAGATTTACTGAAATCGGATCGATGTCAAATGTCCGAACTGATTGCAGAGATACGTCCCATTCTTGATATTCTCACGCTGCGCATCAAGGGCTGTCTGCAATTAGACGTACCATCCGTGCTGCCTGATTTGCTGATCGACCGACTGAGAATTCAACATGTGTTGTTCGCCTTGGTCCAGAACGCAGTGGACGCGAGCATGCAAACTGAAGGGGCGCTAATGATACGAATCGATGTCTCCACAGATCGGTATTGTGTTGAGACCAGCGTCAGCGACTCGGGTCCAGGCGTAGCGGCAGAATTGCAAGACAAGCTATTTCGGCCGTTCTTTACCACGAAACGACAGGGCACAGGTCTTGGCTTGGCGTCGAGTCGCGCGATTGTTGAGTCGCACGATGGAACCATCGGGTTTGAGAATTCTCCGGCAGGTGGTAGTCGTTTTTGGTTCCGCTTGCCGGTCGTAGAAACGGAACATAACACGCATGGTTAAGCCAAGCGAAACCATCAAGATCGTGCCAATGGTATATGTCGTCGATGACGACGATGGCATGCGGCGCGCTTTGGATACGCTATTGAGTACAGTGGGCTACAAAACGACTGTATTTTCGGGGCCGAGCCAATTTTTGGCGAACTTTGCACCGGACGCACCTGGGTGCCTGGTGCTTGATATACGCATGCCGGACATGAGTGGCTTGGACGTGCAGCGGCACCTTAATCGAATGGGTTCGACGCTACCCGTCATCTTTATTACCGGTCACGGCGATGTACCTATGGCGGTTCAGGCCATGAAGGAAGGAGCCTTCGAATTCATTCAGAAGCCTTTTCGCGATCAAGAGCTACTCGATCACATCAATCTTGCCCTAAAGCTGGATGCCGAGAATCGCACCACGGTGGCGCGCCATGCCGAAGTACAGCATCGGCTTGAAACGTTGACTCCGCGCGAGCGACAGGTAATGAGTATGGTCGCGGAGGGTGCCGCAAACAAAGTGATCGCCATCGATTTGCACTTAAGCGAGCGTACCGTTGAAATCCATCGTGCCAAAGTTATGGAAAAAATGGGCGCGCGTTCGGTCGCGCATCTTGTGAAGCTTCACTTGGCGCTCACTAATGACACCCAGCCCATTGCCCTAAGCATTGACAAACTCAAGCGAGTGGAGAAATAAATTGCTGGATAGCTGCGGCCGCTTAAAATTGGTGCTGGCTTGCAGCAAATAAGGCAATGCTGTGTACGGTAACGCACCTAAACCGAAGTGCATTTAGGTAGACAATATGTGTATTGTTTGGAATTTAAAATCTTGAGGACTTTGACTATGAATATTCGTGATCCTTTTGTAACTGAGGCATTGCCTGTAGGTGATAAGCCCGTCTCGCGACGCACGGTGGTGCAGAGTGGCTTGATCGCAGGAATGCTCGTCCCGTTCGCAGCCGTATTTGTCGGCGGTCGCTCGCAGGCTACGGTGGCAGCGCTGACGCCGCTTTCGCCCGATGAGCCGACGGCAAAGGCGCGTGGCTATATCCTTAAATCAGAAAAAGCTGATCAACACTGTGATAACTGCACCCTTTATCGAGGTAAGCCAGGTGATCTTGAAGGCGGTTGTCTCATATTCCCTGCGAAAAGCGTAGCTTCCGGCGCTTGGTGTAAGAGTTGGGTAAAGCGGCCGACCTGACAGTGAATAATACTGTCTGCGATAATGATCGACGCACGCTGCTGCTCAACTTGACGACCGTGGTGGCGGGCGCGGGCGTGGCGGCAACGGCTGTACCGTTTGTGGCTAGTATGAATCCGAGCAGCGACGTACTGGCACAAGCGGAAGTGGAAGTCGATTTGTCGGGCATCACGCTGGGTGCGGTGCACACAGTCGCATGGCAGGGACAGCCAGTTTTCATTTTTCGGCGAACGCCGGAACAGATTGCTACGGCGGCTGCATCAAATGGTGGCTTCGACCCTGAGCCCGATAGTAAACGTGCACTCAATCCGGAGTGGTTAGTAGTTGTGGGTGTTTGTACCCATATGGGCTGCGTGCCCAATAAAGAAGCTCTTGGCTGGGTCTGCCATTGTCATGGTAGTCAATATGACGAGAGCGGACGGGTTACGCTGGGACCGGCGCCGACCAATTTGGTCATCCCACCTTATCGTTTCGTGGGGAACGACAAGATCATTATCGGCAAAGCCTAGGAATCACCCATGTCTGGTCGTATTATAAATTGGATAGATCGACGTTTCCCGTTCACAAGCTTTATTAATGATGAACTAACTGGATATCCCACGCCACGTAATCTTAGCTATTGGTGGAATTTCGGTTTTCTGGCGGGATTCGTTCTAGTACTGCAAGTCGCTACCGGTATCTTCCTTGCGATGCATTACAAGGCCGACGTGGCCAACGCTTTCGACTCAATTCAGCACATCATGCGCGATGTGAACTACGGCTGGCTGTTGCGTTATATGCATGCAACGGGTGCTTCGGCATTTTTCTTCGTCATCTTTATTCACATGGCGCGCACACTATATTATGGATCCTACCGGGCTCCCCGAGAACTCTTGTGGTGGACGGGCCAAGGTTTGCTTTTGATGCTCATGGCGACCGCTTTCATGGGGTATCTCCTGCCCTGGGGACAAATGTCATTCTGGGGTGCAACGGTCATCACTAATTTGTTTCGTGCTACGCCCGTTTACGGCGAACACGTGGTGATTTGGTTGCGTGGCGATTATTCTGTAGGGGACGCCACCCTGAACCGCTTCTATGCGTTGCACTTCCTTTTTCCGTTTCTGATTATCGGTGCGGTAATTATTCATTTGGTAGCCTTACATGCCGTCAAGAGCAGCAACCCCAGCGGCATCGACTTAAAAGCTAAAGATAATATTCCGTTTCACCCGTATTTTACGAGTAAGGATCTGTTCGGCCTCGGTGTGTTTCTAATTTTTTATAGTGTAGTAGTATTTTTTGTGCCGGATAGCTTGAGCGAACCTGCCAATAGTATTCCCGCTAATCCATTGCAGACTCCTAATCACATTGTACCGGAATGGTATTTCTTGCCCTTCTACGCGATCTTACGTTCGGTACCCAATATGGTGGGTGGAGTGGTGGCGATGGGTCTATCAGTCATGATGTTTGCCTTTATGCCAGCTCTAGACCGTTCCTCCATTCCGGGCGGCGCGCGCTACCGACCTATTTATCGGGTACTTTTTTATCTGTTTGTGATCGACATGCTGGTACTAGGCTATGTGGGTTACCAGCCACCCGCTGGCACTATCGTGGTGATCGGACAAATGGCAACCATCGGTTACTTCGCCTACTTCGTACTTATTTTTGGGCTTGCAAAGGTTGAAGAGCGCTGGCTAATTAAGCGCGGCCTGCCACCCGATGTACAAGCGCTGATTAACGCTGAAGCCTTGGCAAAGAGTCCGGGGGTTTAACGGGTGAATAAAAATAGAGTGCTGTGGTGGGTCGTAACATGCCTCTTGTCATTGGCGATGCCCGCACTAGCGGGCAGCAGCGCTGTTAAAATCGTGACTGACACAACGACCCTCGGGCGCGGTGCAGATACGTTAATGACGAACTGTCGTAGCTGCCACAGCCTCAAGTATGTCCGATTCCGCGACTTACGCAGCATAGGTATTGCCAAGCACCAAATTGATGAGTGGCGCGGAACTGGATCTGTAGATTCTCCAATATTAGCAATGCTAGCTGAAAAAGACGCGCTTCAGTCGTTTGGCATAGTTCCGCCCGATTTGAGTCTTATTGCTAAGGCTCGCGATGGTGGAGTCAACTATTTGTACTCGTATCTATTGGCCTATCACAACACGGCCGACGGTAGCGTGGATAACTCGGTCTACCCGGGCACCAAGATGCCGGATGCGCTAGGCATCTCTAGTGCGACGACCGCCCCGCAACTTGTCGATATACAAGGGAAAGCGAGTGACATTACTTCGTTTCTGGCTTGGGCTGCCGATCCGCATGCCAATGAACGTATTCGAATGGGTTATTACGTTTTAGCGTATCTTGTGATACTCACCAGCCTACTCTATTTTGTTAAACGGATGATATGGGCGCGACTAAGCCCATCAGACGATCATAAAACTCCCTAAGGGGAAGGGTGACTTGCGCCGCTGCCAGGATGGCGCGCCCTTTCTTGCGGCGCGTCATCCCTCGATAAACCAGCTTCGAGTTACACTATTAATCGTCTTTTTTGATGGTCAAATCGCTATGGACAGACTTTACGTGCTCCGTCTCGCGGGCGATTGATATCGCTTTGTCGATGGCATCCTGCGTCCTCGCACTACCACTTAGATATACGACGCCATCTTTATCCGTATCAACATGGATCCGTCCGAGGCTGGTCAAATGCGCAACCGCAAGCTTGGCCTTAATCTTCGTGGTAATCGCCGAATCCTTCACAAATGCCACGGGATGTGAATGGTCCGCATCCTGATCGTCGGCGGCCAAGGCCATCACGGGACCCATCATGGTGCCAACCACGAGGCAGGTCATTACAAAAGTCTTCTTCATTGCGCTCTCCTTAGTCGTTATCAGTAGTGTACTCAACAGGGCATTTTCTCACCCACCGTGTTGACGGTCTGTGCGGTAACGAACGCCGCCGGCGCGACGCGCTTAAGGAGCGCCTACTCGCAATAAGAAACCCTGCAGCTCTTTGCGCCCATCCTGCCATAAGGAAAACGGTGAATCGAAGGTTTCTTGAGGCATGCGCACACTTAAGACGCGGCTATTGGCGATGAACTTGAGCGTTGCAACATCAATAGCGTAGGCGTGAGTCACTACATCGCCGTGCTCCGGCGTGTGTAATTCCTTGCGTTTTGCTAACCCAATAGGTACTCGCTCCAACGGAGTCAATTCAATGGTTCGGCCTTCCGCGAGGATTTGCAGCTTGCCGCTATTGTCCTCTGGGGGAGGTGACATTCGTCGGTCTACCGTGGACCATCGATACAGCAACAAGTTATAAGCGTATTT
>JAYVYN010000178.1:0-34514 GCA_043784265.1 Gammaproteobacteria bacterium | reverse complement strand
CCACCTGCGGCGAATGGAATACCTTATCTGCCGAGACACGCACTGCGGCCCGGGCTGATTCAAGGCGCACCGAACGGGCCGATATTTCGACCACACTGGCGTTGGAGGCCATGCACGATGAACCTCGCCTCACCACAGGATCCAGCGAACTTGATCGAGTCCTCGGGGGAGGATTGGTCCCCGGATCGGTGACCCTTATTGGCGGAGATCCGGGTATCGGAAAATCGACCTTAATGCTGCAGGCTGCGGCGGCCTTGAACGGGCTTGGACCTGTTTTGTACGCCACCGGCGAAGAGTCGCTAAAACAAGTCGCTTTGCGCGCCCGTCGCCTAGGATTGGAGCGGGCTGACGCGCGTTTGATTGCCGAAACCTGCGTCGAAGATATTGTGGCGGCGGCAACCCGTCTTGGCGCCAAAGTATTGATTGTCGATTCGATACAAACGATGCATTCACAGCGAATTGAATCTGCGCCCGGGGCTGTTTCGCAACTTCGCGAATGTACTGCCGAATTAGTTCGCTTTGCGAAGGCGGGCGGGCCGGCCATATTGTTAGTGGGTCACGTTACAAAAGAGGGGCAAATTGCGGGGCCACGGGTGCTTGAGCATATGGTGGATACCGTCCTGTATTTTGAAAGCGATACGGGTAGTCGCTTCCGAGTTTTACGTTCGGTAAAGAATCGTTTTGGTGCCGCCAACGAGATCGGTGTATTTGCAATGGTCGAGCAGGGCTTACGGGAGGTCACAAATCCGTCGGCGATCTTTTTGTCACGACATTCTGAACCCGTATCGGGAAGTGTTATTACCGTGATGCGTGAGGGGACCCGTTCGTTGTTGATCGAAGTACAAGTGTTGGCTGACCCATCGCTGGGTTCTAATCCGCGACGCGTGGCCGTGGGCATCGATGGCAATCGATTGACGATGCTGTTAGCAGTGGCACATCGACATGCGGGTCTGTTACTGCAAGGGCAAGACGTGTTCGCCAACGTCGTTGGCGGCGTCAGGCTCGCGGAGACTGCTGGCGATCTTGCGATTGTCTTGGCGGCAGTTTCGAGTCTACGGGACACTCCCTTGCCGAATACATTGGTAGCCTTTGGCGAATTAGGTCTAGCCGGTGAAATTCGTCCCGTACCCTTCGGTGAAGAAAGACTGCGTGAAGCGGCTAAACATGGCTTTAAGTTAGCGATAGTACCTGATGCCAATGTGCCTAAGAAACCGCCTGAAGGTATGACAGTGCGCGGCGTAAGTCGCTTAAACCAAGCGCTCGACGTATTTTAGGAGATCACCAAATTAGGAAGTTACCAAATTAGTCGTTGCGACGGGCGGTCGAATACGCACGGTTTTAACCGCATTATCTCCAGTTTGTAGTACCTCTATCATGTAGTTCGCCAGTTTCAGAGTGGTCCCTGGCTCCGGAATTGTTTCTAGAAACTCAACGATCAATCCGTTCAATGTCTTGGGTCCGTCGGTGGGAAGATTCCAACGCATAGAGCGATTTAAAGCCCGAATGGTGGTTGAAGCATTGGCTACGTAGCTTCCGTCCGTTTCCTTGTGCACATCTTTATGCATCATCGTGGCCGGGTCGGTGGTGAATTCACCCACTATTTCCTCAAGAATATCCTCAAGGGTTACTAGGCCCTGAATGTCGCCGTATTCGTCGACCACGAAAGCCATACGGCGCTTGTCCCGCTGAAAATTGGATAGTTGCAGGTTAAGGGTAGTGCCAGATGGCACAAAATAGGCCTCTCGAGCGCTCGCCACTTCGATTAGGCTCTTGCGATCCAAACGACCACGCGCCAATTCATGGACCACACGCTTCATATGCAAAACGCCGATGAGGCGATCTATTTCACCCTCGTATACGGGTAACCGAGTGTGCTGGCATTGACGAAGTTGTTCGACAACTTGATCCCAGTCATCCTCCACATCGATACCGACAATTTCATTGCGCGGAATCATGATGTCTTCAACCGTGGCACTTTCAAGATCCAAAATACTGACCAACATTTGCTGATGGCGGAGCGGGATCATCGCGCCGGCTTCTGCGACCACCGTCCGAAATTCCTCGCTACTGAGAGAATTTGACGCTTGTTGTTGCGACGCGCCAAGAAGCCGCAATACGCCATTCGCTAACAAGTTGGTCGCCCACACGAACGGATAGAGGAGTCGCAGTAGCGGTGTGTAGACATACGCTGACGGAAGCGCGAGCTGAGCGGGGTGTAACGCGCCGAAGGTTTTCGGGGCAACTTCGCAAAAAATCAGCATGATAAATGTGAGCGCAATGACGCAGATAGCCACCAAAAAATCGCCACCCAAACGAAATGCAATGAGACCTACTAAGGTCGGTGTCACCACATTCACAATAGTGCTCAGCAACAAAATTAGACCGATCAGGCGATCGGGACGCGCGAGTAATTTTTCCGTCAGTCGCGCACCACGATGA
This sequence comes from Gammaproteobacteria bacterium, assembly GCA_043784265.1. GTDB lineage: Bacteria > Pseudomonadota > Gammaproteobacteria > Steroidobacterales > Steroidobacteraceae > Bog-1198. Next base: position 32,075 of record JAYVYN010000178.1, on the reverse strand, counting down.
CCGGCATTGGCCTGGTGACGTAGTCGATAGCGATTCAGCCTCATCAAGGCCGTTTCACTGCCCGCTAAGAACGCGGCCAAAATAAGCAGGGCCGCTAAGCTACCAAACATGAGTCCGAGCGTGGGGTGTGCCATTCGCGTGGGGCTAGCCCCAATGCCGTCCGAGTATATTTTCAAGTACGTATTTTGAACCAAAATAAGCCAATACCAGCACCCCAAATCCGCTCAAAGTCCATCGCACTGCCGATCGTCCACGCCAGCCATAACGAGTTCGTCCGATCAAAAGTACGCCGAAAATGACCCAGGCGATAAGCGACAATATTGTTTTATGCTCAAGATGTTGGGCAAATAAATTAGTGATAAATACAAACCCAGTGAATAGCGCGAGAGTCAGTAGCACGAACCCCGCACCGATCAGCCGGAACATGATTTTTTCGAGCGTGTCGAGTGGCGGCAGCACGCTGGGTAGATCGGCGATTCGCCGCGTACGCAGCCGGCGATCGAGGAATACTAACAATAGCGCAGTGGCGGCTGCGGCAAACAGCAGCGCGGCAGCACCCATTGAAAGCATAATGTGAGCCGTGAGCTCCCAACCCGGTGCTGTGGATTCTGCAAACTCACGCGGACCGCCCGTTACCGCGGCGCCCACTCCTGCGCACGCTAACAGAATTGCCCCTAGTACCCGATTTTGTCGCTCAATTGCAAAACACAGCGCTAGTACCGCAATGGTCCATGCCAACAAAGAAATTGACGTAGTTAAGCCAAAACTTGAGGATCCCGTGAAACGCATAACCCCAACCAGTGCTCCGCTATGGGCGAAGAGGGCGGCAATACTCAAACCCCAGGCAAAGGGTTCGAACCGTGGATTGCGTATGGTTCGCAGCATGACCCAGGCACTGGCGCTATACAGCAGCAATAGAATGCCAGCGGATATCACGAGGTGTAAATATGTGAATGCGGGCGTCACGACCCGCAAATAATGACATAAAGCACGTAAGTACGCCTAGCTGCCGCTGAAATCAAACCGTAAATCACACTATAATAGGGTTATGTTTGACACATTAACTGAAAAGCTTTCCTCGGCGGTGCGTTCGATGTCGGGCCGCGGTCGACTAACCGACGAGAATATCGCGGATACCGTGCGCCAGGTACGAATGGCATTACTGGATGCCGACGTTGCTTTGTCTGTCGTTAAGACTTTTACGGAGTCGATTAAGACGCGCGCAGTCGGCGTAGAGGTGACCAAGAGCCTGACCCCGGGGCAGGCTTTTATCAAGGTCGTGCACGAGGAACTCGTGCGACTCATGGGCGAGCCGAGTACCGGACTTAATCTTCGGGCTCAAAGGCCGGTGGTAGTCATGCTAGCCGGGTTGCAGGGCGCGGGTAAGACCACGACCGCGGGGAAACTGGCCCGTTGGCTGATCGAAAAAGAAAAAAAGAAAGTTTTAATGGTGAGCACGGACGTTTATCGACCTGCTGCGATTCTACAGTTGCAGACTCTAGCTACCCAGGTGGGTGCAGGGTTTGCCGCGAGTCATGCCGGGGAAGAGCCGGTAGCAATTGCGCAGCGTGCTTTGACCGAAGCGACTTTGCAGGCATACGACGTGCTATTGCTGGATACCGCAGGCCGCTTGCACGTGGACGCCGAGATGATGGCGGAAGTGCAAATGCTGGAAACCGTCCTTAAAGCGCACCAGCGATTATTTGTGGTCGACAGTATGGCGGGCCAGGACGCCGTCAATGCTGCGCGGGCCTTTGATGAAGCGCTAAGCCTTACCGGGGTGATTCTCACAAAAACCGACGGCGATGCCCGAGGGGGTGCTGCGCTGTCGGTGCGGCAAATTACCGGCAAACCCATTATTTTTGTGGGTACTGGAGAGAAATCTGACGCGTTGGAGCTGTTTCAGCCCGAACGTATAGCCTCCCGCATCTTAGGCATGGGCGATGTGTTATCGCTGGTAGAACAAGTTCAGTCGCAGGTGGATCAGGAAAAGGCCGAAAAGCTGGCCCAGAAGATTAGCAAGGGCAAGGCTTTTGATTTGGCGGATTTACGCGATCAATTGAGCCAACTCCACAATATGGGTGGTATGTCCGCCTTGCTAGATAAGCTCCCGGCGCAAATGAAGGCCAATGCGAGTGCTGCTGCCAGCGCGGTCAATCCTAAGGCTTTGAAGCGCCAAATGGGGATTATCGACTCTATGACACCCCGAGAACGGCGTCGTCCCGATATGTTGGATAGTTCTCGTAAACGCCGCATTGCTAACGGTGCGGGGGTTCCCCTACCAGAGCTTAATCGTCTTTTGAAGCAATTTGACCATATGCAGAAGACTATGAAGAAATTCGCAAAAGGCGGCATGTTGAAGAATATGATGCGCGGCTTGGGCGGGCGCCTCCCCCATTAGGTTAAAGATAAGGTTGCCCTTGACCCCTGATTGTCATTACAATTGTCGGCTTGGCACAGGCTTCGCTTTAGCTCTTCTTTCAAGGTGAAAAACGATGGTGACGATTCGATTGACTCGACGTGGCGGCAAGAAAACGCCTTTTTATCATGTTGTAGTGACGGATAGTCGCAAACGTCAAGGCGGCACCAGCCTTGAAAGTGTTGGCTTGTTTAACCCTGTCGCACGCGGCGCCGAAGTAAAACTACGGCTGGACGTGGCTCGGATCGAACATTGGGCCTCGAAAGGCGCCAGGATGTCGGATCGCGTCAAGCAGCTTTTGACTACTTTCCGCAAACAGGCGGCCTGAGTTTCGGAGTGTAGCGGTGAGCGACCCAGCGCTCATTCAGATCGGTAGCATAGGGGCGCCTTTCGGCGTTCGAGGCTGGGTCAAGTTGCGCTCATTCACTGAACCCGCTGCGCGACTGTTAGAACATCGTAGCTTGCACGTTGGCCGTGAGGGAGCTTGGCGAGTATATCGCGTAGAGGAGAGCGGCCGTAGCGGTGGCCAACTGACTGCCAAGTTTGAAGGCATCCGTGATCGAGACCAGGCCATTGGTCTGCGGGGTGCAGAGATCTGTGTATTACGTGCCGAACTACCGGCCCGTGCAGAAAATGATTACTACCGAGCCGACCTATTAGGTTGCGAGGTGGTGAATATGAGTGAGGCCAGTTTCGGGACTGTGCAACATTTTATTGAAACACCGGCGCATGCTTTTATGGTGGTGCGGGGTGAACAGGAATATTGGATACCCGCCTTGCCGCAGTATTTGCGACGAGTAGATTTGAAGTTACGGCGTATTGTTGTGGATTGGAACAGCGGACCCACCTAACGTGCGGATTGCGGTCGTCACGTTGTTTCCTGTGATGTTGCGCGAGGCGCTAGCGCACGGCGTGCTAGGACGGGCGATAGATAACGCAGTCCTTAAAGTCGAGTGTTTTGATCCGCGGCTGCACACCCATGATGTGCATCGTACGGTTGATGATCGACCCTACGGGGGCGGTCCGGGCATGGTGATGAAAGTTGAGCCATTACGCGACGCGTTGCAGGTCGCGATGACTAGTATGCCGTTAGGCTCACGGCGCGTGTATTTAGGGGCAGATGGGACAAAATTTGACCAAGCCATGGCACGACAAGCGAGTGCTTGGCCTGGTTTGGTGCTGGTAGCGGGGCGCTATGAGGGCGTTGATGAACGTTTTCTGAAGAGCGAGATCGACGAACAATGGTCGATCGGCGATTATGTGCTCTCGGGCGGCGAGTTACCGGCACTCGTGGTGATCGATGCGATCGCGAGATTGTTGCCCGGTACCTTAGGCTCGGCGCAATCTGCTGTGGAAGAGTCATTCAGTGACGGCTTGGTAGATTGGCCGCACTATACGCGTCCACCGCAGGTGGGCACAGACGAGGTGCCTGCGGTATTGATGGGCGGGGATCATGCGGCAATTCAGCGCTGGCGATTGCAGCAATCTCTGGGGCGCACTTGGTTACGTAGGCCAGAAATGCTGGAACGCCGTGGAATGAGTGCAGAAGAACGAATAATGTTGGAAGAATTTAAGAAGGCGAGGTCGATGTTATGAATAAGATTATTCAACAATTAAACAGTGAACGTGCAACGCGGACACTTCCCGAATTTAATCCTGGCGATACGATAATCGTGCAGGTGAAAGTCGTTGAGGGTGAGCGAGAGCGTGTCCAGGCCTACGAAGGCGTGGTCATCGCGATGAAGCACCGCGGCCTTAATTCGTCATTTACGGTGCGAAAAATATCGCACGGCGAGGGCGTTGAACGGGTATTTCAGACGTATAGCCCGGCAATTAGTGAAGTCAGCGTGAAACGCCGGGGTGCCGTGCGCCGTGCCAAGCTTTACTATTTGCGAGAACTCTCTGGGAAGGCTGCTCGTATCGACGAGAAGACTTGATATCTAAATAATGGGTGTGGGAGCCGCGTTGCGGGGATTTTTGGGGATACTTTGGCGGCTGCTTGACGGCGTTCGCAAGCTTCTGCACCTAATTTTATTGCTAACTATTGTCGGCTTTCTAGTTGCGGCATTTCATACCTCTATCCCCTCGGTGCCCAAGTCAGCGGCATTGGTTATTGCGCCAGAGGGGGAATTGGTCGAGCAGTTGGCGACTGACCCTTTGCGCCGCGCTTTTGGTCAGGCGTCGGGCGGTCCCTCGCCTGAAACTTTGCTGAAAGACGTCACCGACGCTATTGATGCAGCTAAGAACGATTCGCGCATCAAATTGATTGTTTTGGATTTGGCGCAGATGGATAAATCGGGCTTATCTAAGCTGCAAGAAATTGCTGTCTCGCTGCGTGAATTTCGCACCTCCGGTAAGCGTGTAGTGGTTGCTGCCGATTTTCTCGATCAAGATCAGTATTATCTTGCTGCGCAGGCCGGCGAAGTGTATCTCGATCCTCTCGGCTCGATCGAAATTACCGGCTTTAGTTATTACCGTATGTTTTTGAAAGATACGATCGATAAGCTTGGGGTGGACGTTAATATTTACCGAGCGGGTACTTATAAAAGCTATACCGATCAATATTCGCGTAGTGAAATGTCTGTAGCTGAGCGCCAAGAGAGTACTGTTTGGCTGGATGCGTTGTGGAATTCCTATCAGCAGGATGTCACGAGAGCTCGCTCCTTGCCTATTAAAGCGCTGAGCGAATATATTGGAGACCAAGCGGCCGCATTGGCCGCTGTAAATGGCGATGCGGCCAAGCTTGCTTTGCAAAAGGGTTTGGTCACCGCATTGAAGAGTCGACGCCAGGTCGCCGACGAACTTAAGGGTTTGGTGGGCGAGGATGAAGATTCGCATTCGTTCAATGCGGTGGGACTGAATCAATATTTGGTCTCAGTCAGGTCGAAGCTGATGTTGAAAAGTAAATCCGCGGCGCGCGTCGGAATTGTCGTGGCATCCGGCGAAATTCTCGATGGCCGTCAACCGCCGGGCACCATCGGCGGTGATAGTACGGTCGACGTATTGCGTTCGGCTCGTCACGATAATTCGGTAAAGGCGGTGGTACTGCGCGTTGATAGTCCCGGTGGCAGTATGTTTGCCTCGGAGCAGATCTTGCGCGAAGTACAAAATTTGCGCAAAGCTGGTAAACCGGTGGTGGTCTCCATGAGCACGTATGCGGCATCAGGGGGCTACTACATTGCGGCTGCTGCGAATCAAATTTTTGCGAGTCCCACCACCCTCACTGGGTCAATAGGAGTGTTTTCGGTGGTGCCTACCTTTGCGCGTACGCTCGCAAAGCTAGGCGTCACTGTAGATGGTATTGGGACTACGCCGCTAGCGGGTTCTATGCGTCTTGATCGCAGCATCTCGCCTGAAATGAGTAAGTTGTTGCAGAATTCTGTTGAGCATGCTTATTCTGTTTTTATACAACGTGTTGCGGATGGTCGTAAAAAATCCGTTGAAGATGTGGATAGAATTGCTCAGGGTCGGGTATGGGCCGGTGTGGACGCGCAACGTATCGGACTGGTCGATCACCTGGGTGGACTCAAAGATGCGACTGAAGCTGCCGCAAAACTAGCGGAACTCGGCAGCGATTATGAGACGGAATATATCGAAACCGATCTTTCGCTGCGCGAACAGCTGCTCATGCAATTGCATTCACAAGTCTCGCGCGTAGGCTATGCACTCGGGTTATTTCCTAGGGCTAGTAGCATCGTTGAGATTTTAGATCCGGTCCTAAAACAGGCAACAGATATTGCCCGTCTAAATGATCCGCGCGGGTTATACGCCTATTGTTGGTGTCAAGAGCCACGCGATCTGCGTCAGGTGCTTAGAGGCTCGACCAGTCTAAAATAACTTTGGTTGATTTTCCGGAATTCATGATTTCAAATCCATCGCGATAATCATGGACTCCAATTCGATGAGTAATCACTGGTCGTATATTTAAGCCGCTTTGTAGCATGCTGGACATCTTGTACCAGGTCTCGAACATTTCCCGTCCGTAAATGCCCTTGATGACCAGTCCTTTAAAAATAATTAAATTCCAATCTACCGCTGTGTCTCCGGGTGGAATTCCAAGTAATGAAATACTACCTCCGTGATTCATAGTGCGCAGCATCTCCCGTAGCGCCGTAGGATTGCCAGACATCTCGAAGCCCACGTCAAAGCCTTCCTCCATGCCGAGCTCGCGCATGACGTTATCCAGTGACTCTCGACTAACGTTGACGACCCTAGAGGCTCCTAGGGTCGCTGCAATCTCTAGGCGATAATCATTGACGTCAGTAATGACCACATGTCTGGCACCGCAATGGCGTGCGATAGCTACCGCCATAATGCCGATTGGGCCTGCGCCGGTGATCAGCACATCCTCGCCGACCACAGTAAACGCTAGAGCCGTGTGCGTGGCATTGCCGAAAGGATCCAGAATGGCGGCGATCTCATCATCGATAGCAGCGGGGAGCTTGAATACATTAGCGGCGGGTATCGCCAGATACTCGGCAAACGCACCCGCTCGATTCACCCCAACGCCTAAGGTATTGCGGCATAAGTGACGGCGCCCCGCACGACAATTGCGGCAAAATCCGCAAGTGATGTGCCCTTCTCCCGAGACGCGATCACCCACTTGCAAGCCGCGAACTTCACTGCCAAGTTCTACAATTTCACCACAGTATTCATGACCTATCGCCATGGGCACCGGTACGCTTTTCTGCGCCCATGCGTCCCAGTTATAAATATGCATATCAGTACCACAAATAGCCGTACGTCTTATTTTAATAAGCACGTCGTTATGGCCGACACTAGGTTCCGCTACGTCCTGCATCCATATACCGGGTTCTGCACGCGCTTTGACTAGAGCTTTCATTCATTTTCCTTAAGATATAACGCCAAGCTGTCGTGCAGCGCCGCTTAATATTGTGATTACATGATCTAATTGTTGCATGCTGTGCGCAGCATTCATTTGAGTGCGGATACGCGCCTTGCCATGCGGCACCACCGGGAACGAAAATGCCACCACGTACACGCCGGCCGCTTGGGCTAGTTCAGCCAGGTGCACCGCTAGCGGTGCCTCGCCCAACATTATAGGGATTATAGGGTGTTCGCCCGGCAATAGCGAAAAGCCTAGTTGCTGCATCTGAGCACGAAAATAGCGCGCATTGCTGTGCAGTCGCTGACGTAAGGTATCAGTGCTCTCTAAAATATCCAAAGCACGCATGGTTCCGGCGGCCACCATGGGCGCAATACTATTGGAAAAAAGGTAGGGGCGTGATCGCTGACGTAGCCACGCCACAATGTCTTGGCTGGCACTGATATAGCCGCCGCTAGCTCCGCCCAACGCTTTGCCGAGTGTTCCGGTGAGGATGTCGACGCGTTGCATCACATCACAGAATTCATGAGATCCGCGGCCTTGCTTACCCATAAAACCAGTGGCGTGTGAATCGTCAACCATGACTAGCGCATTGAAGCGCTCAGCCAGATCGCATATATCACGCAATTTTGCGATTGATCCGTCCATCGAAAACACGCCATCTGTGGCTATCAAACGTACCCGCGCATCGGCGCACTGTTGTAAGCAATGCTCAAGTTCATTCATATCATTGTTGGAATAGCGAAGGCGCTTGGCCTTGCACAAACGAATACCGTCAATGATGCTGGCGTGATTGAGCGAGTCACTAATGATGGCGTCTTTTTCATCGAGCAAGGTTTCAAATAATCCACCGTTAGCATCGAAGCACGAAGAGTACAGAATCGTGTCCTGCATACCTAGATAGCTGCTCAGTCGTTGCTCAAGTTCCCGATGTACGCTCATAGTGCCGCAAATAAACCGAACCGAGGCTGCGCCGTAACCAAATTTATCCAGCGCTCGGTGCGCAGCGCTTATAATATCGGGGTGATTGGCGAGACCCAAATAGTTATTGGCGCACAAATTAATCATTTCGCGTCCATCAGCCAGAGTAATTACCGGACCTTGTGCTGAGCCGATGACCAGTTCACGCTTGAGTAATCCGGCGCCCTCAAGTGCTTGGGCGTCTTCCTTGAGTCGCTCACGAAAAGTTTTCATAGGGATATTATAGTGGAACATCGCTTGGATCGATGGCTTTGGTTTGCTCGGTTTTACAAAACGCGGCGGCTCGCGACCGAAGCGATTGACGGCGGCAAAGTACATTTGAACGCGGCGCGTGTCAAACCGGCCCATCGCGTGCGGATTGACGATCAGATTACGGTATCGTTACAGGGGGTTACGGCCGAGTTCAGTGTTTTGGGACTGCCACATCGACGCGGTTCAGCGACCGAGGCTAGCGCTCAGTATCTGGAGACGCCTGCGAGTCTCAACCGACGAGCGTTATTCCGGGAACAACATCGTCTGGCGCAGCTGACACGACCTAGACCGCCGGTTCGACCTGATAAACGCGATCGACGCTTGTTGATGAAACTACAGCGCGATCAAATCTAAACCCATAAATCGGCCAAGCTTTCTGGATCGTCGAGATCACAGAGTTGTGCGGTCTCAGGGGTTAGTTGCTCCCAACTGATGCCGCTCCATTCTGCGGTCGCCAGCCCCGCAGTGGGCAAATCTCGATTTTGCGGTTTGGGCCCAAGTCGACTCGCTAAATGGCTGAGGCCTGGATTGTGACCGCATACGAGCACATGGTGAGCGCCAGCCGGTAGCCTTTGGATCAGGCGCCAGATACTCTCAGCGCTGGCTAAGTAGAGTTCCCGCGCGCATTGGATTTGCTTTGCATCACATTCACTAAAATTGGCGATTATTTCTGCGGTAGCCCAGGTCCGCTCGGAGGGGCTCACTAAAATAAGATCCGGGACCAAGCTACGTAGGCGTAGGCGCTTACCCATCTCTTCTGCTTCTATTGCGCCGCGATGCGTGAGGCTGCGTTCAAAATCCTCATCGCAGGTGTCGATGGGTTGCGCCTGGCCGTGGCGCAGCAGGGTCAGACGGCGAGAAGTCATTGCGGCTTTACATCATACCGGTCTGTAAGCGGGCGGCGTCCGACATCATGGATTGGTTCCAGGGTGGATCGAATACCAGCTCTACGTTGGCGTGGGTCACTGAAGCCACGATTTGTACTTTGTCACGAACATCCTGCACCAAAACTTCACCCATGCCGCAGCCTGGTGCGGTGAGCGTCATTTTAATGTCCACAGTGCGCGAAGCATCGGCGTTTTTGCTGATATCACAGGCATAAATTAAGCCGAGGTCTACAATGTTGACTGGAATTTCCGGATCGTAACAGGTTTTGAGTTGTTGCCATATGATGCTCTTGAAATCATCCTCAGAAGCACCCGGCGGAACTTCGGGCGCGCTAGCCGCAGTCTTTCCGATGGCATCCGCATCCGACCCAGCAATTCTAAAGAGATTACCGTCGATATAGACCGTAAAGCTGCCTCCCAGGGCTTGCGTGATGTAACCCACCGCGCCAATTTTGAGATTAACTTCCACACCTGCTGGAATTGCGACCGCTTTGATTTCGCGGTGTACTACAAAGGCTTCATTATCATGCGAGTACATAACTCTAAAATTACTCGGTGGAAGCGGGTGGACGTAAAGCCGATACTAGCGTATGCCAGCACAGACTTGCGCACTTGACCCGAGCGGGATACTCGCGTACCCCTGAAAGGGCCGCTAATTTCCCCAGTTCATCCGCGTTAGCGGCGTCATTGGTCAATAGCGCATGAACGCGTTCAAATAATACGAGTGCCTGATCGCGAGTCTTCCCCTTGACCGCCTCAGTCATCAATGAGGTCGAGGCGGTGGAGATAGCGCATCCTTGACCTTCAAATCGAATGTCAGAGATGAGTTCTCCCGCGAATTTTAGACGCAAAGTAAGACGATCGCCGCATAGAGGATTAAAGCCCTCAAGGCTGGCGTCGGCAGGTTCAAGCGGTCCAAAGTTACGCGGTTTACGATTGTGGTCAAGAATGACGTCGCGATATAGATCTTGTAGGTCCATACATAGTCCTATTCAGGAAAAAATCTTGACGGCATGCTCGATAGCGCCGCCCAAACGGTCAATTTCCTCAAGCGTATTGTAGAAGGCAAATGATGCCCGAGCGGTGGCGGGTACCTTAAAGTATTCCATCACGGGCATGGCGCAGTGGTGGCCGGCACGTATCGCGATACCCTCTTCATTAAGAATAGTTCCAAGATCATGCGGGTGCACACCTTCAACCAGAAAAGACACTAAGCTGGCTTTATTCGTGGCCGTACCAATAATCTTGAGGCCGGGAATTTTCCCTAGGCAGTCAGTCGCATGCTCTAAAAGCGCGGTTTCGTGGGCATGCGCGGCATCGCGGTCGAGACTGTTGAGAAAATCAACGGCCGCTCCTAAACCGATTACACCGGAAATATTAGGAGTTCCCGCTTCAAATTTATTAGGTAAACCGTTGTATGTGGTTTTTGTAAAACTCACCGTCAAAATCATGTCGCCGCCGCCTTGCCAGGGAGGCATCATTTCTAATAGGGCTTCGCGTCCGTACAGCACTCCCGTGCCGGTCGGGGCGAACATTTTGTGACCGGAAAATACATAGAAATCACAGCCGAGTGCTTGTACGTTGACGGGAAAATGTGCAATGGCTTGTGCGCCGTCAATTAGGGTGGTGATGCCGCGAGCTTTCGCAGCTTCAATTAGTTTTTTTATTGGCAATACCGTGCCTAGCGCATTGGAGACATGCGCAAAAGCAAATATGCGTGTGCGCGGCCCCATGAGCGCTATTGCTGCCTCAAGATGGATCTCGCCCTGCGAATCCATAGGCACGACAACGAGCTTTGCGCCAGTCTGTTCGCAGACCATTTGCCACGGTACGATATTGGCATGATGTTCTAAGTGAGTGATTAGAATTTCATCATTCACCTTGAGTAGCGGTCTTGCGTAGCTTTGCGCCACCAGATTGATCGCCTCGGTAGTGCCTCGCGTAAATATAATTTCACGCGAAGACTTGGCGCCCAAGAATTTCACCATGCGCTCACGTGCACTTTCATACAGCTCAGTAGCTTCTTCGCTCAAGGTATGAACACCCCGATGAATGTTGGCATGATGATTTCGCTCATAATCATTGACCGCGTCGATGACACTATTGTGTCGTTGGGCTGAGGCGCCGCTGTCCAAGTAAGCTAATGGTTTGCCGTGTATGACACGGGCTAGCGCTGGAAACTCCTGCCGGATCCCTGATAAAGAAAAAGTCATTGAAATTCCCGTAACAATTGTGAATTTGGCAATTGGCTGACCAGCACATTTTCAATCGCTGATCGAGCCCCGGCAACCGACATGCCTGTTAACACGTCGGCGAGAAAAGCATATACCAAGAGGCTTTGAGCGGTGTTGCGATCAAGGCCCCGAGATAGCATATAAAACAGCATATCGGGATCCAGCCGGCCGGTGGTCGCACCGTGCGCACACTTAACTTCATCGGTGTGAATTTCCAATTGTGGCCGGGTATCAATTTCAGCCTTAGGCGATAACAGTAAGCCACGGCAGGACTGCTGTGAGTCGGAATGTTGCGCGCCGACTTCGACCACGACCTTACTATTAATTATGACCCGACTTTCGTCGCTGGCGATGGCACGAGCCGTTTGTTTACTGGTGGTATTGGGTGCATTGTGCCGCGCTACATTGACGCAATCGATGTGTCTACTCGCATGCCCTACCAGAAGCGAGTAATTGTCTAGCGTGGCGCCTGCTTGGTTGAGTTCGGCTTCTAAATTGGTACGAACTAGCCCGCCGCCTAAGACAATCGTGAATTGTTGGCAATGACTATCCCGACCGAGGCGAATGTCTAAGCTATCAATATGGCTGGTATTGGATTCGGTTGAGAAAATTCGATAATGCTCGATTTTAGAGTTATCGCCAACGGCCAGATGGGTCACGGAATTTGAAAATACGCTTTGTCGACTCACTCCCACGTGATGTTCGATGATGGTCGCAGTCGAGTTGTTAGCTGCTTCGATGATGACGCGTGGATAGTTACTGACAGGTGCAGTTGCGCCGGACAGCGTATTGCCGCTGGAGACGTGAATAATTAGTACGGGAGCGCTTACTTTTTCAGCTATTTTTAAATGTAACCCGTCGACGCACAGTGCATTATTGAGCAGTAGCCAGCGTCGTTGTTCTAAGTCGGACAAGGGTTGAAAAAACTTTAGCAAAGTTTCGGGGTTTGTTTTCGCGATTCTTTCAAGGCTATTAATCGAAATTCCACTAAAGAATCGCTGATCGAGTGTGGCAAGCTGAGGGTAACCATTGACCATAAGGATGGTAGGTATGCCGCTAGCAGCCAGCCAGGAAAGTTCGGCGCTGCCAGCGCCAGATGTGAAGGGCACATCAGGTGCATCCACAAAATGCGAAGCAGCCAATTGGCGCAGATTAGTATGACGCCAACTCTCGTCGCGAGCGGAGGGTAACCCGAGGCTTACGAACCGTCGCATGGCTTGTTCTCGCAAACCGTGAATGGGCCCGGCGTTGCGAATGGGATCGACGCTGCGTCGTTGCCATTGCTCTTCAAATGAGCGCATAGCCGAACTTACCATCATGCCGCAGCGCTCTCTCGCACCCAATCATAACCGCGACGCTCGAGTTCAAGCGCTAGCGATTTGTCGCCTGATTTCAGGATTCGACCGCCGGATAGCACATGTACATGATCGGGGACAATATAGTCAAGTAATCGTTGGTAGTGAGTGACCAGGACAATGGCGCGATTTTGGCTTCGCAGACTATTCACACCCCTTGCGACAATCTTCAGTGCGTCGATATCAAGCCCAGAATCGGTTTCGTCGAGAATAGCTAATTTTGGCTCTAAGACCAACATTTGCAATATTTCGTTACGTTTCTTCTCGCCACCAGAAAATCCCTCGTTCACACCACGAGTTAAAAAACTCTCGCTCATTTGCATGAGTTTCATTTTTTGCTTAATCAGCGTGAGAAACTCGTAGGCGTCGACTTCTGGCTCTCCGGCGGCTTTGCGTTTGGCATTTAATGCAGCTTTAAGTAAGTAGACATTGTTGACCCCGGGGATTTCTACCGGGTATTGGAAGCCCAAAAATAGGCCCGCGCGGGCTCGCTCTTCGGTGGATAAGGCCAGTAAGTCATGACCGTCAAAACTCACCGTACCTGCGGTTACTTCGTATTCCGGGCGGCCCGCTAAAACTTGCGCCAAGGTACTTTTGCCCGACCCATTCGGTCCCATAATGGCATGCACTTCGCCTGCGTTGACCGCGAGGTCGATTCCATTGAGGATGGTTTTGTCGCCTATGCGCGCGCTTAAATTCGAGATTTTTAACAAGATTTTTTCCTATGCGTTAGCCGACCGCGCCTTCCAAGCTGACGGCGAGAAGATTTTGCGCTTCGACCGCAAATTCCATCGGCAATTCTTTGAAGACCACTTTGCAGAATCCATTTACAATCATATTGACTGCATCTTCAGCTGAAATGCCACGTTGTAGACAATAAAATAATTGGTCTTCACCTATTTTTGATGTACTTGCTTCGTGTTCTACGGTAGCGCTAGTATTTTTAACTTCCATGTAGGGAAATGTATGGGCGGCACAATTCGAGCCCATGAGCAGAGAGTCGCACTGCGTAAAATTTCGAGCACCGATTGCGCTGGGCAGTATTTTAACTAAACCGCGATAGGTGTTTTCGCCGTGACCAGCCGAAATGCCTTTTGAGACAATAGTGCTGCGCGAGTTGCGGCCGATATGAATCATTTTGGTGCCGGTATCAGCCTGTTGGTAGTTGTTAGCCACTGCTACCGAATAGAATTCGCCCACCGAGTTCTCGCCCCGCAATATACAGCTAGGGTATTTCCATGTAATGGCCGACCCAGTTTCCACCTGAGTCCAGGAAATCTTGGCGTTACGCCCCCGACATTCACCACGTTTGGTAACAAAATTATAAATTCCACCGACGCCATTCTCATCGCCGGGATACCAATTCTGTACTGTTGAATATTTAATTCGAGCATCATCCAGCGCCACTAGCTCAACCACTGCGGCATGCAATTGATTTTCATCGCGCATCGGTGCTGTGCACCCTTCTAGATAACTGACCGTGGCACCTTCCGCCGCAATAATCAGAGTACGCTCGAATTGTCCGGTTTTTGCGGCATTAATTCTAAAATAAGTAGATAGCTCCATGGGGCAGCGCACACCTTTGGGTACGTACACAAATGAACCGTCGGAAAAAACAGCCGAATTGAGCGCCGCGAAAAAGTTATCACCAATGGGTACGACTGTCCCCAAGTACTGTTCAACCAAATCGGGGTGATTGAGCACTGCGTCGGAAAATGAGCAAAATATGACGCCCGCTTTTGCGAGTTTGTCTTTGAAGGTAGTGGCTACCGAGACGCTGTCAAACACTGCGTCCACAGCGACACCGGCGAGCCTTGCGCGTTCGTGCAAGGGGATGCCTAACTTGGCGTAGGTCGCGAGCAGCTTTGGATCTACTTCATCCAGGCTTTTTGGGGCATTCGCTGGCGCCCGAGGTGCCGAGTAGTAGGAGATATCTTGATAATCAATGGGCTTGTAATGCACATGAGCCCAGTTTGGTTCTTTTAGGGTTTGCCAGTGCTTGAATGCCTTGAGGCGCCAGTTGAGTAAGAACTCAGGTTCGCGCTTTTTTTTGGAAATCGCTCGCACAACATTTTCATCGAGTCCAACAGGAAAACTGTCCGATTCGATATCAGTTACGAATCCGTGCTGATATTTTTGGCTAATTAGGGCCTCAATGTCTTGGGGCTTACTGGCCACGGAGCACTCCAAATGATTTTGTTTTTTCCGCGGCCCGCTCAGGGATACGTCCCTTCGCCAAGTCCAGTCCCGCTAATTGATGTAGAGTTACCTCTTCCAAAGCACGGCGAATAGCTGAATTCACTTTTTGCCAGGGTCCACTGACTCGACAGAGGTGTTCAATGCCACACTGACTCGCGGCACCGCTGCATTCCGTGATGGCAATAGGTCCTTCGAAGACATCAAGAATTTGTGCAGCAGTGATTTCACCAGGGTCCCGTGCGAGACGGTATCCCCCCAACGATCCTTGCGAAGAGATCACCATCCCCGCACGCTGTAACTCTTTAAGCACCTTGCTCACGGTCGGCCGACTTAAATGAGTGCGTTCGGCGAGTTCTGCAGCAGCGCGGTGGCGCGTGGCTTCCTGCGCTAAACTTGCGAGTACCACGGTTGCATAATCCGTAAGCTTTCCCATGCGTAACATATAAACTCGGTGCCCTAATTAGGGTGTGATAGCAAGCCAAAGAACTAAGTGGGACTAGTTTAGTCCTATTTGGATCAAATTTCCACCCGCAGGGCGGTTACCGGCTAATTTTGTTATCCTTACCCAATTGAGAACTTAAGTGAAAGAATCTAAAAAGTGATCCCGCCTATGAACACACAAGAACTCACCGCGACTGCTCAGGCTTTGGTATCCAGAGGTAAGGGCATATTGGCGGCTGATGAGAGTAATAGCACGCTTAAAAAGCGATTCGATACTATTAAGGTGGAGTCCACCGAAGAGAATCGGCGCGCATACCGTGAATTATTATTTACTGCGTCCGGGGTGGGCGAGTACATCAGCGGCGTGATTTTGTATGACGAGACGCTGCGTCAAAAGACCCGGGAAGGTGTGGCTTTCCCGGTGTATTTGGCTCAGCACAACATGGTGCCCGGTATTAAAGTGGATTTGGGGGCAAAGGCTTTGCCAGAATTTCCGGGTGATACGATTACTGAAGGTCTCGATGGATTGCGTGATCGCCTCGCTGAGTATTATCGATTGGGTGCTCGATTTGCGAAATGGCGTGCCGTGCTAAATATGGATGCAGGTGGGCCTAGCACCTATGCGGTTGACGCCAACGCAGCGGCGCTTGCTCGCTACGCTTCGTTGTGTCAAGAAGCAGGAATTGTTCCGATCGTAGAACCCGAGGTATTGATGGAGGGCGGTCATACGCTACAACGTTGCGAGCAAGTGACGGAAAGCGTTTTAGAAAGTGTTTTTGCACATTTGTATGCGGCACGGATTCACCTGGAAGGGATGATACTTAAACCGAACATGGTAATCGCGGGCAAGCAATGTTCAGTATCGGCATCGCCTGACGAAGTTGCTGGCGCGACAATTCGATGCTTGAGGCGGCACGTGCCGAGCGCGGTCCCGGGTATCGCGTTTTTATCGGGTGGCCAAACGCCGGCTGAGGCGACATTACACCTGAATTTAATGAACGCTTCAGGAAAATTGCCGTGGACGCTGACATTTAGTTATGGTCGTGCTCTTCAAGAGGATGTCTTAATGAGCTGGAGCGGTAAAGGGGAGCGCGTCGACGCGGCTCAGAAGGCATTGTTGAAACGCGCTAAATTGAACGGTCTGGCCGCAACTGGGGTCTACAAATTGTCCATGGAAAATACTCCATTCTAAAAACTTTAAACCTGTGGCTAGATCTGTGGCGACCTTCGGCGGTTCTGGTGATTCACCCATGAGTCAAGCCAACATCATAGAGATTCGTAACCTCAACTATGCCGTGGGAGGACGAACTATTTTTGAAGGCTTGGATATGGTGATTCCACGAGGTCGAGTAACCGCGGTTATGGGGCCTAGCGGTACCGGCAAGACCACACTGCTGCGCTTGGTTACTGGTCAGATACTGGCAGATAGTGGCTCAGTTGAGGTGACTGGCTTGGAAATTCAGTCGTTGACTCGTGCAGCGCTATATAAACTGCGGCAGCGTATGGGAATGCTTTTTCAAAACGGCGCCCTTTTGACGGATTTGAGTGTGTTTGAAAATGTCGCGTTTGCTTTGCGGGAGCACACCGATTTGCCGGAGCGCCTAATCCGGCAACTGGTCCTGACCAAGTTGCAAGCAGTGGGCCTGCGGGGGGCGGCTGAACTTATGCCCTCAGAGTTGTCAGGAGGCATGAACCGACGGGTGGCTTTGGCGCGAGCCATTGTCATGGATCCAGAGATCTTAATTTACGATGAACCTTTCGTTGGCTTGGATCCGATATCCATGGGCGTTATATTGCGTTTAATACGTCGCTTAAACGATGTACTAGGTCTTACTAGCATCGTGGTATCTCATGATGTAAAGGAGATTTCATCGGTGGCCGATCAGATATTGCTGTTATCGGGTGGCAAGGTGGTTGCTAACGGCACGCCTAAGGAATTGCATTCCAATCCATCAAAAATTGTTGCGCAGTTTATGGGTGGACTTGCTGATGGTCCGGTGCCTTTTCATTTCCCTGCCGCCGATTATTTTGACCAATTACTCGCTCGTGAAGAGGCATAAACTTGTTTAAGGAATTGTGGAACAGTCTTTCCGAGTCCTTGATTGCGGCGGGCGCTTTGGTGCGTTTTTTATTCCGCTTATTGATCAATTCGCCGCGAGCGTTTTTGCGTATGGATCTGATTGTGCAGCAAACCTATAATTCAGGGGCATTGTCGCTGGTCATTATTATGTTGTCCGGCCTTTTTGTCGGCATGGTATTGGGCTTGCAGGGTTATCAGCTATTGCAGCGATTTGGCTCGGAAGAGGCCCTGGGCACCGCGGCCGCCATTGGTCTAGTTAAAGAGCTCGGGCCGGTAGTGACTGCGCTTCTATTTGCCGGAAGAGCCGGGACGGCGCTGACATCTGAACTGGGGCTTATGAAGGCTACCGATCAGTTATCGGCCATGGAAATGATGGCAATTGATCCCATACGCAGAGTAGTGGTTCCGCGATTTTTGGGCGGGGTTATCGCAATGCCGTTACTCGCTGCCATTTTTAGCATGGTTGGATTGTACGGAGCGCAATTAGTGGGTGTCCAAATCATGGGTGTGGATTCGGGCAGTTTCTGGTCACAGATGCGAGCGTCGGTTGCGATTGTGGATATTACTGAGGGCATTGTTAAGAGTTGCGTGTTTGGTATCGCTTGTAGCGCCATTGCGGTTTATCAAGGCTATTACGCGGCACCGACTGCTGAGGGGGTAGGGCGGGCCACTACCAGCACCGTAGTGACCTCAGCGGTCGTAATATTGTTTTTGGACTATTTGATTACAGCTGCGTTTCTGTAAAGGATTGAATATATGCAAAAGTCGCGGACTCTAAATTTGGGGACAGGATTATTCGTGTTGCTAGGCTTTGCGGCCTTGTTTTTTTTGACCACGCAAACGACGAGTCGTGGCATTTCATTCGGTAATGCCCCGCATTTCGATGTGACGGCGAAATTCGACAATATTGGCGACCTTAAGGTGGGCGCGCCGGTTTCGATTTCAGGGGTTGAGGTGGGGCGCGTGACCAAAATTGAGTTTGACTCTAAGGTCTACAAGGCGGTAGTGTCGCTGCGTTTGGATGCTAAATACAACCAAATACCGAGTGATAGTGATGCCAGTATTTTTACCCAAGGATTGTTGGGTGGAAAATTTATTGGTTTAAGTCCCGGCAGTGCGGAAACTTTTTTGAAGGATAAGGATCAAATTGACCAGACCCAGTCAGCAATAGTGCTTGAGAATTTAATTGGTCAATTTGTAGCGAATATTGGCAAAAGTGCGACGAGTGGAACCAGTTTGGATCCCTTCAAGACGGACGCCACCCATGTTACGGAGAAGTCGAAATGAAAAAACATCTATTTTTTGCAGTCCTGACTACGGCGTTGGTCGCTACGTTGGTTGGGGGGGGCATTGGCTCCGCCGTCGGTTCAATCGCTACTGATGGCGCGGGCACTGTTGGTAAAGCCGGTTCGACGCTAGACACTGCGGCGATGGGGCCTCACGAGTTGGTCGAATATTCCGCGAAGCGCATGTTGGTAGAGCTTGATGCAAACCGGCCTGTGTACGCCAAAGACCCCGCGAAGTTGGATGACTTGGTCGGAAATGTATTACTGCCAAAATTTGATACCGAGTACGCGGCAAGACGTGTCTTGGGGCCAACTTGGAATACGGCAACCGCTGAGCAGCGCAAGCGCTTTATTGCCGGATTTTATCATTCACTATTACACAACTACGGTACAGCGCTTTTGAGTTTTACCGCAGACCGTTTGATTATCCTTCCGTATAAAGGGGATGCCGCCGACAAGGTAGCTACGGTTCGGACCGAGGTAAAACGCTCCAGCGGTGAAAAAGTACCGGTATTTTTTCAATTGCGGAAAACCGAAGCCGGTTGGAAGGCCTATGACGTGGTTATCGACGGTATTTCTTACCTCAAAAGCTTCAAGACTGACTATGCTGCCGAGATTCAACAGAAGGGCTTGGATGAATTGATTATGCGACTGGAAGCCCAAGCGGTTGGACCCCAGGCTAAGGGAAGCGGTTGAGCGTTCCTGATTCAAATCAAGCCTCCTTCGAGGTGCAGGGCGACGCCCGCTCGCGGGTGGTGGGTGCCTTAAATTTAACCACCGTGGGTGATCTGCTATCGGTGGGCGGAAGTGCTATTACTCGGGGCGATGCTACGCTGGTGGACCTGGCCGGGGTAGGACACAGCGATAGCTCGGGGCTTGCCTTGCTGATTGAATGGCTTAGCGTGGCTCATGCTGCGGGGAAAACCCTTCGGTATGAGAATATGCCGAATCAATTGCAACAGCTTGCGCGTCTCAGCGAAGTGGAAGGATTGTTACTGCCGGCGCTTAATATTTCCCCCTGAGGACGATGGATCGTTTGCCTACGTCGGCCCATTTGCTAAATAATGACTATCACGAGTTTCAAAGGTCATGAATTGCGCTCAATGTTCTAAACGGGGCAGTCCTGTATCTGATTTACCATGCCTTAAGTATCGATACCACCTTCGTCTCGGCCCACCGCGACCTGGCTGATAAACGCGTGGTTACCCGTGGCGTGTTCGATTCGCTGATGGCGGCGACCGTGGCGCAAACAG
Source organism: Gammaproteobacteria bacterium (assembly GCA_043784265.1). Classification (GTDB taxonomy): domain Bacteria; phylum Pseudomonadota; class Gammaproteobacteria; order Steroidobacterales; family Steroidobacteraceae; genus Bog-1198. The sequence goes on along the minus strand of JAYVYN010000178.1, from coordinate 11,842 downwards.
GCGCCGTCACCTGGCCGATGGCGCGATTCTTGTTCCCACGGTAGTCTCACTGCTCAATTTTGTGGAGCGACAGCGGCTGGGGCGTCCGATGGGGGAGTGTCCGCATCGAGATCGGGGTCCGGCAATGCATCTTCTTTGCCCTTTCCACCCATCATATAGGCTCGACGTTGAAGATACGCGTCACGAATAAAAGCGTATGGATCATAGATATTTTTAAGAGTGTCATCGTAGTCCAGCAATTCAGCGCGTTTGTCCAATAGCTCGATTCCTTTTAGACCCCATTTTTCATAGCGATTTTTGACCAAATAGTGATGCGGATTGGTCACGTGGTGCACCAGCGGACTAAACTGACTATCTACTAAGAAGCGGCTCGGTGCATCACGAAGATCCGAAGGACCGAATATAGGCAGCTCAAGAAATGGGCCGGAGTGCACACCCCAGCGCCCGAGGGTTTGGCCGAAATCGGCCTCATTCCTGTCAAGGCCCGCGCGCGTAGCAGGATCTAACAGGCCCGCAAGGCCAATAGTGGTGTTCATAACAAACCTGCCTAAATCATTGGCGGCTGCTTTGAGCTTCCCCTGTAATAAGTCATTGACCATGACTTTTGGGGTGGAGAGGTTGGCAAAGAAATTGCTAACCCCGACACGAGCCGGTTTCGGAATCACTTTCACGTAACCGCGTGCAAGGGGTTTGGCGACCCCTCGATCAATCACGTCGTTAAACTTATAAACCCCACGATTCCATGATTCCAGTGGATCTTGCTTAGAGCGCGGTGCGTTGGGTGACAAAGTCACGCATGCGCTCAATACGCAGGATAAACCTAGTGTAAATAATAGTCGTTGCCAATCCTTACATATCATCTAAATCTCCGTTAATGACGATCGCCGCGATCGTCGGCAGTACTGTTTTTGTGATCCTTAGGCATGGCGTCGCGCACTTCTTGGAGCAACGCGCTAAATCGCGCGCGTTGAATGGGATTCAGTCCCGGTAGCTCTAAGGCGAGTTGCAGTTGGTTCAACGCCATCATGAGTTCACCGCTCATGATATAAAAATCCGACATATAGTAATAGGAATCGGCGATATCACCAGCGGCATTAGCAGCTTTAGCAATCAATCGCGCCTGGTCCGGAGTAGGTTCTACGGCATTAAATAGATCGAGTAACACTAAGTGCGCGCGCTTATTGTTACCTTCACGCATGAGGGTTTCGGCAAGGCGAATGGTAATAGGGATGTTGCGCGGAAACAATCCTAAGGCTTTATCGAGTATGCCCTGCGATTCTTTCATCTGGTCATTTGCAAGAAAGGCTTGTCCCAATGCCCCGTAGTACTGTGTTACCTTTGGATATTCTTTCACTAGAGCAGTTAAATCGCTGATTGCTGCCGCTGGGTTACGAGTATTGATGTCGGCGATGTCCTTGCCATAGCGTTCTTCGGGGCTAGTTCCCGAGCCGTTTTTTACTAAAGTCGCGTAATAGTCGCGCGCATCTTGCGGGTTTCCCACTAACGAGCGCAAGCGTTCGCGCGTCAAGGTATAGCCTAATGAGTCACTGTGGTGAATGCGGCCGATTTGTTCGGCACGGTTGCGGGACTCGGCAATACGGTCGGAAGTGACCGGGTGATCAATTAGAAATTCAATCGCTTTAATCCGGCTCGGATCGGGAGAGTTGCGATTTAGAGTTTCAAAGAATGTCGGCATACCTAATGGATCATATCCGGCACTTACCATGGTACCAATGCCGATCCGGTCAGCCTCAAACTCCTGCGAGCGCGTGTAATTAATTTGATGTTGAATGGAAGCACCTTGAGCTGCAACAATGGCTCCCTCCATAGCCCCGGGAGAGCCTCGACCGGCGGTCGCGCCCAATAAAATAGCGGCTAGCATGGCGGCGGTCGATATCAATCCGGCATGACTCTGATCGACAATCCCTCTTGCAATATGCCGCTGCGTGACGTGCGCAGTTTCGTGCGCCAGTACGCCCGCCAGTTCGTCCTCATTGTGAGTCGACAGCATTAAACCGCTGTTCACTGCGATGAACCCACCCGGCACGGCGAAGGCGTTAATAGCGGGATCACGAACAAAGAAATAATAAAACTGGTGCTGGCCTTCTTCGGCGCGGTTAGACAGGCTATGCCCAATTTCTTGAATATACTGACTGACTTCGGGATCTTCGAGTATTTGTCCGGTATCACGCATACCGCGTACCATCATGAGACCCACACGATATTCATCCTCAAGTGATATCGTGGCATTGGCCTGGCTGCCCAGCTCGGGTAAGTCTTGAGGTCCATTGCCCGTTCCAGCCCAAGCGATACTGGCATACATCCCGAGGGCTACGCCTGCCATCAAGGTGGCTGCCGACTTCAACACGGTGCAGTCTCCCAAAAATACATTGGAGTACCCTTGCGCGAATTAAGTTCGATTGAGGGGAGTAAAATCACAGAGTATCCGAGGCGTAGTCAGCTAACCGCGAGCGTTCGCCACGTTTTAAAGTGATGTGCCCTGAATACGCCCACCCATAAAATCGGTTAACCACATACGTAAGGCCCGAGGTGGTTTCAGTCAAATAAGGCGTGTCTATCTGCGCGATGTTGCCGAGGCACACCATTTTGGTGCCGGGTCCTGCGCGAGTGACTAAGGCTTTCATTTGTTTGGGCGTAAGGTTTTGCGCCTCATCAATAATGATAAACCGGTTTAGAAATGTTCGGCCGCGCATGAAGTTAAGCGATTTAATTTTGATACGGTGACGTAACAGATCACTGGTAGCACCACGGCCCCAGGTACCCCCGGATTGGTTCTGGGTTAGTACTTCTAGATTATCCATTAAAGCTCCCATCCACGGCTCCATTTTCTCTTCCTCGGTGCCGGGCAAAAACCCGATATCTTCGCCCAAAGGAATAGTGACGCGCGTCATAATAATTTCGCTATAGCGATTATGATCCAGAGTTTGCGCAAGCGCCGCTGCCAACGTCAACAATGTCTTACCTGTCCCTGCGGGCCCCAATACTGTTACGAAGTCGATGTCCGGGTCCATTAACAAATTCAAGGCCATATTTTGTTCGCGGTTGCGTGAATTGACTCCCCATACATTATTGCGTTCGGTGTGATAGTCGATCGTGAGCTGTAGTACGGCTGCATCTGTTTCGACTTTGCGGACGATTGCTTCAATGCCTTTTTCGTGGGGATCATAGACAAATTGATTTACGCTCCATTCTTTAACCAGCGGACCGTGCAACCTATAAAATGTACGACTATTTTGTTGCCAAGACTCCATGCCTTTACCATGTTTGTCCCAGAAATTAGCAGCTAGTGCCTGAGTTCCACTGGCAAGTAAATCAGCATCTTCTATAGTCTTATCACTGGAATAATCCTCAGCGTGTACTCCTACAATGGAGGCCTTAATGCGAAGATTAATGTCTTTCGAAACCAGGGTAACTCGGGCTTTTGTAAATTTCTTTTGTAGCGCGAGGGTATTGGCCAGGATCGCATTATCGGCCCCGTGTCCTGGCAGACTAGCGGGCAAGGTCGATTCTAGTAGGGCTGTTTGAAAAAATAGCCGCCCACTCGGCGCCGGTTTACCCTTATTGGTCGACACACTGAGTGCGGTCGGTAGCGCCAACCCGCGATCAATTTGCGCCTTGCTAGCTCCTTGGATGAGACCGTCCAAGAAACGACTTACCTGTCGAACATTGCGAGCAGCTTCCGTGAGGCCTTTTTTCCCCGCGTCCAACTCTTCGAGCACCGTCATTGGGATGTAAATATCATGCTCTTCAAAGCGAAAAATGGCGGTCGGGTCATGCATGAGGACGTTGGTGTCGAGCACGAATATACGCCGGTGGATCGCCGCCTGATTAAGCTTCACAGAGCCATCACCGCCGCTAGTACCTCCGCCGCGTGGTCCTTCACTCGCACCTTGCGCCAAGCCTTGCGTAGCACGCCGTCGGCGTCGATTAAAAAAGTACTGCGTTCTATGCCCAAGTATTTCTTTCCGTACATGCTCTTTTCTTGAATGACGTCATACTGCGTGCATACCGCTTTGTCGGGGTCACTTAATAGGTCAAACGGGAATGCCATTTTTTGCTTGAATTTTTCATGCGCTTCGATGCTATCGGCGGAAATACCCAGGACTGAGGTTTTAGCGCGTTTGAATGCGGCGAACAAAGCTGAAAAGTCCGCTCCTTCCTGAGTGCAGCCCGGCGTGTTATCGCGCGGATAAAAATACAATACTACCGGGCTACCGGCGCTTGTTTTTAGGGACCAACGGCCAGCGGTGCCCAGCAATTCAAAATTAGGGGCTTTTTTACCCACTAGCAATTTGCTCATTGAATGTTAGTTCTTGACCGGTTCAAAAATCGCGTCCAAGTTCAAATGATCGCAAAAATCCATAAATTCTTCACGTATCACGCCAATATGCAGGCGACTCGGCACACTCACAATGACTTGAAGCGAGAACATGGGGGCGCCGGTGTGAGCGGCCGCATAGGACCTAGTCGACAATTCAGCGATTTCGACTCCGCGCTGGGAGAAGAATCCACTTAAACCCGCGACAATGCCGGTTTGGTCGAGACATACGACGTCGATGGAGTAGGGCAGCATGTCGACGCGTGCGGCACGAGCCTCAGTGCGCCTTACCTGTATATTTATACCACTGGCATCGGCGAGCTTTTTGAATTCGCCCTCCAGTTTGGCGAGCGTATGCCAGTTGCCGTTGACTAGCAGCAGCATGGCAAATTCGCTACCTAATGCTGTCATACGGCTTTCGCTGATGCTGCCGCCACAGTCGGCGACTGCTTTGGATAACTCGTGGACCATGCCGACTCGGTCGCTGCCCACCGCAGAAATTACAATATGTTGTTTCATTGCTGTAAATTCTACCCTGTGGATGCTTGCCAGGGTGCCTGTCTCGCCATTAAGGTAGTGTTATATCGTAACAATTGGGGGAGTTGACTCATGTTTTCTGGAAGTCTGGTAGCCGTGGTGACCCCCATGACCTCGGAAGGTGGTTTGGACTGGCCCGCCTGGGATCGTTTGTTGGACTTCCATTTGCACGAGGGGAGCGACGGCTTAATTGTGGGCGGGACTACTGGGGAATCTCCCGTATTGAGTCTGGAGGAAATTGCTCTTTTGTGTCGCCGCGCGGTACAGCGCTGTCGAGGCAAAATGCCCGTAATTGTAGGTTCCGGGACTAATGACACGGCCGCTACCGTGGCCCGCACGTCCAGTTTGTCCGAATTGGGGGTAGATGCTGTGATGCTTGTGACCCCTTACTATAATAAGCCACCCCAAGAGGGGCTATTTCAGCATTTTATGGCAGCGGCGGAAGCCTCGAAAGTCCCGGTAATTCTGTACAATGTGCCCAATAGGACCGCTGTGGATCTTTTGCCAGGGACGGTCTCTCGACTAAGCAGGCATCCAAAAATTGTGGCGCTTAAGGAGGCCGGTGGCTCTATGCAGCGTGCGCGTGAGGTGTTGGCCGAGTCTAGGGTTGGATTTACGGTTTTGTCAGGCGACGATGCCACAGCGCTCGATTTGATGACGGCGGGTGCTCGGGGCGTTATTTCGGTGTCGGCTAATGTGGCACCGCGCCGGATGCATGAGATTTTTGCCGCAGCGCTGCAGGGCGATTGGGCCAAAGCGCGTGCGCTTGACCTTACTTTACAACCTTTGCATCGGGACCTATTTGTAGAAGCAAATCCCATTCCTGTGAAATGGGCGCTAGCGAAAATGGGGCTTATTGGGAACGGAATGCGTTTGCCGCTAGTCGAAATGATGGCTATGCACTCAGAAACAGTGTTGCGCGCAATGGGCGCAGCCGGAATAGATATGAAGGATCAAGCAGCATGATGGTTCGATTAATGGTTGGAGTTTTTGGTTTTGGCTTGTTGGGCGGTTGTCACTCGTTAGTGGCCGATTGCCATGCTCATCAGGAATACCAGCGCGCACGCCAACTGGCGCCCTTAAAGGTACCCTCAGGTCTGGACTCGCCTAATACCCAGGCCGCGCTCGCTATACCAGCGGCTGATGCGGTTGCAGCTGCCGCTGCCGGGCTTAAGGATGCCTGTTTGGACCAGCCGCCGCGCTATAAAGCGGCACCAACTAATAAAGCTGCCGGATAGATTTGATCACAGAGGTGCGCTCCGGTACTCTTGCGCGCGGCAATTGGTTTGTTTGAGTAAAGTGGAGAGGTGGCCGAGTGGTCGAAGGCGCTCGCCTGGAAAGTGAGTAACATCCTAAAAGGTGTTCGAGGGTTCGAATCCCTCCCTCTCCGCCAATTATCGATTTCACGAGCCTCCCTAGTCTATGGTGGCTCGCGTTTGCAGCTTCGCGACGACTTGCCACGAACCCCGTCAGGCCCGGAAGGGAGCAGCGGTAGAGGCATAGTCGGGCGCCGAAGTCTATGCTGACGCGGGCCGCCTCCTTGAATAGCAAAACTTATTTATGAGTTATATCGTACTAGCGCGCAAATGGCGTCCCAAACGGTTCTCCGAAATGGTGGGGCAAGAACATGTGTTGCGGGCATTGGGTAATGCTCTAGATAGCAATAAAGTGCACCACGCATTTTTGTTTACCGGAACGCGCGGCGTCGGTAAAACAACCGTCGCTCGTATCCTCGCGAAGTCGCTAAATTGTGACACCGGTGTCAGCGCTAATCCTTGCGGAATATGTTCTGCCTGTCGGGAAATTGATGAAGGCAGGTTTGTGGATTTGATCGAGGTCGATGCCGCCTCGCGTACTAAGGTTGATGATACTCGAGATCTGCTAGATAACGTTCAGTATTCACCGAGCCGTGGTCGCTACAAGGTATATCTGATCGATGAAGTTCATATGTTATCGAATCATTCTTTTAACGCGCTATTAAAAACTCTTGAAGAACCACCGCCGCACGTGAAGTTCTTGTTGGCGACCACGGATCCACAAAAATTACCTGTAACTGTGCTGTCGCGCTGTTTGCAGTTTGGCCTGAAACGGCTATCTGCGAATCTTATCGGCGAACGCTTGAAATTTATAGCCGCCGCTGAAAAACTTGAGTTCGAACCGGCTGCGATCGGATTACTAGCACGCGCGGCGGACGGTAGCATGCGTGATGCCTTAAGTTTGATGGATCAATTGATTGCTTTTGGTGGCGGACTTTTAAGTGAAGAGAGCACGCGATTGATGTTGGGTACCATTGATCGTGGTCATGTTCAGAGGTTAGTCGAGGCTCTGGCTCGCCAGGATGGTTCGGAATTATTGGCGGAGGTGGAATCGCTGGATCGCAGCTCCCCTGATTATGACCGCGCTCTGGTAGAGGTCGCCGCATTTTTGCAGCGAATTGCGATTGTGCAAATCGTGCCTGGAGCGGTTGCGGGTGACGAGGAGTTCGACGCCCAAGCGCTAGCGCGTTTAGCGAAGCTTATAACCCCTGAGGATGTGCAACTTTATTATCAGATCGCGATAAGCGGGCGGCGTGATTTAAGCATGGCACCGGAACCGCGCTTAGGGTTTGAAATGAGTTTGCTACGGATGCTGGCATTTCGCCCCGATGGCGCGCCGAGTGCCCCTGGCCCAGAAGCGAAGTCACTTAGCGCGAAGTCACTTAGCGCGAAGCCACTTAGCGCAATAACCCCTAGCTCGGTTACCCAAGTAGCGGCGCCTCGCGCCGTGCCGGCATCCGGAGTCATCGACTTGAGAGCCTGGCCTACGGTGGTCGATGCGGCGAATTTATCCGGTATGGTGCGTCAATTTGCGCTTAATTGCGTACCCGCCTCGTTCGAGCATAATTTGCTAACGCTGCGCTTAGATGCCGCAGCGGGCGATCGGCGTAGCTCACAAATCGAAGATAAACTAGTGCAGGCATTATCGAAATACGTCGGGCATCCCATTCGGATTGCATTCGAATTAAAAACACAATTAGCGACACCCGCACGACAGCGATTGGTGGCTGAGCAAGAGAAAGTCAGCCGCGCGTCGAGCGCATTTGATGATGATCCGAGCGTTAAGAGCTTGCGCGAACGTTTTGGTGCCGAGGTGGATATTACCTCGGTCAAACCTGGAAATTAGCTGAGGAGCAATACAAGATGATGAAAGGCGGGCTTGGGAATTTGATGCGGCAAGCGCAAGAAATGCAGGAGACCATGAAGAAGGCGCAAGCCGAATTGGTTAATCTTGAGGTCAGTGGTGAAGCCGGAGCGGGTATGGTACGGGTACTGCTTAATGGACATCACGAGGTCAAAAAAATTACAATTGAACCTAAATTGCTAGGTGAAGATAAAGACATGCTTGAGGATTTGTTAGTGGCTGCTTTTAATGACGCGCATCGCAAGATCGCCGCCCTTACTTCTGAACAGTACTCCGGATTGATGTCTGGATTGCGGTTGCCTCCGGGCATAAAATTGCCGTTCTAGTTTTTGATGAAATATACACCCACCCTTGCAAGGTTGATTGAATCACTGCGATGCTTGCCGGGCGTAGGACCGAAGTCCGCGCAGCGTATGGCTTTTTATTTGTTAGAACGCGATCGCGAAGGCGGTCGAGCGCTCAGCCAATCCTTGGCCGATGCCGTCAATAACGTGGGCCATTGTCGGCGTTGCCGTATGTTGACTGAAAGCGAACTGTGCATGATATGTGCCTCGACCCAGCGCGATGACGCCCAGTTGTGCGTGGTTGAGTCCCCGGCTGATGTGGTCGCGATTGAACAGTCAGGTGGATTTCGCGGTCGCTATTTTGTACTGATGGGTCATCTATCACCCTTAGATGGAATAGGGCCCGACCAACTTGGTTTAGATGAATTTGAAGGTTTGCTAAGGGACGGAGAGGTACGTGAAGTAATTCTCGCGACCAATTCGACCGTAGAAGGGCAAGCTACCGCGCACTATCTAGGCGAGATGGCCTTACGTGCGGGAATCCGCACATCGCGCATCGCGCACGGGGTGCCTATGGGTGGCGAGTTAGAATATGTCGATGGCGGCACGCTCGCACATGCCCTAGCCGGACGTACCGCCGTTTCCTAAGTCGCCATTTCCTAAGTCGCCATTTCCTGGAAGAGTCGATTTAAGCGACGATAGCTTTCGTAGCGCCGCGGCGAAATAGTGTTTTGTGCTACCGCGAACCGCACCGCACAGCCTGGCTCTTCTAGATGTAGGCAATCATTAAATCGGCATTTAACGCTCAAGGCATGAATTTCTATAAAGCCACGCTCGGCTGCGCGAACAATTCGAGCCGGCGGCGCAAAATCACGCACTCCCGGCGCATCAATGATTGCCGAGTCCGCGCCCAATCGATACCAACGCGCCGTTGTGGTGGTGTGACGACCCTCGGAGTCGCGGGTAAGCTCAGCCGTCTGTGCGGCCGCCTCCGGAATCAGAGCATTCACCAGCGACGACTTTCCGACTCCCGATTGCCCCACTAATAACGTCACACTATTCGTTAGCGCAAGGCGCAATTCATCAATGCCCATCGCATGGGGCGACGACACCTCAAGAATCGGTAGTTTCAAACGCTGGTAATTAGCGAGTTCTAATTGTTGATTTTGGGTACCTAAATCCACTTTACTGACAATCAACAGAACTTCAATATCCTTCAGGATTGCCCCGGCCCAGTAGCGATCCACGAGATACCAGTCAGGTGAGGGTTCCGCTGCCACCACAATGGCCAGCCTATCGATATTGGCGACCACGGGTTCCGCTCGTCCGCGAGCGTCAATTCGTTCTATGAGATTGCGGCGCGGAGCCACGCTTTGAACCGACGGCGTATCCGCGGTCGCCTGGGTCGTCCAAGTGACTTGATCGCCGCATACTATGCGTAGTTTGCGTCCGATAAGACCGCAGTGCAGTGTACCGCCAGCGGCTTGTACCAGCACGCCGCGACCGTAACTGGCGAGAACGACTCCCGTATTGCTCATATTACTGACCGCAGGTTCGCTCTGCTAGGATAGCGACTTTAGACCACCAAGGCATGCTGTGAAATCTCCTGAAAATCTAATTTGGCTCGATTTAGAAATGACGGGACTTAACCCTGACGCTGATCTAATCATTGAAATTGCAACTATCGTAACCGACAAACACTTAAATGTGCTGGCGGAAGGCCCGGTCTTCGCTATACATCAGAGCGACACGGTGTTGTTGGGTATGGATGATTGGAACCGCAAACAACACGCAGGATCGGGTTTAAGCGAGCGCGTTAGAAACAGTGAGATTGACGAGGATAGCGCGCAAGAGAGCACTCTTGAGTTCTTGCAAACTTGGGTTGAGAAGGGGCGATCACCTATTTGTGGCAATAGTATTTGTCAGGATCGGCGTTTTTTGGCGCGCCATATGCCAAGTCTTGAAAAATTCTTTCATTATCGCAATCTTGACGTTAGTACCCTTAAAGAGTTGGCGCAACGCTGGGCGCCGCGCGTCGCCAGTAATTTTAAAAAATCCGGAACTCATTTAGCGCTTGATGACGTGCGCGAGTCGATTCGCGAACTGCAATACTATCGAGAGCATTTCTTACAATCCTTGTAGCAGCGTGGCTACTAGAGCGGCTTTGCGCCCGCCAGAAACATCCAGGTTTCTACTACCGTATCAGGATTGAGCGAAATACTGTCAATGCCTTGGTCGACCAACCAGCGCGCCAGCTCCGGATGGTCCGAGGGTCCCTGACCGCAAATGCCGACGTATTTTCCTTGTGCCTTACAGGCTTTTATGGCGAGTGACATGAGGGCTTTAACCGCTTCGTCACGTTCATCAAATAATTTTGCTACTACGGCTGAATCGCGGTCTAACCCTAATGCTAGCTGTGTCATGTCGTTGGAGCCAATCGACATGCCATCAAAATATTCCAAATAGCGTTCCGCTAGAATCGCGTTGGTGGGTAACTCACACATCATAATGTGCTTAAGACCCCGATCGCCGCGCTTTAAGCCGTTCTCTGCGAGCAACTGTGTGACCGCCTGCGCCTCGCTTAAGGTTCGCACAAACGGCACCATGACCTGAATGTTGGTCAGACCCATCTGCTCGCGAGCCCGCTTTAAGGCACGACATTCTAGTTCGAAACAAGGTCTAAATTTTAAGTCTATGTATCGCGAGGCGCCGCGAAATCCCAGCATGGGATTTTCCTCATGGGGCTCGTATTGCTTGCCGCCAATAAGATTGGCGTATTCATTGGATTTAAAATCCGATAAACGCACAATCACTGGTTCTGGGAAAAAAGCGGCAGCAATCTGCGAGATTCCTTCCGCCAATTTATCTACATAAAAGCTCACTGGATCTGCGTAACCTGCCATTTGTTTGTTGATGGCATCCTTTATTTGCGAACTTTGTCTTTCAAATTCTAATAGGGCGCGCGGATGTACACCAATCATTCGATTGATTATGAACTCAAGCCTAGCAAGTCCGACGCCTTTATGCGGAATTCCGGCGAAATCGAAAGCTCGATCAGGATTACCCACATTCATCATAATACGTACGGGGATGCTAGGCATAGCCGCTACTTCAATAGTGCGCTGGTCGTAATCCAACATGCCGTCATACACATAGCCGGTATCGCCTTCCGCGCACGACACGGTAACCGCCTGATTTTCTTTGATCGCGCTGGTGGCGGTACCACAACCTACGACTGCGGGGATGCCAAGCTCACGCGCTATGATGGCAGCATGGCAGGTCCGCCCGCCGCGATTAGTGACAATCGCTGCCGCACGCTTCATGACCGGCTCCCAATCCGGATCTGTCATATCGGCCACCAGCACGTCACCGGCTTGCACTCGAGACATGTCTTTCACGTCGGTAATGACTCTTGCACGACCCGCACCAATGCGTTGACCGATGCTGCGACCCGTGGTGAGCAATGTTGAGCGCGATTTTAAAGTAAAGCGTTGAATGGATC
>JAYVYN010000177.1:0-3043 GCA_043784265.1 Gammaproteobacteria bacterium | reverse complement strand
CCGATAGATTGAAAAACATGGGAAAGTAATTCATAGCTTATCCTAGCGATGCATGCGAGCACCGCTGTCCGCATAAGTTCATCTATCCCAGTAGCGCCGGCAATTCAATTCTCACGCACAACCCGCCGCCGGGCATGTTTGACGCACTTATCGCACCACCGTGGTTTTCAATAACCCGCTGCGCGATTGCTAAACCTAAACCATTACCCTCTTTGCGTGTGTGCGTGGAGCTGCGAAAGAATGGGTCAAAAATACTGGCAAGATCGCTCTCCGGAACCCCCTTCCCAGAATCACGTACGAGTATGACTGCCAGCAAGCCGGCGGCATGGGTTTTGGTCTCAACTGCGATGCTACCATTACGAGGGCTGTACTTAATGGCGTTGCGCAACACGTTCTCGACCGCGCGGCGTAACAGAATGACATTGCCTCTCACCACACCATCGATTTGATCGCCCACTTGCATGACGCGCCCTTTGGCATGAGCCTCGAATTGCGCATCGTCAATAATGACCGACAGCAATTCACGCAGATCAATTTCTTCATTCAAGCTGTGATCGACATCAGCTTGCAGGCGCGAAAGTGCCAAAAGCTCGCCCGTAAGCTTGTCTATTCGCACCGACTCTCGCTCAATACGTTCCATCAATGCTGAGGCCTGCTCGGGTTGCTGGCTGGCCAAGCCAGTTGCGGCTTGAATTCGCGCCATGGGTGAGCGTATTTCGTGAGACACATCGTTAAGTAATCGGCGTTGCGCGACAATGAGAGAATTCAGGCGCGCCAACATATGATCAAACTCAGCCCCTAGATCTCGCAGTTCATCGTTTCCCGGTCCCATGCGATCTGCGATGCGCACATCGAGATTACCGCCGGCTGCTTCAGATAGTGCTGAGCGCAAGCTTCGAATGGGTTTGGAGAGTAGCCACGCCAGCAGCGCAGCACAGATGAGACTTGCCAAAATGTCAGCCTCAAAGGGTTCAAGCATAATCGGTAGCGATTGAGCGTGTGGAGGCATCGCGGCAACTGAATGACGCGCCGAAAACATTAAGCGCATCGCCAGATCGGAACCCATCTGCACAAATACAATTAACCCAAAGAACTTCCAAAACAAACGTCCTATGGGCTTTGCGGCAGGGGGTTTTAGTCGCAAGCTCATTCGGGAATCAGCTGATATCCCAAGCGGTAAACGGTCAAAATGCACGATCGGCCATCCGTCAGCTGGCCTATTTTTTGCCGGATACTGCTCATGTGGACGTCAACGCTGCGATCGAAAGCGGCCAACCTCCGACCTAATCCCTGCTCTGAGAGAATATTTTTACTGACTGGAGTACCTATACTGCGAGCCAATAATTCTAACAAATTAAATTCGGTACTGGTGAAATCAATCGGCATACCATTCCAATGAACCACCCGGCGTTGTGGGTCGAGTATTAGTGCGCCGGCATTGATCACGCCAGCAGAATCAGCCGTGTTCTCACTTGGCAATGTGCGTCGCAATACCGCGCGAATTCTCGCCGTCAATTCACGCGGTGTGCAGGGTTTTGGAATATAGTCGTCCGCGCCAATTTCCAGGCCCACGATCCTATCCGTGTCGTCCCCCTTGGCGGTTAACATGATGACCGGCATATTGCCGTGGGCACGAATAGCCATGAGAGCCTCAATACCGTTCTTGCGTGGCATCATCATATCGACTACGGCGATCGCATAGCGCCCTGACAGGGCCTCGTGAACACCCGATTCTCCATCCTCGGCAATACCGACGAAAAAACCTTCGCGCTCCAGGTAATTCTTCAACAAATCCACCAGTTCCTCATCGTCATCGATAAGAAGTACAGAAGAGGACACGGGAGCGGTAGTGGGCAGCATCACCCATTATAGGCGCGGATCGCTAGTTGGGCCGATCGTAAAGGCCGGTAAGGGAGTGTAAATCATTGTAAAGAACCGAATGAAGTCAGTGCGCAGCAACGTCAGAATGGGGGACCTAGAAAATTTACGTCAATGCTTGCATAACTTTACATCTGGATAACTGCGTTTTACATCGATTAGTAGAGAATTTGATTCGCTGACCCGTTAAAAGACAAATGAATAGGAGATTTTTTATGACTACCACTCACAACCAAGACGTCTTCGTTGCCCGCGCAATTGCAGCGGTAGCCACGCTGGCCCCTATCGCATTGATTTTAGTGGCGGGCACCTTGCCGTCGGGTCTCGCCCAAGGCCAGCTTGTGGTGTATGCATGCATTGGCATCACTACAGTCCTTGCTGCCGCGCTGGTATTGCACGCTTCTTACGCGCGAGGGTTTAAGGCAGCACTCAAGCGCCTCAGCGCAATGAACTCAAATCTTGTGACCACGTGATTTTGCAGGCTGCGCCGTGCATGCGGACTGAAAACTCAACTTCTTTCTGTTAGCGTGGACGGTCGCTACCACTACCCCTAGTGTTGCGATAGCGATTGTCGTGGAACCGCGAGCGCGTGAGCCTGGCGTCGGGGGTGAAGCCCACATTCGCGTGATTCAGCACGTTCCCACCACCAGCGACCTGAGCGTTCATCTTCACCGGAGGGCACCGCGCGGGTGCAGGGGGCGCAGCCGATACTGGGAAAACCTTTATCGTGCAAGCTGTTGTACGGGAGAGCTTTTTTGGCGATGTAGTCGGTGATATCTTTTTTGCTCCAATCGAGCAGGGGACTAATCTTGTGTAGTCCGTATTCGCCATCCCACTCGACTGGAGCGGCAAACGCACGGCTCGCTGATTGATCGCGGCGAATACCGGTCACCCAGGCATCATGCCCGGAAATGGCACGCCTGAAGGGTTCGACTTTGCGAATGGAACAGCAGTTACGCCGTTGCTCCAGGCCTTCGCGAAATCCGTTTATGCCATTTTCGGCTACCCAGCCCTCTAGTTGCGGTGTTTCCGGGTAGTAAATTCGAAGCGCCCGGCCGTAGTGCTGTTGTAGGCGTCCAATAAGCTCGTAGGTCTCCGGATATAAGCGTCCGGTATCAATACTGAAGATCTCGATTTGCGGTACGGCGGTCCAGATAAGATCGGT
>JAYVYN010000176.1:0-5899 GCA_043784265.1 Gammaproteobacteria bacterium | reverse complement strand
GGTTTGAGCCTATATACGGAAGCCTGCAAATATATTCCAGGCGGAGTCAATTCACCGGTACGCGCATTTCGTAGCGTGGGCGGCGAACCCATTTTCTTTAAAAAAGCTACAGGCCCGTACACCATCGCGGCTGACGGTCGCCAATTCATCGATTACGTCGGCTCATGGGGTCCGATGATTCTGGGCCATGCGCACCCGCAAGTGATCGCGGCTGTTCAAGCAGTGGCCGCCGATGGTTTGAGTTTTGGTGCGCCCACCGAATTGGAGACCATGCTTGCGCGTCGGGTGACGGAGATCATGCCCTCGATTGAATTAGTGCGCTTTGTCAGTTCAGGCACCGAGGCGACAATGAGCGCTTTACGCCTCGCACGCGGCTTCACCGGCCGTGACACTATTGTTAAATTTGAAGGCTGTTACCACGGACATTCCGACTCCTTGCTGATTAAAGCCGGATCAGGCGCGCTAACCCTCGGCGTCCCCACCTCGCCCGGCGTGCCTCAGGCGCTCGCTAAGCACACTGTCACCCTCACTTATAATGACTCCGAACAAGTACGCGAAACTTTTAAGAAAATTGGCGACGAAATTGCCTGCGTGATCGTCGAACCTGTGGCCGGGAATATGAACCTTGTGGTGCCGAGCGCAGGATTCTTACAAACATTGCGTGAGGAATGTGACCGTAGCGGAGCATTATTGATCCTAGACGAGGTCATGACCGGATTTCGCGTCGCATTAGGGGGTGCTCAAGCCCTCTATGGCGTTCGTCCCGATATTACGACACTTGGCAAAATCATCGGTGGCGGCATGCCGGTGGGCGCGTTTGGCGGCCGTCGCGATATCATGGAAAAACTTGCCCCTTTGGGCGCTATTTATCAAGCAGGTACGCTTTCAGGAAATCCCGTTGCCATGACGGCCGGACTTAAAACGCTGGAGTTGTTATCGGTGCCCGGCTTTCACGTACGGCTCGGTGCCATGACCGACCTGCTGCTACAACGCTTGCATGAAGTCGCCGCGAGCGCGGGGATTGCGATGCTCAGCAACCATGTATGCGCCATGTTCGGGCTATTTTTCACTGATCAACCCAAGGTTGACCGCTTTAGCCAAGTGATGGCCTGTGATGTCGAGCGCTTCAAATTGTTTTTTCACGGCATGTTAGACGAAGGTGTTTATTTAGCACCGTCGGCCTTTGAAGCGGGATTTTTATCAGCCGCGCATGAACTTAAGCATATCGAAGCGACCGCCGCCGCCGCCGCGCGAGTTTTTGCACGCATAAAAACCCTGAAACCCGCATAAGTCTCTCAACCCACGCTTAAAAAACGGGGCTATCAGTCAAATGCGCGCCTTTTTATGGTTCTTCGGGTTGATCTTGGTCGCACTACTCACGGGCGCGGTAATTGCCTTCCCAGCATACCAACTCGCAGCAACCTTCAGTCACTTCGCCTTCCATCGAGTCGCGGGCCGTATCGCGATGCTAATACTGGCACTGGAACTTGTTTGGCTGTGTCGGCATTTAAATATTCGCACGCGCAGCGATTTTGGATTTGGCTTGCCTCGCCCGCAGTTTATTCAACAAGTTCTGGTGTGGCTTGCCATCGGTATCGCGAGCGCCAGCGTAGGTGCAACTTTCCTGCTCAACACGAAATTACGAGTCATCGATCCTGCGTTCATGTTCAGCGGAATAAATTGCGTCAGGCTTTTGTTAGTCGGTATCGGTTCCGGGCTGACGGTTGCACTGATCGAAGAGACCGTGATGCGCGGAGCTATGCACACCGCCATCGAACGCGAATCAGGACCTTGGGCAGCGGCCTTTTTAACCGCGCCGCTATTCGCGCTTATGCATTTATTCGCCAAAGTAAAAATTCCACCGCAGGATGTGCACTGGGGCAGCGGCTTCGATTTGCTAGTGCGCTCCTTTGCGCCCTTAAATCATCCCTTGCTGGTGCTGGACTCCCTCTTGGCGTGGCTCATCGTCGGTCTTATTTTAAGTCTCACCCGAGTACTCACCGGCAATATCGCGGTCGCCATTGGTTTACACGCGGGCTGGGTGGTGGTTCTACGCGTGCTCGCCGATAGCACGGTGGCCAATGATTCTCCGAACTATTCGTTCTGGGTCGGCTCATTCGACGGGCTACTAGGATATTGGCTACTTCCGTGGGGCGCGCTCATCGGACTCGCTCTTTGGATAACGCGCACCTACTGGACTGGCTACGCGCGCACTCGCAATCAGTAATGCTAGCTCCGGGCAAACGCCGCTCCCTACTCACCGCCATGGAGACGGTCGCTTCACGATCACAACCTGTGACCTTGAAGCTCAGCCCTTTCTTCACACCACTGCCGAGCGCCTAAGTCGGTGCCAATGGCGCCAGGAAATCCAGGCGCTGCAGCGGATCATCCATTTCCAGGCATTTCTGCTTATCGACAACGTCCATCGGGAGTATTTCAGCCAAGCGATGCCCTACCCAGGCTGCATCATCAAGCCGCATCACGATGCCGGTATAGGCCTCGCCCAATTGTGGCAACACATTGCGGAGTAACTCCGCAAGTCGCAAGTGCTCGGATGGCAAAGCAGTGCTAGGTTCCGGTGCCACAGGACTCACCTCGACCAGATTCAAGCGATCCGCCTGTCGGCTGCGGCCATGAATGCGGAACCGATGTTGGCCCACACAAGTTAATCCCAACAGACCATCCGCCAATTGATGGAAATCTACAATCTTCGCCATGGTGCCAATCGGAAAGGTTGGCGTTACGCCGCCTTCCTCGCCTTCACACATCAATGCCACACCAAAATCCTGCTTAGCACGCATGCAGCTTCGCACCATATCGATGTACCGCGTTTCAAAGATGCGTAACGGCAACGGGCCATCTGGAAACAACACAATATTCAACGGAAATAACGCAATAACCGCTTTCTCAGGCGTAACGGGCACAGCGGATGCGCTCACCACGGACTCACTCATAGCGGATACCGCGAGCGTAATCGCTCCAGCAATTTATCATGCAAACCACCGAACCCGCCGTTACTCATAATTAACACCTGATCACCTGACTGCAC
Source organism: Gammaproteobacteria bacterium (assembly GCA_043784265.1). Lineage (GTDB taxonomy): Bacteria > Pseudomonadota > Gammaproteobacteria > Steroidobacterales > Steroidobacteraceae > Bog-1198. The sequence continues at coordinate 2,850 of JAYVYN010000176.1, read as the reverse complement.
CTCTCGCACCAACGCTTCCACCAAATGATCTACATCGGGTGCAAACCGCGCACGAGCACCCAATGGGGCCATGGCCGCCGGCAAATCCCATTCCAATTCTTTCGACGTCAAGAACCAGCTTTGATCCGCAAGCTCAAGCGAGTCGGCAAGTTGATCACGATGCACGCCCAATTTCATAGTATTCGATCGAGTTTCCAACACTGCGATGATGCGCGCGCCGTTTACCCGCGCCCGCAATCCCCGCAAAGTGGTTTCGATAGCTGTCGGATGATGCGCAAAATCATCATAGACGGTGACCTCGCCCACGACACCGCGAACCTCCATGCGCCGTTTTACGCCGCGAAATTCTTGCAGCGCCTGAGCGGAGCGCTCCGCACTAACCCCAGCGTGTCGAGCCGCCGCAATTGCCGCTAGCGCGTTCATCACATTGTGCTCACCGAGCAAGGACCAACTCACCTCAGCGACCGTTGCGCCCTTATATACCACCGAAAAACGCGCCGCCGACGTGCCAGGCACCAGCCGCGCGCTCCAGTCGGCGCTAGGCCCGCCTTGCGCGCCGTCCGCCACGCTACTCGCCGCGCCACTACCGGCCGCGACCGCGCCCTCGCCCGCCAGCGCGAAACTCGCGCACGGCGTCCAACATCCTTCTCGCAAAGTCGTCGCCAGCTCGGCATCTGCGCCGTTCACGATCACCCGACCGGCACGCGGTACAGTACGCAACAGCTGGTTAAATTGCCGACGAATGGCCGCCACATCGGGGTAAATATCGGCGTGGTCATATTCCAAATTATTGAGAATCACGGTCCGCGGCCGGTAATGCACAAACTTAGCCCGCTTGTCGAAAAACGCCGTATCGTATTCGTCCGCTTCGATCACAAAGAAAGGATGTTCGCCAAGCCGCGCGGTGACCTCAAAATTAGAAGGCACGCCACCAATAAGAAATCCCGGCGACAGGCCCGCATGCTCTAAAATCCACGCCAACATACTCGACGTCGTGGTCTTGCCATGAGTGCCGGCAACCGCAAGTACATGACGATCCCGCAACACCGTGTCAGCCAGCCACAAGGGTCCTGAAGTGTAGGGAATACCGCTATCGAGCAAAGCCTCCACCACCGGCATACCCCGACTTAAGGCATTGCCAACCACCACCACATCCGGCCGCAACTCCAACTGCTCCGCGCCATAGCCTTGCATGAGTTCAACTCCGAGCGCCTCAAGTTGCATGCTCATGGGCGGATAGACATTAAGGTCAGAGCCTGTGACGCGAAAGCCTGCCGCTTGTGCGATCGCGGCCACACCGCCCATGAAGGTGCCACCTATTCCTAAGATATGAACGTGAGTCTCAGTCATAATCACTCAAATTGTACACGCGGATTACCCTCATGCCCGACGCGATTTGGATTGATCAAGACACCGAATTGCCGGCACTTGCAAAAATACTGGAAGCCGCGGATGGGGACGGAATCGGCTTAGATACCGAATTCTTACGCGAAAAAACCTTCTTTCCTAAGCTATGTCTGCTTCAACTGGCGGCCAATGGGCAAATTTGGTGTGTGGACACGATCAAAGGCGGCGACCTTAAAACCCTAGTTCCCGTGCTCACAGCCGCCCACACGCCCAAAATTATTCACTCAGCACGCCAGGACCTGGAAGCGTTCTACTTGACCACGCAGCGGATCATATCACCCGTGTTCGACACCCAAATCGCGGCCGGCTGTATCGGGCTTAAACCCCAAGTCGGGTATGCAGAACTGGTCAAAACCTATCTCAATGTGACACTTACCAAGGGCCAGACGCGCACCGACTGGTCCAAGCGACCTTTAACCACCGCACAATTGGACTACGCCGCCGACGATGTACTTTATCTCGGCGAAATTGCCCAGCGCCTGAAACGCCGTTTAGCCGAGCTAGGTCGCGAGCACTGGGTGCTAGAAGATTGTGCAGCACTCGAAGACCCGCAGCTTTACGAACCTGACCCCGCACTCGCCTGGATGAAATTACGGGGCATTGCGCAACTGGAGCCCACACCCAGGGCACGCGCTAAGGTGATTGCGGTATGGCGTGAAAAAGCCGCTCGCGAGCGTGATTTACCGCGCTCGTGGATCCTGTCCGACACCGACATATTCAGCATGGCGCACACCAGTCCCACCGATATGGATGACTCAGTTGATAAAACTTTGCGGCAAGCCTTAACAACACCCTTGCAGAGCGCCGACATAGACCAAGAACCCAGTCAAGACGCACGGCCCACGCCCGCACAAAAAATCGTACTGGATAAGCTTGTCAAAGCGGTAGATAAACGCGCCGCAGAATTACAGGTGAGCGCCGAAATTCTCGCGCCCCGCGGCGAACTTAAAGCGCTTGCCATGGGTAAGCGCGACTCCCACGCATTGCACGGATGGCGACGCACCGAAATCGGCGACGCCCTGCTTGTGCATCTGAATCAGTGAAGCGGCACCGGTAGACCCTCGAAGCTGCCACAACTCCGACCCGATAGCAGCGTGTAGCACGGGGCCTTTTAGGTGCGCCAATTAAAGTAAGGTATATCGCTTTGACAAATTCGGAGCTATCAAAACACCGACGTAGTAGCCAGTGCGCGGCGGATAGCCATTCGGCGCCTTGCCAGCGCATGGTGCACCAGAACATCCTGGTCAGTGTTGATCCCGTTCGCCTGCGCGCGCGACCAGCCTGGTTCGCTACCTGCGAAATTCGGCTACTCGCAGGTAGCGCTTCGACGCCTCCCGCGCTACATCGCTCTTGGAGATTCCTTGTGCGGCGCTTTGCCGTTCCAGGGCCCCATCCAACTCGTCCGCTACACGCAGTGTCAAAGAGCGCAAGGCTGCGCATCCC
>JAYVYN010000175.1:0-8218 GCA_043784265.1 Gammaproteobacteria bacterium | reverse complement strand
CAACTGGGCCCAGCACACCTACCCGACGATGGCCCTGATCACGACGGGCCTGAAAGGCGCCGAGAAGATCGCGATGCGGTGGGCGCAGCAGAAGCGGGTCACGATCGTGTTGGCCAAAGCGGATTTCAACAAGCACGGGCGGTCCGCGCCGTTTCGGGCCAACGACGAGATGATGGCGCTCGATCCTGTCCACGTTCTCACGCTGGCTTGCTCGCTGGAGCCCGCCGGCGCCGAGGAGAGCACGCCGTTCGGGCCGGCGCTCAATCTCGCCCAGGAAGCCGCCAAGCGGGGCGCCGCCGGTCGGCGACGCGGTTCGACTGCATCCGCTGTGGCCGGGTGCGCAGGCGGCGTTGCAGAGCGTTTCGGTGATCGGCAGCTTCATCGGGCCGGTGATCGGCGCATGAGTATATTTGTTGTCACTAAATAGTTAGCTATGTTGCGGTCCCGGTGCTACTTTTATCGCCATGTCAGAACCTGGAAACGCCGTGTAGTGCGTCATCATATGGCGCACCTATTAGAAATATTTGTACCAGATGCATCTGCATAGACGCAGCTAACGCGAATGCGATCGTGTTAAGAACCAAAACCTCATCAGTCTGTCGGATCTAGCCGCACCAGTGATCGATCTGGTGCACCGAGCGTTGCATAGGGAGATCTTCATACCGATCACCGCGCGACTCGAAGCCTTAAGCTCGCGTCCGCACAATCACGTCCCGGCGATGCGCCTAGACGTGCAACAACTGGGGATCGAATCAGTGAAAGACTCGCGTCCGAACCCGGTACACAATCGCATCTTGGCGCCAGTCACGGCGCGCATCCTCGATTCACACAGTAAGCTCGCCACCACCCGCCAGTGGCACACGAGCACGTTCAGTGCGGAGTGCGGCGTGAGCGCCGCAAATAAAAACGACGTCCACTTGTTGGTACGGGGTGCGTATCTTTACACGTCGACTAGGGCGCCGTCCTGATAGCCGACGAACAATGTCCAGCCAATCCCACCAAACAACCAGAAGGTGCCGGACGTGTCGACTCACGAACACCCGTCGGTCCGTGCACCCGACACGTTACCGAGTGCTGCCGCTTCCTGCGTACCGTACACCCCGGCGTGATCGCCGCTGCTCGAACCGCTTATCCACGTCCACTGCTTAGTGGTCTCAGTTGATCGGATGCTGAGTCCGCTACCAGGTCGCTACTGCCGCAGCTGCAACCGCAGTGAAGTAGAAGTATCCCGAGAGTGTTTATTAGACTAGTTTTCTCGAAAAAAATTACGGGTCCTATTGTATGCGTAGCCACGGATCTTCGCGGTTATCAGACTTACTAAGATATCAGCGTTCTTTTGTAAAGCGCACGGTCGAATTCATGACGCACATCTTGCCAAAAGATAGTCGCAGATAGAAAACTTAAACACTCTACTTCAAATACTCAAGCACCAGATCTGATTGTGCAACTCAAGCACCATGGCTTTCAAGAATTAGGGAGAGGGCCCTGCCGGGGAATAGCTATTGCACATTAACTACGTATGTCCCGGTTGCGAACGGTCCGAATACCTGCGGTCCCAACGGCATAAAAATTACTATTTTTACTTCATCGCACGAATCCGACCCAATCGAAATCGTGTAAGCTCCTTGTGACATATACCCGTTACCGCCATCAATGGCCGTCAACGCGATTTGATTGCCGGTTGCGGCACAATCAATCCTGACAGCTCGCCCGTATAGCGTGCGCGACCCAGAAGGGTCGCGAATGTCGAACCCAAAGTGAAAGGACGGAGTGCTAGCAAATGATGGGACTACCGCAAGGGTACTCGTACCACCGACTTCAAAACGTTCAACAATACCCTTCGCGCCAGAACCATCAAAATCGGCGACGAGAACCACTTCTTGTTGTCCAATAAGATTCGGAAACCATCCGGTGTCAGCACAATTAAATGAGCGCGCTTGGTACTGAACGCAAAGTACTGGCGGCGTCCCGTAAGGGGCCCCACCAGGAATGACTATATCTTGAAGGCTTGATCCCGTCAGCGAACCTGCCGCGATTCCGTATGAACTTGTAAGTACCGATTGCCCACCGAGAAGAGACGCGCCCGGGAGAAATTTGCGGCGATTAGGAGCTGTGTAGCCACCGCGCAAATTTGCCGCGTCTGCGTTACCGCCACCCCAGAAAACTTGTGGACCAAGCCACGGATCCTGCTTTACAATATCGAAATAGCCATCATTATCGAGATCTCCAACGAATAGACCCTCTTCAATTTGACGAGTCGTGCCATATACATCTTGCAATCGCTTAAAATGGCCCGTACCGTCGTTCAATAGAATTTCATTTCCAGCTACTATGTCGACATGCCCATCAAGGTCAATATCGATAGCTGCCGCACCTTCCGCCGGGGGAAGATAATTGGCGAATTCTATACCACGGTCGACAGCAACATCCTTGAAAACGCCATTGCCCTGATTGAGCAACAGATCCCAGCGTTCGTAAGTTGGAATAAATACATCGATTAACCCGTCTTCGTTAAAATCGCCCAGGACCATAGTTTCCCCGTGGCCGCCTATACAAGTACCGTCCTCACGGAGAGGCGTCGAAAATTTAAACTGATTATTTCCAAGGTTTAATCCAACCATAGTACACCCGCTACCATAGACATTGGATATCACGTCATCCAAGCCATTACCGTCAAAGTCCGCCACGCGAAGGTCTCTGAAATCCCGTCCAATAAACAGCACATCCAACCCTATATCTTTGTACACTCCAAACTCCGAATAGCTATGATCACCCGAATACCCAATTAATTGATCGCTCTTTTGGCCGCCCAAGTTTCCGATACTAAGGGATCCCACGTAACCCAAGTTCTGAATTGTCGCAGATATGGAAGTCACGAAGTTTGAAGTGTATATCTTCGATCCATCAGAAATTGCCGCCACCCACTGAAACATTGTCGCCGCATCCACCGTCAGTTGCAGGGATGGTGGCGATGGAATCCGTGCTTCCAAAAGCTGCGTAGCGCGGCCAGTCGTACGCATTGCTATGAAAACCGTTACATTTTTGATCCTATTGACCCACGATTCAACGACAACACTTCCCGATAGGTTGTGCGACAAGACAATAGGGTGGGGTAATCCCGTTAATACGGGGTTGGTTGCTACTGCAGCCGCGCCGCCTTTCACGTAGTTCCAGGATGACAACACGAAATCACCCGCTAGTACCTTCACAAACGGGCATGACAGGTCAGTTAGTGAAGGCACCGGCAGACCATCGCGCAACACCGTTATGGGCGCGCTAGTAAGTCCATCGCACTCAATTGTCGTACCGGCATTCGAGATCATTGGCAATAACCTTATTTCAACCACGGCGCTGTTGGTGGCTACAGATTCATTGCTTGCAGAGCTAAATGCTGCGGAATAGGCTGCTCGGATCACAGTAGAAGAATCGTTGTGCGACTGCTTACTACACGCACATACCGCGAATGCACATGCGACTGCGAACCGCCCGAACGGATACCAACGGCCACTGGTTATCGCTCCATCGCTCAGTAATCGTCCCATTCCCACTACACAATACACTCTTAGGTGATACGAATTTTAGTGAGGCATGCCATGCGCGAATCTTGACATAGAATTACACGCCACGCTACGGTTAGTACGGCAGGCGAATTTAAGACACCTCAAGCTACAGCCTTTGGAGCATTGGAACCGAAAAATAACGGCATTCCACTTCGATTAAAGAATCACCCCGGAAGTACACTTGGGCCACTCTGATTTGGCAGCCTGTGCATTCCACTAGTCGAACCAATCACTGCCTTGACTACGCGGCTCTCGCACCGGCCGGGTCTAATTCGCCGCTGCACTCAGCCCACTCTTGGTAGTCGCCTTAGCAATTCCTCAAAAAAACCTGTGCCCTCAGTAGCAATAAATCCTCCATCCGTCGCCGCTTGACCATGCGCTCCCTTGCCGCTATTCCCACCGCTAGGCAAGGCCCATGCACGTCCAACGGTCGCATGCGCCCGCGCGCGTTCTCCGATTTCCCCAAAACCATTTTGTCCAATACGAAATCCAATTTCAGCAAAGGCAGTTGCTGCAAGTCCATTGATCAAGCCAGCCATAAGCACCACGGGACAAACTTCCCGTAGAAATGTAAGCCCCCACGAATCCACTCACAATTCCAGCAACGCCCGCGGTCACAAACCCATGCGCCCCCGAAATCGCAAGTAACCCAATATCCGGTGCAACGTCAATGACGTCTATCGCCACGAGAATCCCAATAGTATCCCGAGTACCATACTCACTCGGATCCAAATATCGCAACGGATTATTTCAAGCACAAGAGTTAGCATCAACAGATTGGCTCGACCCGATCAGCTCAACTATCGAGTCGGCCGTCAAATACATTCCCAACGTCGGATCGAGCACCTGCACACTAATGTGTGACTCCGGTGGTCACCGCGTAGTGTGTTCCAGCGCTGGTGCCTGAAGTCCTTACGTTAAACTGACTGGAGCAGCCGTTTAAGTTGACGTGATTCAGCCTGTTGTGAGGGTTAGAAGGTAAGCATCCATTTGCTTATCCTAAATTTGAAGCCAACATTCAGAATAAGTATGCAAGACTCCTGTGATAGATCGAATCAAACCCTACTTAGAGCTCTCGGTCAAAGGCTATGTCCCAGTTCCGATCCCATACCATCAATCACGCATAACGGTAGTTGAGACGGATAAAATGCTGGAATTTTTGACAGAAATCTAAGTACTTTGCTAAAATTCAGATTAATCACTGGTAAGTATAGATGAATAACAAAGCGATATACCTTGTTGGCGCTAGTGGACACGGGAAGGTAGTGCTAGATGCGCTGCTTCAATTTGGAATGCCGTCTGAACGAATCGTAGTTACGGATGACTCCATTCAACTAATAGCCAAGGATTTTTTGGGATTGCCAATCGTAGTGCCAGCGCTTCAGGTTGGTGCTTCTCAAGGTTTATTTCATGTCGCAATCGGCGATGGAAAAGTACGTCAACGTTTGTTTGAGTCCTTGGAGGAAATAGGGAGCCAGCCGATCACTGTATTGCATCCCAGGGCAACTATTTCGCGTTTTGTTTCAATCGGCCCTGGATCGTTTGTTGCTGCGCATGCAGTAATAGCTCCGGGAGTAATAATAGGCAGGGGAACGATCATTAATCATGGAACAGTCATAGATCACGATTGCGTTATAGGAAGTTTCGTACACATTTCCCCAAATTCAACTCTAGGGGGAGGCGTTAAAATTGGAGACAGCGTCCTAGTCGGATCAGGCGCCACCATTTTGCCGGGAACCATTGTCGGCGATAGAGCAATAATTGGCGCTGGTGCGGTAGTACTGAAAAATATTGATGTCGGTGTGATCTGCGCGGGCGTGCCAGCGGTTACTATTGGCGAGACGCAGTGTGATTAGTGTTCGAACAATTTCCGTCACACGCGAGACCTTGCTGGTTGAAGCGCAGGCCGTCCTCGATCGTGTAGGCACTGGCGTCCTAATGCTTATTCGGAGCAATGGTACATTCGAGCGGACCGTAACGGACGGGGACCTACGACGATTGATGCTTGGTGGTTGCAAGGCTAACCAGTCACTTTCGCAGTTGCCGGAGTTAGAAGCGTATGTGATCAATGATCCTTTTTCGCGTCGGGAGGCATTAACGTTGATGAATCATCATCAAGTTAATTGCCTTCCGGTACTAAATGCCCAGGGCCAGGTTACGGAGGTCTTGGCGCGGAACGAAATTGATCAGCCAATATTGCTATCCACGCCACACATGGGTGACGACGAGCGATACTATGTTGAAGAAGCCTTTCGTACTAATTGGATAGCGCCGCTTGGTCCGAATGTCGATTCTTTTGAGCGAGAAATGGCCGAATTAGTTGGGGTCAAGTACGCCGCCGCAGTCAGCTCGGGAACCGCTGCAATTCATGTGGCATTGCGAATTCTAGGGGTGCGCCGGGGCGACCGCGTGTTCTGCTCAACGCTAACGTTTGCAGCAAGCGCCAACCCTATCGAATACCTTGGAGCTAAGCCGGTATTCATCGATTCCGACAGCATAAGCTGGAATATGTCGTCAAGTGCGCTGGAAGCCGCCTTTAGGGCAGCAGAGAAAGATGGGCGATTACCTAAGGCAGTTATAGTTGTGAACCTGTATGGGCAAAGTGCTGATATGTATCCGCTATTGGAAATTTGCAACCGATACGAAGTACCGGTGGTGGAAGATGCCGCCGAATCCCTTGGTGCGCGATATCGGGGACAGGCAAGTGGAACATTTGGCAAGATAGGAATTTATTCATTCAATGGCAACAAGATAATTACTACTTCAAGCGGTGGCATGTTGGTTTCTGATGATTCAGATTTAATTGAAAGGGCGCAATTTTTATCCACGCAAGCACGGGACCCGGCGCTGCACTATCAGCACTCTGAGATTGGTTACAACTATCGAATGAGTAACATCTTGGCCGGAGTGGGCCGAGGACAACTAAAAGTGCTACGTCAACGGGTTTTGGCTCGGAGAGCCGTATTTCAACGGTACAGGGAGTCGCTCGCAGAGATCGACGCAATTGTTTGGATGCCTGAGCCAGAATGGGGCTATTCAACGCACTGGCTTAGTGCATGCACACTGAACTCAGAAGTGTCAAACATTACCCCAGCTGACGTAATTGCGAAACTCGCCACAGAAATGATTGAAGCGCGACCAGTATGGAAACCCATGCATATGCAGCCGGTATTTAACTCGTGCTGTTACTTCGAACACTCAACAGGATCAGTTTCTGAAGGATTATTTGCCAGAGGGTTATGTTTGCCTTCTGGATCGAATTTGTCACTTAAGAGTCAAGACCGAATTATTGACACACTGCGACGTATTTTTAACTAGTGGGCAAGACGGGAATCTCGTGTTCAGAAACAAGCGTGCACTAGCCGAAAATCGTATGCATATTAACTCACGTTAATATTATGTCAAAACGACTGATCGATTTCATTTTAGCGTCAATCGGAATAATTATACTTTCGCCGGTGTTAGTGTTAGTTGCGATTACTGTCAGATACTGCCTTGGTTCGCCCATTTTGTATTTGCAGCGACGCCCCGGGCTAAACGAAAAAGCATTCACTCTAGTGAAATTTCGGACAATGCGCGAAGTAAGCGACTTGAACGATATACCATTGCCGGATGCCCATCGATTAACAAAAGTTGGAAAATTTCTTCGATCCTGGAGCCTGGACGAATTGCCAGAGTTATGGAATGTAGCACGCGGTGAAATGAGCCTCGTGGGACCACGGCCACTACTTATGCAATATCTTCCTTTGTACACTTGCGAGCAACGCCGACGCCATCAGATCCGGCCGGGACTAACTGGCTGGGCACAGATAAACGGCCGAAATTCCCTCGACTGGGAGGAGCGATTTCAAATGGACGTCTGGTACGTCGACAATCGAAGTTTTTTTCTGGATTTAAGGATTCTATTTTTGACATTCAGGAAAATAATAATTCGCGACGGAATTTCCGCTCGAGGCAATGTTACGATGCCACCGTTCCAGGGAGCGCGTGACACGGAAAGTCGCCGATAAGTTAATCAGCAACTGCCAGGCGCAGGGGGAGGTAGTGGCACCGACTATTATTTTATCGCCTACAACTTTAGTGCTGACATAACCATGTCGCTGACTTTTTGAGCATCATATTTGCTCTCTACGAAGCGACGGCCAGCAGAGCCCATTGCACGCCAATCTACCTCTGCTACGATGCATTGCTCCATCGCGGATACTAATGATTCGACACTACGAGCCGCCACGAGCAAGCCGGTTATTCCATGAAGCACTGTCTCACGACATCCAGGCGCATCAGTGGTAATTACGGCTCGTCCAGTTGACATAGCTTCAAGAACCGTACGAGGCGTTCCCTCGCGATAGGACGGTAATACGTAAACGGCGCATTGCGCGAGCAACGGTCGAACATCCTCAACAGCTCCGAGATATTCGATTGCCCCAGATTTTGTCCATTCACTCACTTCCCTAAGGGAAATGGCAGCGGGATTGCTGTCAATCCAGCCGACTAATAGACACGGGATATTTGGATGGCGTGCGCGAATAACCTTACTTGCGTTAACGTACTCTCGAACTCCCTTATCAGCTAAGATTCGGCTTATCATCAGAAATGAAATCGACGAAGGAGGTGCAACCAACGGGTACGAATTAGTGTCGATACCAGACCCATTGACT
>JAYVYN010000174.1:0-5732 GCA_043784265.1 Gammaproteobacteria bacterium | reverse complement strand
CATCGATTGATGAAAGGTGTGATGTATTGGCGTATGTCAGAGAGTTTCAAGGCTAGGCTGTGGAATGAGCGTCGGTCCGTCAAAGAACTTGAGGCTAATCTAGTGGAAACTCAAAGGCGCGCTGTCCAGGTGGGCCGGGCGCGCTTAGGCGCTCCTACCAATACGGCCGAGTACAGGGCGCGAGTTGCGACATCGGTGGGGCGGATAGATGAATTACAGCAACGAATCGCCTCTATCTCAGAAGAGCAAAATCATTTTCTGCAAGCGATAGCCATTCAAGAACTGGAGGCGCAGAAAGAGCGAATCGCCACTTACCAGGTTCAGGCCCGCTATGCGTTGGCGTCGATTTATGACCGTTCGGCTAATGAAAAACTGAAAGTAACTGAAACACCGAAGGCCAAGCCATGAGTCGCGGTTATCTGTTGCTAGCGTTGTTGCCGATGTTATTGAATGCGGCTGATAGAAAAGCTGCGACGATCAAGGATTTGCAAGAATTAGATGTCGACGTAAAGTCCGGTCCGGCTCAGGGCGTGGATTCAACCAAGACCATGGAAAGCTATAAACGTTTTCTAGACTTGAATGCGGGTGATGCGCAGTTGCGGGCTGAGGCCTTGCGACGATTAGGGGATCTGCATTTGGAAAGCTCTGAGTCAGAGCGTATTGAGCGCGAACTGATGAGTAATGAAACCTTGCGGGCGACGGAAGCCATTACTTTGTATTCGGCGCTGTTGAAAACCTATCCAAAATACGAACTAAATGATTCGGTGCTCTATCAGCTAGCGCGTGCCTACGAGTTAAATGCGCAACCTGAAAAGGCTTTAGTTGCGCTGAATAGGCTGGTAACTACCTATCCGAAAAGTCGCTTTACTGACGAGGCCCAATTTCGTCGCGGTGAATTGCTGTTCTCCGCAAAAGATTATCCGCAAGCTCAAGGAGCGTACGCCGCGGTGATTGCGTTTGGCGCTAGCTCTGCATTTTATAACCAGAGCCTTTATAAGCAGGGGTGGGCGCTGTTTAAGCAGGGCGAAAACGAACGCAGCTTGGATTCTTTCGCGCAGGTTCTGGATACTATGTTGGTTTCCAAGCGCGATATGAATTTATTGATTGATATCGATACGCTGAGTCGTCCGAACCGTGAGCTGGTTGAAGATACTTTCCGCGTGATGGCGATCACCTTTTCTTACGTGGATGGGGCCAAGACCTTAGATGCCTTTGTCAAAGCACGCAAGCCGCGACCTTATGCTTATCTTCTGTATTCACGCCTGGGTGATTTATACATGGAGAAAGAGCGATATACCGATGCCGCAGAAAGTTATCGTGCTTTTGTTGCCCATGATCCTAATAACGAGCGTGCGCCATTGCTGGAAATGCAAGCAATTGAGGCTTACGGTAAGGGTGGATTCCCGCAGTTAGTGTTGCAGGGCAAGAAAGAATTTGTGGATAACTATAATTTGGGCACGCCGTTTTGGCAAAATCGTGATCCAAAGCAGAAACCTAAAGTCGTGGCCGTGCTTAAAACCAACCTGAAAGACTTGGCGCAGTACTACCACGCGCAAGCTCAGCGCTCAAAGAGCGTCACCGATTATCAAGAAGCGGCCAAGTGGTACCGTGGTTATCTGAGGTCCTTCCCGGATGATCCGGAGTCGTCCGCAACCAATTTCTTGTTGGCTGATACTTTGTTCGAGAGCAGACAATATTTAGATGCTGCCAAAGAGTATGAGACCACGGCTTACGCTTATCCGAGTCACGAAAAAGCCGCTGCGGCGGGATATGCGGCGATCGTAGCTTACGGCAAACATGAGAGTACGTTGGCAGGAGATGCAAAAGCCGAAGTCCACAAGCAAAGTGTCGAGAGTTCACTCAAATTTGCGCAAGCGTTTCCGCTCCATCCCGAGAACGCGCAAGTTCTAACGCATGCCGTGACGGATTTGTATGCTGTCAAGGATTTTCCGCGGGCTCTTGCCGCCGCCCAAACCTTGCTGGCGCGCGAGCCGCCGGTCGATGTGCTTAAACAACGTATTGCCTGGACTGTAATTGCTAATTCTAATTTTGATCAAGGTAACTTTGATAAGGCCGAAGCCGCTTACAACAGTGCGCAAGCGCTTATGCCAGCGAACGATCCAGAGCGCTCGGCTATCGTTGAACGCCTAGCCGCCTCCATTTACAAGCAGGGCGAACAGAAGAGTAAGGCGGGTGACGCTAACGCAGCGGTGGAGGATTTCTTGCGGGTCTCCAAGTTGGCACCGACTTCGAAGATTCGAGCCAATGCGGATTTTGATGCGGCCGCCTTGCTAGTGACCAATAAAGAATGGGAACGGGCGATTCCCGTATTAGAAGGGTTTCGACGTAGTTTTCCACAGGATCCTTTGCAGGCTGATGTAACTCGCAAACTGGCCGTGGCCTATCTTGAATCAAATCACCCGGGGCAGGCTGCAACAGAATTTGAAAAAATTGCCGCAACGCCCAGCGAGTCAGTGGATGTGCAGCGTGAAGCGACATTGCAGGCGGCCGATCTTTACGATAAGGCTGGCGATTCGTCGAAGGCGCGTACCATGCTGGAATCGTTTGTGAAACATTTTCCTCAACCTTTAAATCCCGCTATGGAAGCGCGTAACAAATTGAGTCTCATGGCTACGAAGTCAGGTGACATGGGTCGCAACGCGTTTTGGTTGAAAGAAATAATCAATGCCGATCACGCGGCGGGAGTTGCGCGCACCGATCGTAGTCGCGCATTGGCAGCGAAGGCGACGTTGACCCTGGCGGCGCCTGCCCGAGATGAGTTCTTGCGTATCAAATTAGTGACACCCTTAAAGAAATCGTTGGCAGAAAAACGTAAGGCGATGGAAGCGGCTATCGGTGCCTATTCGCGAGCTGCGGATTACCAAGTTCTTGAGGTCACTACGGCCGCTGCGTTTGAAAGTGCCGAGTTGTATCGACACTTGGGCAAGGATGTCATTCAATCAGAGCGGCCCAAGAATTTGTCTAAGGACGAACTTGAGCAATATGATGTTTTATTGGAGGAGCAAGCCTTTCCATTTGAAGAAAAGGCTATCAAGCTACATGAAATCAATACCGTGCGCAGTAAGGATGGAACCTACGATGAGTGGGTACAAAAGAGCTTTGCTGCGCTTGCGGAACTTAATCCAGGCCGGTATGGCAAGGTGGAGCTCGGTGATGTGCTGGTCGAATCGATTCGTTAGCGCTATCGCGCTACTCTGCTTGAGCGCATGTGGCGGTACGCCCAGCGTAAAACTATTGCCTGAAACCGAGCAGATGGTGCCGATAAAGCAAGTGGCACCGGTGGAACAGAGTGCGCAAGAAGCGCCTGTAGTGAACAAGCCAATGGCGGCGGCGAAAACTTCCGTAGTGAATAATTCTGCAATTACTGGCAACCCTGCGATGCCGGCCCTGCTTGCGGTTCCAGAGCGCGCGGCTCAACAATATGCTCAGGCATTGGAGTTGATGAAGTCGGGTCGCACCGCTGATGCGGAGTTGGCTTTTAAGGAAATGGTGCTGGGATATCCTGAGTTCGCCGGTCCGCAGCTAAATTTAGGGCTGATTTATTTGCATGATTCTCGTTTGGTGGAGGCGGAAGCGGCATTTAAAGCAGTGGTCGGACGCTATCCCAGTAATCCTGTGGCAGGCAATGAGCTGGGAATAGTAGGGCGTCGATTAGGTAAATTTTCTGAGGCGGAAGCGGCATATCAGCGTACGATTGAAGTGCAGCCTGACTTTGCGCCAGCCCATTTGAATTTAGGTGTTTTGTACGATCTCTACTTGGCCCAGCCACAAAAAGCTTTGGAGCAATACGAGCGTTATCTCACCTTGGTAGGTGAAAATAAGCAAGTGTCGGGATGGGTAGTGGAATTACGCAAGCGCGTGGCAGCGCCCGCAGCGGCCGCCGCCGCAAAGAAGGAACCCGCATGAGTTACATCACTCGAATTATTTTTTCCACGATATTTTTATTGGCATTGCAAGGCGCTTGCGCTGAAGCGACGGTGCCGGCAAAAATTGAACCCAAGGCTGAAGCTAAGGCTGAACAAATTGAAGCGGGTGAACCGCGTGCTCACACCTCGAGCGTGGACCTTGAAATGACTACTACATCACAGGCCGCACCCTCCAGCGTTACTCCTAAATCGGCACCGGTAGCGACTGCCCCGGCCCCGCTGGTGCGAAAAAGTTCAAAATTAGCAAAAAATGTCGATAGGATCGACTTAGATACCACCACAGTGACTGGCAATCGCGAGCTTCCGAAAGTCATGTATGTGGTCCCCTGGAAAAAGTCGGATATAGGCGATTTAATGGGCAGACCCCTAAACAGCCTTCTGGATGAGGTATTGGCCCCTGTGGACCGCGATGTATTTAGGCGTGAAGTGGGGTATTACAAGGGAATGGCGGCGTCCGCAGCCCAAAATGGGAAGTAGGTCATTGTCGATTTAACGGAATGTGGTTGAATATTTGCTTTAGAGCGGAATGTATTTTTTAGGAGCGCGTAGATGAATTTCATGAATTCAGTGGTTAATTTTTTTAAAGACGGCGGGATTTTCTTATATCCCCTGGCTCTAATACTTGTCGTGGGCGTTTCGATCGCCGTAGAGCGATACGTCTATTTGACTCGCGAAACGATCAGGAATCGTACTTTGTGGGAGGACCTAATTCCAGCCTTGAGCTCGGGTAATTTCAAACAGGTGGTGGGGCTTACCCAAAACTCTAACTCCTCCATTGCAACTATCTTAAATTACGGGGTCGCCCGGGTGGCCAGCGCACGTCGCCGTGATGACATTGAGAAGGCTATGGACGAGAGCTTGCTTGAAGTCATACCACGTATTGAAAAACGTACGCATTTTTTGTCATCGCTGGCAAATGTGGGTCTATTAATTGGTCTGCTCGGTACCATTACGGGATTGATTGGAGCCTTCAGTGCGGTTGCGACTGCCAATCCAGCCGAGAAAGCCAGTTTACTGGCAGCTGCGATTTCGGTCGCCATGAATAACACGGCCTCGGGTTTGTTTGTGGCTATCACCTTGTTACTTTCGCATATGTTCTTGGAAGCAAAAACGACTGCATTAATTGATAGTCTGGAAATCGCGTCGGTGAAGTTTTTGAATTCGATTACAGAACGCCAACCGGAGCGTCCGCAGGACGCCGCAGGACCTGGAATAGCGCCCGCGGTTCGTGCGGCTGCGACGACTGTACGTAGTACTGTCTAAGCTCGCCTTTAACTTAAGAATACTCTTCCTATGAAGTCAAAGTCTGCGCGCCTCGTTCGACGTAATCACGCCCGCTACCATCAGGGGCGTGATGACCTGAATATTGTGCCGATGATCGACATGATGGTGATATTAGTTTTTTTCTTGATATTTACTGCGGTGTTTTCGAAAACAAATATATTGCAACTGAACTTACCCGCTAGCAACACATCCGCTCCGATTGATTTGCCGAAGGGGTTGAAGCTTGAGATTATTATTCGGCCGAACGATATTTTGGTCAATGATCGTAACTCGGGGCCGCTGAAAGTGTTCGCTAATAATACTTCCGGTTATGATTTAAGCGACTTGTCGATTTTTATGCGGACTATTAAATCTCAATTTCCACAAATGACCGATGCCACGATTTTGTTGGGTCCGGACGTGCCGTACGACGTCTTGGTTCAGGTCATGGATACGGTACGTATTTATGAATTACCGGTCGCACCGTTCTCGAAGGCTGAGCTTTTTACTGATGTTGCGATC
>JAYVYN010000173.1:0-13396 GCA_043784265.1 Gammaproteobacteria bacterium | reverse complement strand
CCTCAATCTTTGGATTAAGCGCGTTATTATTCAGCTCACATTTGGCGAGCAGGAATGCATAATCAAACCACGCGATAAACTACGCTTGCTGTCATACGGCAATCCTATTTGCTGTCCGAGTGTCATGCTAAATCGTGAGATGCTCGCTGATTTTCGCTTTCCGGTAGGTTTCCAGACTAACCTTGATTGGATGGCTTGGCTCAATTTGGCACGTCGACCGGGGGGGTTCGTCTATATAGCCGAGCGCTTAGTTTCAAAGGGTATCCATGCGGGAAGCGAAACCACGGCCACCATAGCCAACCATGCGCGCGATGATGAGGACCGCACGATATTCAACACAATTTGGCCGAAGTCTATAGCCGCTGCACTTGCAGCCTTATACCGAATCGGATACCGAGCAAACCGTACCTAACAGGTTTTCCTGATCGGTTAGATATGTAGCGAACCACTAGTTCGTCACAGCTCCCAAACTGATACAGATGACCCCAAGTGTGACCAAAAATATGCCGGCCCACTGCAGTATTGAGAGCGTCTCGCCATAAATTAGCCAGGCGGACAAACTCATCAGAATATAAAATCCAGCCCCAACACTTGCGGTCGCAACGCCTAGTTTCTCGCGAGAGACCACCAGCATCCAGAGCAAGTAACCTAAGATCTGCAACCCAACCGAAGCATAAATCCAGGGCGATAAAGCTGCGCTGACAATAAATCGTGGCAGACTAGACAAACCGGCGAGCACAGAAAGTCCGTTCAAAGCGCGACGCAGCAACAATTGACTGGCAACCGCATTTATCGTTACTGCGACAAGCAAAAACCTGAGTGACATACTATTACCTTAAAAATGCGATGGCGTAATTTGGTCGGTCGTTATCAAACAAATCCGTGTCTTCTCTACGCATTGGACCCATCGCCTCTTCCATCAGCCGCGCAAGGCGTTCACGCGAAATTGGGCTAACATGGAAATCACCAGTTATGTATAGATCTGACCAGTAACCGAGCAAAGAACGCAAATAACCAGGCTCCACATCTTTGACGAGAATTCGCAAATCCGGAACGCGCTCAAGTAATAGCCTGACTGAACTCAAAAATGGTCCTCGCGCCGCCTCGGGAACATGATGCAGAACGTCTGCAATAAGAACTACGGTAGGGTCAGGCCTGCCACTGTCAAGAAATTGTGCCAAACTTGTATGGGGCAAACGCGTCACACGCGTCTCATAACATCGCTCGATCCATTGACCTACCATAGGTCCGGGATCAATTGTTGTCACTCGCAGATCAGCACGTATTGCGAGTAGATGATTAAGCGGCTCGCCATCGCCACCACCGACATCCAGTACATGCGCATGAAGCGGTATTGCGGCAGCAATGGCCGTGGCTTCCTTAGCTAGATCGACAAAAATAGCCCGGTAAATACCACCCACCCGACGTGCCAAGCGGGCGCCAAGCAATCGTCGGATGGACGGTCCTATGCGCATAAGTAGTCCAGCGGGGTGGGAACCCCGCTTGTTTTACGGCTCACAGGCGAATCCGCAAAATGTAACCAAAACTCAAGATCGGAAATACCCACTCAACCAAATTAACCATCCTCTGTATTGCACGAATACCGAAACGAGCGAGGCCAGAGTGGCGCTCCTCCATTTCAGTAAACCGCGAGTAATACGGTATGATTTCCCATTCGACGAAGCCTGCCCGCCTACACAACGTTGTAAGTGTCTTGTACGAAAAAATGCACAAATGATCGTGATGAGTCGACTCGCGACTGGCTAACCCAATAAGGAAATTGTGTAGCGCCGTAGCATTGGGCGTTGAGAGAATAAGAGACTTACCGCACAAGCTCTTCATATTCACAAAACTCTTCAGAAATTGCAGTGGATTCTCAATATGCTCAATTAACTCTCCAGCCACGATCACATCCGGGGTTCCCTCAAATGCCGAGAGGAGCGGCGCCAGGTCCGTAATATCGCCTCGTCGAATCACAGCGTTTGCGCCAGTAATAAGCCCCTCGGCGGGTATCATCACAGAATTATCGACACCGTTTACTGCCAAGGCGGTGCGGGCAATCTCTTGGTGTAACCACGTACCACGTCCATGTTTATCCTGCCAAGCAGTCTCATCCATCGCGCCCAGATCCAGAACGCTTTGCTGTGCGCAAGCACCCGCAATAAATCGTATTCGATCCACAGGCCGCGGTATCGTGAGTCGCTCTAGCGGACTATAGTTGGGCAGTGACTGCATATCTGTATGGCCTAATGATATCGGTTTTTACATTGCCGACAGCGATATTCACTGCATTAGACGTTAAGGTTTCACGACCGAATCACTTACCCTAACGAAATAATGTTTGTTGAGTCGACCGCATATCAACGCATGAGAAGCCGCTGCCCAACTACTCGCGGCGCCAAGTACGTACACAGGGTCGCCCGTCATCGGATTAAAGACCCTGATTGTGTCTTCGCGAACCCAGGCGATAAAATCAGTATTAAGGTATCGCCGCGTGCCTGTTTTGGCCACCATTTCCGTATATGGGCGTTTTGGCTGAAAAAGTTGCGGACAAGCATCCTCAACTCGGTCCAGGGCTTGATCAACCACCTTTTTTAAATTCCTCTGCGTTCTACGATCTATTCCTCCCGGTAAAACGTGACAGGTCATATATGTCCTGAAGTCGCGCGGGGGCTCGGCCGGGGTATGAGTCGCTGAGTAATCCACTTTGACGGACAATGGCATTTGGTGGGCGACAATTGTCTCGCAATCCGACTCGTCCACGTGCAACCCGAATCGCGCCAAAACATCATCAAGAGGTGCCCTACTAACCTGCAACCAAGGTTTAACGTCGCGCGGCGACCCGGCTTCTATTAATAAGCGGACATGGGTGGAATATCGGTGAATCAACGCATCCGTTCGCCTACCGTTTGCACTATCTAAATCGAAAGCAAACTGACCTGATATGTTAACCAATCCTGATCCCTTGGCAAGATATGGTGCCAGGTACGAATTTGATTCTACGCCCATTGTTAGGTAGAGGTTAGGTTCCATCTTAAGCTTGGTCGGCACCTGGACGTCGAGCCATCGATCGTGCCAAGCGACTCGCGAATCCCAACGAAAATCCGTACCCAGCGCAAGCTGTATAAATTGTGATCCAAACAGCGCCATCAGCAAATAGTTACGAATTTTAGGTCGCGAGGAAAAAATCTGTGCTAGCAATGCCACGACCAGGACCGCCGCAACACTGGCCATGGGCAGAAAATACCGGCCATTACCTGAGGCTTTCAGCCACAAGGTCCAATCGACTGCAAACGCAGCGCCTAACGCCACTAGCACGCTCCCGGCCGCTACGGAACTGTCAAGCGCTACGGTCGGCTGGTTGGCAGTTCGTCGCCAGCGTTGCCACATCGACACCAACGACGCAGTGATAGCCAATACCGCGAGCGCCGCATAACGAATGTCCGGTGAGCGTAGCTCCTCGTGCACCATTCGAACTGGTTTGACAATGGAAAACGGTCGCCACAGTGCCTCCGCTAAAGAACCCGGAATAAATCGAAAGTTAACTAGCGGTCCGGTCGTAAATTCTGGCGAGCGGAACAGCGAATTCATCAGCGGAAAGAACGGATTCCCAAACATATTGTACAACTTGTACGCCCAAGGTGCCGCCGCCACGGCGGCGGCCAGCATCCCGGAGACAAAGTAATACCCCCCTAATCGCGCTCTGTTTCTCCAGGATAACGGCGCCATCGCAAGTACTACAATACCAGCAACCGCATGCACGGCATTAGTCAGCTTGAGTGCGGTTGCCACACCCAAGAGCAGTCCAGCAGCGACAACCCGAGCAACGCTGGGGCGAAGTACCGCACTAGCAAGCAGCAGCCAACCGCTTAGACACAAATCTGCCGTGGTTACGTCAGCGTAGCTTGACCCCACTTGCTGAAGAAAAATAGGATTGAGAAGCGCCAATCCCGCGGCACAACCGCCGTAAATAAGCCGTGTACGGGGTACATGTGACGGGCAAACGACAACTGCTAATTCAAAAGTCAACCATAAACTGATGCAATGGACTAGTCCCAAAATCGTGCTGATCGCGAGCGCCGATAATTTAGTTTGCATCAATGCATACAAAGGAGCATACACGTATGGATTAAAGTAGGCCTGTGGGCCGGCCGCGAAGTAGTCATACGCAAATCGATCATTTAACGCGCTGAATCCCGCATAAACGTGGTAATTCAGTGTGTCCGAAGACAAATCGGCGCCAAAGAAATAATTATTAACAAGCGCCAGGAGCGTGAGCGCCAGCAGAATGATTACTTGGCCACTCCATTCGACAAATTTCGGCGAATTCACGGTCACCGACGCGCCTCGACCGGAATTGGTAGTTGCGCTAGCGAGGCTCATATTGATCTCTTGATGAGGATTTAATAGCGCACATGACTAACCGGTTCTGGTCAATTGATTGAATCATTCCCGCGCCAATCGCCACAAAATCTCCCTACGAACCAAATAAAATTTTTAACAGAGTGCCCAATACATTAGTGTATCTTTAGATCAGATCATAGCGTGACCACTCCGTCACCTAGTGTGGTGCAAGTCGCATACTGAACAAGTGTTTTTTTTGAAAGTGGTAAGTTAACCTCTGAGTAGCTAGCCATTGATTGTTTCCGTAGTAACTTCGTTTAGACTTACCAATTATGGAATTGACTATCCTCATGCCCTGTCTAAACGAAGCGGAAACCGTAGCTGTATGCGTAAAACGAGCGCGCGAGTTTCTCGTTCGAACAAATGTTCAGGGTGAGATCCTAGTTGCAGATAATGGCTCTACCGATGGATCCACGGAATTGGCCCGCAACGCTGGCGCGCGAGTCATAAACATTTCACGAAAGGGTTACGGCAGCGCGTTAATCGGAGGCCTCGCCGCCGCGCAGGGGCGATTTGTAATCATGGCTGATGCTGATAACAGCTACGACTTTTCGAAGTTGGATTCGTTCGTCGAATACCTACGTGCCGGCAATACCATGGTCATTGGTAATCGATTTCGCGGTGGAATACGATCCGGCGCTATGCCGTTCCTGCACCGTTACCTCGGCAACCCGGTGTTGAGCTTTACCGGACGACGGCTATTTGCCTCCCAGATTGGCGACTTTCACTGCGGCCTACGCGGCGTTAATCGAGAAGCAGCACTAAAATTAAATCTATGCGCGCCCGGTATGGAGTTTGCCAGTGAGATGATCGTCAAAGCAACATTAGCCGGCTGGCGCATTGCCGAAGTTCCGACGGTGTTATCGCCGGCCGGTCGATCACGACCACCCCATTTACGCAGTTGGCGCGACGGATGGCGTCATTTACGTTTTCTGTTGCTGATGAGCCCGCGTTGGCTGATGCTTTATCCCGGGCTGTTTTTAATCACCGTGGGAGTTGCAAGCGAGCTTGCAATCCTACACGGGTCAATCGTTATCGCGGGAGTGGGGTTTGACATTCACACCATGCTATTCTCGGCGGGCGCCGCTATTCTTGGCCTTCAGCTTACACTGTTTTCTCTGCTGGCGCGGAGCGTCGGGGTACTCAAAAACCTACTACCGATGACGCAATCGCTCGCGCACTTCTTGCGCATTTTTAGACTTGAACGTGGCATCCTTCTAGGGTCAACGCTTGGACTAATAGGCATTGGGCTTGCGCTGTATTCGGTCGCCAGCTGGGCTCACGCAAGTCTCGGAGCTCTTACGCCTACTACTATGATGAGGGTTGCAATTCCATCCGTTACGCTGATGCTTGCGGGTGCCGAAATCGTCTTTGCGTCTTTCCTGCTCGAGTTCATTGACGTTCGTGCAGATCGAACGGACCAATGAACTTCATAGTCTTCAGGTTATTCGCACCTGAAATAAGAGCAACCTGCCGAGCCCTTCCCCAAAAGCGACGCCCCTCACGAGAGGGGCGTCGCTGGATCACTAAACAATCCTCCTATACCAAAGTAACAATCTCCGTTAGTTACGGCACTGCGACGGTACGTACTTGTAGGTGGCTGCTGAGCCGGTGGCGCAGAGCCAGGTCACGGGGCCGTTAGTGGAGACGGTCGGCGTCAGGGTAAAGGTCGTGCTCTTCCCAGTCGCATCCATATTGATCGTAATGACACCAGTAGTATCGACACATCCCAAGCCAGCAACATGCGAATTCGAGGCAACAGTGGTCCACGTTGTCACACCCAAGCACGTGCCAGTCGAAATAACCGCACCGTTATTAGCAATATTCTCGCCAATCGTCGCTTTGGCGGCAGAAGCCAAAGCCAAACCTTCTGTAACACGTGCACGAACGGTGTAGTCCTGATAAGCCGGCAGAGCGATCGCCGCCAAAATGCCAATAATTGCGATCACGATCATTAGTTCGATAAGGGTAAAACCCTTTTGCATAATCTTCATATCATTTCACTCCTGAAAGTTTTGGTTCAAAAATCTCACGGCATCCGCCGTTGACTAAAGAAACAAGCAATGATCGTGCCAAAAGAAGCGACTCCGGTATCTCATTGATAAAACAGAATTTATTGATTTTACGTTGCGCATTTGACCTTTGCGCCGCCCATCAACACCGAAAATACCCGCCAAATCGCGTCGCAATGTGACGCAACGCGTCACTTCTCGGACAATACTTCCAGGCGGCGCTACACTCTAATCGGTTGTTGTGAGCGCGGGGCTTAAGACCTCTTAGTCAACAAACGCCGCAACGGGCATCGTTACTTCTCACGCCTATCACTATTCAATCAAATTGAGATTAGAGGTTACTTATTTGAGTTTTTGAGACCAGGATCACCTAGAGCCTGGGCTCAGTTAGGTATTATTATTTAAATTTGATAATTATTTCTACCGCGATAGCCTGTAAACTGCGATTTAGCGATTAATGGAGATCTTGTAAGTCCATGAATGATAACGCAATAAATGCTGTCGGCGGCTCAAGCCGATCGGCATTAGGCGGTCTTGCGCAGCGCCTGGTCCAAGACGGACTATTGGACGAACTCGCCATGCAGGATGCGCTCGCTAAGTCCAAAGAAAGACGTATCGGCTTAGTGAGCCATTTGGTGGCCTCGAATCTGGCCACCGCACGCGACATTGCGATTTCCGCCTCCAACGAGTTCGGCGTCCCCTTGCTCGATTTGGACGCGGTCGCGGCTGACTTGGATGCTGTACGAATCGTCAGCGAAAAACTCATGCATAAGCATCGTGTGCTGCCACTGATGAAGCGCGGTAAGCGATTGTTTCTGGCCGTTGCCGATCCTACTAATTTGCACGCGCTGGACGAGATTCGATTTCAGACTTCGATGAGCATCGAGTTCGTCGTGGTCGAAGACGACAAATTGCAGAAAGCCGTGGCCAAGGCTATCGAGCAAGTCGATGTGGCCATGCCGGGCATGGGCGACGATGATTTCGACCTAGAGAACCTGGAAGTCACCGGCGGTGAAGATGAGGCTGATCCGGAAGCACTCGGTCGCGATGATGTGGAAGATGCACCCATTGTGCGCTTCGTTAATAAAATACTACTCGATGCAATCAAGAAAGGCGCATCCGATATTCACTTTGAACCTTACGAGAAATTATTCCGCATCCGGACTCGAATCGACGGTGTGCTGAAAGAAGTCGCGCTACCCCCGGTACAATTGGCTGTGAAAATCGTGGCTCGCCTCAAAGTCATGTCACGGCTCGATATCGCCGAGCGGCGAGTACCGCAAGACGGACGTATTAAGATGCGTTTGTCCAAGAATCGTGCGATTGATTTTCGCGTCAGCACCTGCCCGACCTTATTCGGCGAAAAAGTCGTCACTCGTATTCTCGATCCCTCCAGCGCGATGTTGGGCATCGACGCCTTGGGCTATGAGCCTACGCAGCGAGAAACCTACCTGCGTTATCTCGCCAAGCCCCAGGGAATGATATTAGTCACGGGACCTACGGGCAGCGGTAAAACCGTGTCGCTGTATACTGGTTTGAATATACTCAACACCGAAGACTGCAATATTTCGACCGCCGAAGATCCGGCAGAAATCAATCTTCCCGGGATCAATCAGGTTAACGTCAACAACAAAGTTGGGCTCACTTTTGCCGCGGCCCTGCGCGCATTTCTCCGGCAAGATCCCGATGTCATCATGGTGGGCGAAATCCGCGATCTTGAGACTGCCGAGATCGCCATTAAAGCGGCACAGACGGGACACTTGGTGCTTTCAACGTTGCACACTAATGACGCGCCTCAGACATTGACTCGCCTGGTTGACATGGGCGTCAAACCTTATGCGATTGCAACTTCGGTAAGCCTCATCATCGCGCAACGATTAGCGCGCAAGCTGTGCAGTAATTGCAAACAACCTATCGATGTCCCCGCCGAAGCTCTACGCAAGGAAGGGTTCGAGGCATCCGATATTGCAAACGGTTTTAGAATATTCAAAGCGGTAGGGTGTGGCCAATGCACCGATGGCTACAAGGGGCGCATGGGGATCTACCAGGTCATGCCCGTCACAGAAGCGATTGGGCGTATCATTATGAAAGGGGGTGGCGCGATTGATATCAATGACGAGGCGACTAAAGCCGGCATTTGGAATCTACGGCGTTCAGGGCTTAACAAAGTTAAAGATGGCGTGACCAGTTTGGAAGAAGTTAACAGCGTAACAATCGAGTAGTTACCTTATGAGGATGTGATTTATGGCTGTATCGGCAACCGCAGGAAAAAAAGATACCCAGTTTGTATGGGAAGGCAAGGACAAACGCGGCAATAATGTACGCGGCAAATCGCTAGCAGCCAACGAAATAGCGTTGCGAGCGGATCTTCGTCGTCAAGGCGTCGCTCCAACTCGCGTTAAAACGCAAAGTTCAGTATTCAGATCTGGTGGGAAAATTACCCCCCAAGATATTGCAGTATTTAGCCGGCAGCTTGCCACCATGATGGCCGCTGGCATTCCCATGGTGCAGTCTTTTGAAATTGTCGGTAACGGGCATGAAAAGCCCGCTATGCAAAAACTTGTGCTTGACATAAAAAGCAGTGTTGAGGGAGGCAGTACATTGCATGAGTCACTTGCAAAACATCCCCTATATTTTGACGATCTGTTTGTAAATCTTGTAGAAGCGGGCGAACATGCCGGCGCCCTAGAGACGCTGCTCGATAAGATCGCTACTTATAAGGAAAAAACTGAAGCGCTTAAAAAGAAAATAAAGAAAGCAATGACCTATCCTATAGCCGTATTGGCCGTCGCGGTAGTTGTAACTATAATCTTATTGGTATTTGTTATTCCACAGTTCGAATCCCTATTTAAAGGCTTCGGTGCCGACCTTCCTGCTTTTACTCAAATGGTTGTGGGTATGTCCCGCTTCGTGCAAAGCCAGGGATTGTGGATGGGAGCTATGATCTTCGGCGCTGGCTATGCTTTTTTTTACTTCAAAAAGCGGTCGCGCCCCATGCAACGCAGTCTTGATCGAATGCTGCTCAAGTTCCCGATCATTGGGCCTATCCTTGTAAAATCCGCTATCGCCCGCTTCGCGCGTACGCTTTCGACCATGTTCGCCGCAGGCGTACCGCTGGTCGAGGCCATGCAATCGGTGGCCGGTGCCACCGGCAACATTGTGTATGAGGAAGGCACCCTTCGCATGAAGGACGAAGTAGCCACGGGTCAACGCTTACAACGCGCGATGGAAAACACCGGGTTGTTCCCTAACATGGTGGTACAAATGATCGCGGTCGGCGAAGAATCCGGCTCGCTCGATACCATGTCCGGCAAGGTCGCAGAATTCTACGAGGCCGAAGTGGACAACGCGGTGGATAGCATGTCCAGTCTCTTGGAGCCGTTGATTATGGCCATCCTCGGTATCCTGGTCGGCGGTATGGTCATTGCCATGTACTTGCCTATCTTTAAACTCGGCTCGGTCATTTAGCCGTTCGCGGACACAAACCCGCGACCTCGCCCATGTTCCTCGCCGATCTCGCCATGGTGTACGCCGAAGCCCCGTGGCTGTTCGTAGGGTCCGTTTTTCTGCTATCCCTGATGGTGGGTAGTTTTCTCAACGTGGTCATCTACCGGCTGCCCATCATGCTGGAGCGCGAATGGCTTGCGCAGGTCGCGGACTCCACGCCGCAGACTCCCGCGCCGCCCTACAATCTAGGCACGCCCCGCTCTGCCTGCCCTGCCTGCAAAGCGCCTATCAAAGCCTGGCAGAACATCCCCGTTGTGAGCTGGCTATTGCTTAAGGGACACTGCGCCGCGTGCAAGGCTCCCATCTCCCCCCGCTACCCGGCCGTAGAGCTCGCGACCGCGGTGCTGTCCGGCTTCGTGGCCTGGCACTTCGGGTTCAGCGCCGCGGCGGGATGTGCATTACTAGTGACCTGGGTGCTCATTGCACTGACAGGCATCGACATCGATCATCAGCTATTGCCCGATAACATGACCCTACCGCTGATGTGGGCGGGGTTATTGGCATCGGTAGTAATTGGACCCAGCTTAGGCGTGGCGCTCCCCGTCTCGCCTCGCGACGCCGTGATCGGCGCGGTGGCGGGCTATGTGAGTCTGTGGCTGGTATTTCACGTCTTTCGCTTGATCACGGGCAAGGAGGGCATGGGTTACGGCGACTTCAAATTGTTCGCGGCGCTCGGGGCTTGGCTCGGTTGGAAACTGTTGCCCTTGATTATTCTGCTGTCGGCGGCCACGGGGGCCGTGTTCGGGATCGCGATGATCGTGCTACGCGGTCGGGATCGCAATATCCCCATTCCGTTTGGACCGTACCTTGCGGCGGCGGGCTGGCTTGCGATGTTGTACGGGGATTCCATGCTGCACACCTATTTAAGCGTGTCGGGCCTCGCCCGCTAGGCTCAAGGTCGTGACCTCGCGCCTGCGTATTGGCCTTACCGGTGGTATCGCCAGTGGTAAGAGCACCGCCACGCAGCGATTTGAGGAGTTAGGTGTTCCGGTCATCGACGCGGACCAGGTCGCGCATGCGCTGGTAGCTCGTGGGCAACCGGCACTGGCTGCGGTACTGGCACGATTTCCCGGCACTCCACTACTGCCCAACGGGGATTTAAATCGGCGCGCTTTGCGTGATCATGTTTTTGCGGACCCACTCGCGCGCCGTGACCTTGAAGTGATTTTACATCCTTTGATTCGCGCTGAAATGCAACGACTTGCGGCAGCGGCGCACGGACCCTACGTCATACTGGCCATTCCCTTACTGGTCGAGGGCTCGCGCCAATCATTGGATCGCGTCTTGGTGATCGATGCAGACGAAGACCTGCAATTGCGACGACTCATGGCTCGCGATGGCGGCACCGAAGCACAGGCTCACGCCATACTGAATGCCCAGGCCACCCGCGCCAAACGCTTGAGTGTGGCCGACGATGTACTCGTCAATAACGGCAGCGTTTCCGATTTGCGACAGGCGGTGGATAACCTACACGTACGCTATCTTGAGCGCGCTTCAAAATTCTAGGTTTACCATTGACCTCGCTGTAGCTCACAATAGACCCTATGAATGCCAATCACACACCAATTGACGCGGCACCTGAAACGGTCCCGGTCGTATACGAACAACCGCTCAATGAGCGCATGCGAACTTTTCTGCGCTTAGAGTTTCTGTACACGCAGGCGAGCTATCACAGCGAGTTGCCGAATCCTTGGAGTTCGCGCGCCGCGGTAGCCTCCTTGCTGGAAATTCTGGCGATCACCGCGCGGGGCGATTCGCGTCTCGATGTGCTGAAGGAGCTTGAGCGGCATGTGTCCATCCTCAAAGAATTCCAGTCGAAGTCCGGCGTCGATCCGGCGCGGCTCAAGTCGCTCACTTCCAATCTCTTAAAACTGCGCACTGATTTATCGACCGTGGGCGGTAACTTTATGGGCCCGCTGCGCGATTCGGAATTCTTGAGCGCGATCAAACATCGCACGGCCATCCCGGGCGGCACCTGCGATTTTGACCTGCCGGACTATTCTTATTGGCTGAGTCGGCCGCCTGAATTTCGTGCTGCGGAATTTGATAGTTGGTTGGCGTTGATACGGCCGCTCTGCGATAGTATCGCCGAACTTCTCTGGCTCACGCGCCAAAACGCTAAATGCAAATCTGAAATCGCGCGCGGTGGCATATTCCAATTGCAGTTTGACCGCGAAAACCCGTGCCAATTGGTGCGCATCACCATGCCCACCCACATCGATTTGTTTCCCGAAATCAGCGGCAGCCAGCATCGCTGCAGTATCCGTTTTTTAAGTTGGACTGACGCTGCGAGGCGGCCGGTGCACGTCGAGGTCGATGTACCTTTTATGTTGACCTGCTGCGCGTGAGACCGGCGACCGGCCACCCATGACCACCGTCAAATGTCCGACCTGTCAACGCGCCGTGCCATGGTCGGAGAAGTCGCCGTTTCGCCCCTTCTGCAGTGATCGCTGTCACCTCGTTGACTTAGGCGCCTGGCTGACGGAAAAGCACGTCATTCCTGACGACGGAGCCGCGGCCGCCGGCTCGGAAAGCCCGGACGAGCAGTAGCGCGCGTGCAGCCCGAATTCTGGCTCGAACGTTGGCAGAGTGGACAGGTAGGCTTCCACCAAGCGGCGGTACATTCGAGCTTGACGCGCTATGGGGACGTGCTGGCCCCGAGCGATGCTCACGTTCCACGCGCCGGCCGGGTATTGGTGCCGCTGTGTGGCAAGAGCATCGATATGCTGTGGCTGCGCGACGCAGGCCACGAAGTCGTGGGGGTGGAATTATCGGCCATTGCGGCCGAAGCATTCTGCATGGAGAACGGATTGCCGGCGCGGCGTCGAGTGCTCACTAACTTCGATTGTTACGAAGCGCCCGGCGTAGCGCTATTGCGCGGGGATTTTTTCGCGTTGACCCACGCGATACTGGGACCGGTGAACGCAATTTATGATCGCGCAGCCATGGTGTCCTTTGCCCCCGAACTTCGCGCGTCGTATGTTGCGCAATTGGCGGAGTTGATTGCAGCGGGGACTCCCGTTTTACTCGTCAGCATGGAATACCCGGTAGCAGAAATATCCGGTCCACCGTTTTCGCTGCCGCGTGCTGAAGTCGAGCAATTGTGCACACGCTATTTTGATATTCAGGAACTGGGGCGCGAAGAGATCTTGGCGAACGAGCCTCGTTTACGCGCCCGCGGCCTGACCCGATTGACGGAGGTTTGTTATCGGCTGACGAGGCGCTAGGCGGCAGCGTTAGGCGGCAGCGTTAGGCGGCAGCGCTTAGCGGCAGCGCAAGACGTCGGGGAATATTACAGACCGCTGCGCATCGATGCTTGACCAGGGCCATTTGCAGCACCATGCCTGAAATGCGGCTGCCACTTGCGGCTGACGGACGTTATCGCCATCCGTGGCCCGACTATTCTGGCTGCGAGACGATGTGGCAGGTTTTTTTACACGAGACTCGCAGGCGGGTTGAGAAAGGGAGCTCAA
>JAYVYN010000172.1:0-8100 GCA_043784265.1 Gammaproteobacteria bacterium | reverse complement strand
CATCCATGGGCAAGGCGGTCATTAATGGCGGCAACCCAGTCGGCAAGTCCTGGACGGTAAAAGGCAATGGAGTTGTAAAAGATGGCGGTGCGAATCCTGTGAGTGGTTACAGCCTGATCGAGGCCAAGGACTACGATAGTGCGGCGGCGTTGGCTAAGGGCTGCCCCATGCTAGCTGGCGGTGGCTCGGTCGAAGTAGCCGAAGCGTTAGACATGTAGTCGTGTAGAGCTTGCCCTCGCGCGTAAGCCGCGTGAGAGCGCGGTGCGTGAGAGCGCGAAGACGGTGGCAAGCGTGTAGTATATTTAAGACAAAAATTACAAGTGCTCGGAAATGTTGATGAAACCACAGCTTGCAAGTGTTTCGTTGCTATTTACGCTGGCGGTCACCGCCATGTATCAGCTTTCTACCCCTGCATTAGCTGATGCACCGATCTGGGCTAATGCTAAATGGGTGAAAGCGACTAACACCACCTGTGGCGCACTTCATTATCTAATTCTCAAGGGAAATTCGGTCAATGTCCCGCCGTCTAACTCACCCGGTTGCACTTCGTCGGAAGAAATCTATCATCAGATAAATGTCTAAGAAATTTTTCCAGGCCGGCAATAAAGGCGAAATATCCGCATCACACGTTGATGCGGGCTACATATTCTGTGGCAAAGGAGAAGCCGCTATTAACCTTGGTGGCCCTGGGGAGGCCGAGCGTGCGATCAGGGAGCATCCAGCGCCGCTAGGATGTAGCTACACAACGCGGCAATACCAATATATATCGAGTGTTGGTAGCATCCCGTTTAGCAATGTTGCCAATGGTGGAACAATGACTGTCGCTGAAAGTCTGGCGATGCATGCTAAGGAACGTGAGCGAGCCATAGCGGAATGCAATGCTAGCCCGGCATGCCTGGCGGAAGTGAGCAGGATGAGTGCGGCCCGGGGCGCCGGCACGGGTAGGTGCACAAACAGTAATGGAAATCGCGATCCCAATGGGGATGTTGTCTCGCCACACTAAATCCGCTGCGCTAATCCCCCACTCGGATAACGAGTGCGTCGACATCGGCTTTGCGTAATTTCTGGCGTAAGCGATTGAGTTCATCCAGCTTGGATATGGGCCCTATGCGGATACGGTGCCAGGTGTCATTGTCGACTGATACTTTTTGTACTTTGGATTCCACGCCCTGTAAGGCGAGTTGAGCGCGTACTCGATCCGCATCGGCAAAATTCTTGTAGGAGCCGGCTTGTAATACATAGGTTCCGCGGCGAGTTTCCGGGAAGGGTTTGATGTCGGGTCTGACGTCCTTGTCTTTTTCGGGAACCACGACTTCAAACTTCGGCAGCATGTCGTAGAAATCGTAGGACTTGGTCGGTTCCTCAGGGCCCGTATCGCCGGTTTTCCACTCCGGCGTCTCGCTGTTGCGAGATTTCTTTTTCTCCGCGAGTAATTTAGGTTGGGCATCAGCGTGGTGATCTCTAATGTAGACGATTCCCGCGATGGCGAGACCCACGCACAGGCCCATTAATACACCAGTCCAGCCCGAAAAGTCGCTGCTACGATTGCGTTTGGATTTGTAGTCACGCGCCATGTCAATGGCTTACATGGTATCAGGCGCGGAGACGCCGAGTAGTTCTAAGCCATTGCGAATCACAATTCGAGTCGCCAATGCCAGCGCTAATCGTGCGCTGCGTAGCCCCACATCGTCGACGATAAATTGGTGCGCGCTGTAATAAGTGTGGAAATCGTTGGCTAGATCACGCAGGTAGTGTACTAAAGTGTGCGGGGCACGCTGCCAAGCACAGGTAGCAATAATTTCCGGATAGGCACAGAGACGTTTAATGAGTTCCTTCTCCTGCGGCTCCGATAGCTGATCGAACGACTGTAGCGCCTTACCTAAGTCATGGGCGAGTCCGCGCTCCTGCATTTGCCGCATAACGCTGGCGACCCGAGCGTGGGCGTACTGAATATAGTAGACCGGGTTTTCGTTGGAGCGAGCGGTCGCGAGTTCCACATCAAAGTCCAAGTGCTGATCGTTGCTACGCATGCAATAGAACAGTCGGGCCGCGTCATTGCCGACTTCTCTGCGTAAGTCTCGCAGTGTGACGAATTCGCCGGAGCGGGTCGACATTTGCGCTTTCGCACCGCCGCGAAATAGTGCGACGAACTGAACTAACCGGACCTCAAAACACTCGGGAGGCCCGCCTAGTGCAGTCAGCGCGGCTTTCAGGCGGGGGATGTAGCCGTGGTGATCAGCTCCCCATATATAGAGTAGGTGCTCGAAGCCGCGCTCGCGCTTGTTAACGACGTAGGCGATATCCGAGGCGAAATAAGTTTTGATACCATTGTCGCGTACGACGACCCGGTCTTTCTCGTCACCGTAATCGGTGCTCTTAAACCATAGAGCGCCGTCCTTGCGATAAGCGTGACCAGTGTTCTCTAACGCAGCAATACCGCGCTCAACCGCGCCGCTGTCGCTCAACGAACGCTCCGAGAACCAAGTGTCAAAGGTCACCCCAAATTCGGCTAGATCATCGCGAATGTCATCGAGAATATCTTTGAGAACTAGTGCTAACACTCGCTCAAATGCCGCATCGCCTATGAGTTTGCGGGCGCGTATCGCCAGCCCATCAATGTAAATATCTTTATCGCCACCCTGCGGCTCGTCTAATGGAAGATCTCTAAATAACTCCGCTGCGCTATGCCGCAGCTTTGTGCCTTCGGCTGCCAATAATTTGTCAGCAACAGCGGCGATGTAATCACCACGATAACCGTTGGCTGGAAATACCAGCGTTTCACCGCAGCGCTCGAGGTAGCGCAGCCAGGTGCTCACCGCCAATATTTCCATTTGGCGGCCGGCGTCGTTGACGTAGTACTCGCGGCTTACTTTAAAGCCCACGGCTGCTAAAAGGTTCGCAACCGTCGCACCGAAGGCGGCGTGCCGACCGTGGCCCACGTGCAGCGGACCGGTGGGATTAGCAGAAACGAATTCCACCAGAACTTTAAGGCCGGCACCTAATTGCGAAGTGCCGTATTGCTGATCAGAGCTTAAGATTAGTGCGAGTTCGGTATGATAGGCGTTCGCGTTAAGAAAGAAATTAATAAAGCCTGCACCCGCGATTTCTACTTTGGCGATGGCCGTGTGCTTAGGTAGCGCGGCCACCAGTGCTTCGGCCAGCTTGCGCGGATTTTGCCGATGCGCCTTGGCTAAGCGCATGGCGAGATTACTGGCGAAGTCGCCGTGACTGGTCTCGCGCGTATAGTCGACCTCAATGTCGATGTGGCGAGCGGAGGCGGGTAGTAGCTCTTCGGGCAGAGACGTCAGCGACTGGTTCAGTAATGTTGCGATCAAATTCTTCAAAGCGGGACTCGTTTTACAAATAAAGGGGCGAAACTTGGCGCCTCAAAACATTCGCGCCGGGATAAGTTTACCGCAAAGCAACTTAGTCCACTTCGAGTGGATCGACATCAATCGACCACCTAAAGGCAGTAGGCGAACCATGCGCTTC
The DNA here is from genome assembly GCA_043784265.1 of Gammaproteobacteria bacterium. Lineage (GTDB taxonomy): Bacteria > Pseudomonadota > Gammaproteobacteria > Steroidobacterales > Steroidobacteraceae > Bog-1198. The sequence goes on along the minus strand of JAYVYN010000172.1, from coordinate 4,608 downwards.
CACCCGTGGCAGCCATTGCGCTAAAAAGCGCTGTAATTCCCCACGATTCGTAGCTTCAATTAGTAGATGAGCGCGAAAATAATCGGCACGACGCGCGATCAAGGCGGTCGCTGGGCCAAAAATTTTGACCGGCGGCGACTGGGCCGGCGAAATCAGGGCCTGTCCGGCAGCTGCGGCGGAGCGCAAAAAATTATCCAACGCGACGGTATCTTTAGCCTCGGCGCGCAGCAACGCCAATCGGGTGTACGGCGGCCAGCCCGCTTCACGCCGTTCTTCAAGAGCGTTTAAGGCGAAGGCCTCGTAGCCCGCGCTGATCAGGCGATTCAGCAGGGGGTGCTGAGGAAATTCAGTTTGGATCAACACTTCACCGGCGCGCGCCTCCCGTCCGGCGCGCCCCGCGACCTGGATAATGGTCTGAGCGAGCCGCTCAGTGGCCCGAAAATCGCTAGCAAATAGCCCTTGATCTGCATCCAAAATCACCACCAGTGTCACTTCAGGGAAGTGGTGCCCTTTGGTTAACATTTGAGTGCCCACAAGGATTCGTGCTTCACCGCTGTGCACGCGCGTCAGCACGGTTTCTATGGCACCCCGCGCGCCAGCGGTATCGCGATCCAAGCGTGCGAGCGGTGCGTCGGGGAAAATCCTAGTCAAAGTCTCTTCAATGCGTTCGGTGCCCTGACCCACGGGATGCAGCGCTTGGCCACAACTTCCACAGATCAGCGGCACTGGACTATGAGCGCCACAATGATGGCAGCGTAACTGCGCAGCTCGACGATGCAAGGTCATGCGCGCGTCGCAGTGCGTGCAAGGCGCCACCCATCCGCAAGCGTTGCAGAATAGACTCGGAGCGTAGCCGCGACGATTTAAGAAGACGATGACCTGTCCATCGGCGTCGAGATGCTTGCGGATGGATTGCATCGCGGGTTGCGATAGACCTTGTTCGACCGCGTGTTTGGTGAGATCTACCAGCACCATGCGGGGTGGCTTTGCAGCGCCCGGCCGCTGTGGCAGCAATAATTTTTGATAGCGTCCCTGGACGACGTTTTCCAGCGTTTCCAGCGATGGAGTGGCGGAGCCTAAAACAATGGGTAGCTTGCCACGTCGGGCGCGCATCACGGCAAGATCGCGCGCTGAATACCTAAAACCTTCGTGCTGTTTGTAAGAGGCGTCGTGCTCCTCGTCGACCACGATGAGTCTAAGATTCGGCATTGAGGTAAACACCGCCGAGCGGGTGCCGATCACGACACGAGCTTGGCCGCTGTGCGCCGCGCGCCAGGCATCACGTCGATCGGAGTTGGTTAGTCCTGAGTGCAAGACCACCACTCCTGCACTAAAACGCTTTCTAAAACGATCGACTAATTGCGGCGTAAGACCGATCTCTGGCACCAACAGCAAGGCTTGACCACCGCGTTCTATGCAGGTGGCAATGACTTGTAGGTACACCTCGGTTTTGCCGCTACCCGTGACGCCGAATAATAAATGCGCCACGAATTGTCCCAGCGATGCGCTAATCGCCGCGATGACTTCGCTTTGGGCGTACGTGAGTGTCACTTCGCTGCTCGCGACGTTCAGTGCGAAGGTGGCGGCGAGCGCAGATGCGGTGACGGGCGCACCCCCGAGCGACGAACTATGCTCGGCCGGCCCGGGGTCAATTTGCGCGGCGACCCATCCGCGCGAGCTTAAGGCTTTTAGCTGGGCTGCTTTAAAGGGAGCGGCGAGTTGGCCGGTTTGTACCGGGCCGTGTTGATTGAGCCAGGCGAGTAGTGCGCGTTGCGCGGGAGCGCGCTTGTCGCTGGGATTTTGCAACTCGGCTTGTCCCGCCGCCGTAATGCGCCACGACTCGACGTGCGAGCCTGCGGCTTGTCCCGCTCGCAAGGTGACCGGCAGGGCTGCCGCGAATACTTCGCCAATGGGGTGGTGGTAATACTCTGCCGCCCAGCGCAATACTTCGAGCGTAACGGGGTCGAGCACCGGTTGCTGGTCTAAAATTTCAGTGGCGGCTCGCAGTTTGGCAGCCGGGACCTCGGATTCCTGAATAAGGCCCACTAAAATTCCGAGCAACTGACGTTTGCCAAACGGCACCCGCACGCGAACCCCGATTGGCGGTTGCGTACCGCCTGGACCGTAGCCGGAGGGAGGCAGGTAGTCAAACAGTCGACGCAGGGGAGTGTCGAGCGCAACTTGCAAAATCAAAGGCGTCCTTTTTGTCCACAAAACCTGTGGATAAGTCTGTTGAAAACCGGGGGTCAAATGACCCAAGTGCCCGTTTCGTTTCGGGTCGTTTTCAAATTGGCGAAAAACTAGCCGAAATCCGATCAACTGTATTAAATTCAGTAGCTTATGGGGCACTCTCTCAATGTGTATGAGGACATGCGTCCAAGTGTAACAATCCTAAACGCCCACAATGTGCGTAAGTTTCCGATCAGGCCTGTCAACGGCGGGCGCGATTAGGCGTTTATACCCTAAATAGCAGTCGTTGGTCCGATGTTAGAAGGACGGGTTATGTTGCGCTTTGGTAATCTCTCGCATGCAACTATGGTCTGGGATGAACCGGCCCTGAAAGTTAAGGAATTAGTTCTGGATCAGACGCGTGCGCTTAATCAATTTTTGACCGAGGTCGAACGGCGTGCGTTTCGGATGGCGCAGGTGGCCTTGCGGGATGCGGATGACGCGCTGGATGTGGTGCAGGATGCCATGCTTAAGCTTGCGAAAAATTATTCGAGTAAGCCCAGCGCTGAATGGCCGCCATTGTTTTACCGGATACTGCAAAATGGGATTCGCGATTTGCAAAGGCGTCGATCGGTACGTAAGCGTTTTATGGCGTGGTTACCCGGTCCTAAAGACGATCCTGACCAGGAAGCCGTGGACCCCTTGGATACGGTGGCCGATGCTGCTCCGGCGGTGCCCGAGCAATTAATGCAGAACGAAGCCATACAGCAGCTCGAAGAATATTTACGGAAGCTGCCGGGGCGGCAACGGGAAGCTTTTATGTTGCGCAATTTTGAGGGCCTCGATGTGGCTAATACCGCGATCGCCATGGGCTGTTCTGAAGGTAGCGTGAAGACGCATTACTCGCGTGCGGTGCATACGCTGCGCGAACAATTGGGCGAGGTGTGGGGATGAGCGAACCAGATTCCAAATTGAGCGAGCTCGCTACCCAAGAGGCTGCAGCAAAACTGGCCTCAGCATTGGAGCAGCGTAGTCGCGAGCTGTTCAACGACAGCGTAGCTGGGTTGGACATGCATACGCGTTCACGATTGACGCGCGCGCGCCATGCGGCGCTTGAGCAGGCGCGGTCGAATCGTGGCCGGCTGTTTTTTGCGCTGCCGCGTTGGATGCCGGCGGTGGGCGTTAGCGCTGCGGCGCTGTTAGGCTTGGCCTTGTGGTTTGGTGCGCCGATGAGCGGTCGGCTCACTGATTCGGTGGTAGCTTCTGAAGCTTCAGGGTTTGAGGACTTGGAAATAGTCGCGTCGGATATGGGCGCCTCGAATGAGTCGGGCGCTAGCGACCCGATGGAAATGCTACAAGATGAGAGTGAGTTTTATGATTGGGCGGCCAACGCGGCTAGCACTGAACCTGACGCTTGAGCTTGAGTGATTCAGTTGCACATTTTTAGGAATAGCGGGGTATTGGTAGCGGGTGTGGTGGTGGCGGGCGTGTTGCTGTGTGCCCGCGTGATCGCGGATGCGCCGCCGCCTGATGATGCCTTCATTGAGTTCCTGGGTGCGGATGATGTAGGAGATGTGAATTTGATGGAGTACTTAGATCACAGTGGGTCGCAGCGCGCACCGCCGCCGACAGCGACGCCGCCTGCGCCCGCACCAGCGTCTACGCCTATGCCTAAGGAGAACTCAAAATGATGCGCGCCTTATGCGTGATGGTGGGTTTGATGTTCGCTGCGATGAGCTTCGCGCAGGATGTGGCGCCACGCCCATGGACTTCGTTATCGCCGGATCAACAACATTTGCTACAAAAGTTTCAAGGTGATTGGAGTGGTTTGCCGACGGCTCGTCAGCAGGCGCTGGCCAATGGGAGTCATCGATGGCTCGCGATGTCGCCGCAGCAGCGCAACAATGCTCAGCAACGTTTTACCCGTTGGCGGGCAATGCCCCCGGCGCAGCGCCAACAATTGCGTCAACGTTGGCAGCATTTCAAAAGTCTACCGCCTGAGCGGCAGCAAAAAATTCGCCAGGATTTTCAAAAATTCCAGCAGCTACCCGTTGAGCAACGGCAGGCGCTACGGCAGCAATGGCGGCAGATGACGCCTGCGCAACGGCGCGCGAATCCTGCGCAGCGACCGCCAGCGCGAATACTGCGACCGCCACCCGCGATGGCGAGGCCGCCCATGGCGCCACCTGCGCCGCGGATGGCGCGCTAACAGAATGGCGCGCTAACAGAATGGCGCGCTAACAACTATCAAAACATACTGAGCGTCTGTATAGCGGGCGTAATTTAATATGCCAAATATTGTGGAGCGTAGCGCACAAATTCGGGCAATGTGGTCGGATACGCCGTGGTATTGCGTGGGGGTTTTGTTGGCCGGTGTTCTTTACGAGCTTTGTATGGTTTTTCTATCGCAAGCAGTGGCTGATTGGTGTGATGCTGATT
>JAYVYN010000171.1:0-3999 GCA_043784265.1 Gammaproteobacteria bacterium | reverse complement strand
GCTGTCAAAAGAGGGCACCAAGCGTTAGATTCTATCCACTAGGTCCTCATGTGAACGATAGAGAGTGGGTCGTTCAACGCCCAGCCGCGATGGCGCGTTTGGGGTGGAAAGCTGACGTCGAACACATTTGCCCCGACAAGCGGGTTCAACGGGTCGTCGCAACACCTCTTCATAGCCAGCGGGTCTGACCTTCGCTATGCCCGCAAGTTATGTCGGCACCGCTTCGCATCGCCCTCTTTTCGGGCAACTATAACTACATCCGTGATGGCGCAAACCAGGCGCTTAACCGGCTGGTAGGTTATTTGCTATCCCAAGGTCACGCTGTCCGCGTTTATTCGCCAACCACTGAGACCCCAGCTTTCGATCCCGTCGGCGACCTCGTTGGCTTGCCCTCGTTGCCAATCCCCAAGCGTCCCGAATATCGGTTGGCGTCGGGCCTCACTCGCAAGGTCCGCCGCGATCTTGCTGCCTTTGCCCCTGACATCGTCCATATATCTGCGCCTGACATCGCCGCGCACCAAGCGATCAGCTGGGCGCGCCGCAACGATCTCGCGGCAGTTGCCTCGATCCACACCCGCTTCGAAACCTACTTGTCTTACTACCACCTTCAGCTGTTCGAGCCGGTGTTGCGGGCGCTGATTCGAAGCCTCTACCGCAAGTGCGATGCGCTGCTGGTACCCTCTGAATCGACCGCAGCGGTTCTGCGTGCTCAGCACATGAACGACACTATCCATTTATGGTCGCGCGGGGTCGACCGCACGCTATTCAACCTCGCGCGCCGCAGCCTCGAATACCGCCGCTCCATTGGCCTGGCTGACGATGACATCGTAATCATTTACCTTGGCCGGCTTGTTCGCGAAAAAGGTCTCAACGATTTCGCCGACGCTTGCGACCAGCTCACTGCGCGCGGCATTGCGCACAAAGTGCTTGTTATCGGCGATGGTCCTGCGCGCAACGCGTTCGCCGAACGCCTACCGAACGCGATTTTCACTGGCCACCTGGTGGGAATCGAACTTGCCCGTGCGCTCGCTAGCGGCGACATCTTTCTCAACCCTTCAATAACCGAGACGTTCGGCAACGTAACGTTGGAAGCAATGGCCTGCGCCCTCCCGGTTGTCGCTGCAGCCGCAACCGGCGCCACCAGCCTAGTTCGCGACGGCGATACTGGGCTTCTCGTCAAGCCCGGTCATATCGGGCAATATGCAAATGCGCTTGAGTGCTACATCTGCGATCCCGAACTCCGCCGTGCCCATGGCGATTCTGGCCTAGCGTTCGCCGAGAAGCAAGACTGGGACATAATCAACGCTGCGGTCGAAAATGCTTATTACCGCGCAATTGAAAGAAGGATCAACATCTCGCGCTCTCTATCAGTAGATTTTGTTCATAGAGAGCGATATTTGCTGTGACGGTTCAGTATAGCGATCAAATTAAATTTTGGATTTCACAATGAAAATTTGTGAATTACGAGTCGCGTTGTTGAGCGGAAACTATAACTATACCCTAGATGGGGCTAATATTGCGCTCAATCGTCTTGTTGCATTTTTGCTCTCGCAGGGAGCTGCAGTTCGGATATATTCTCCGGTTGTTGAAATACCTGCATTTCCCGCGACCGGTGATATGGTCGGCGTCCCCTCACTGCCGATTCCTGGACGACCCGACTACCGGCTGGCGTATGGGATGGGTGGTAAAATTAGGCTCGATCTACACGATTTTGCGCCAAACATAATGCACCTCTCTGCGCCGGATATCTTGGGGCACTGGGGAGCTTCCTATGCTCAGCAGAAAAACATTCCCCTGATTGCTTCTGTCCACACTCGCTTTGACACCTATCTTCGTTATTACCGACTAGGATTCTTAGAACCGTCGATCACCGCGGTCTTGCGAAGATTTTATCGGCGTTGCGATGCGATCGTTGCTCCTTCTCAATCGATGAAGGATATTCTCCTCGATCAACAAATGAATGACGACATCGAGATTTGGCCGAGCGGCGTTGATAATGACGTTTTCATGCCTTCGGCGCGATCCCTCGAATGGCGACGAACTTTGGGTATCGCAGATGACGACGTGGTCGTCGGTTTTTTCGGCAGATTGGTGATGGAAAAAGGCATCTCCGTATTCTGCGATACGATTGCTGAATTAACACGTCGCAACGTCAAACTGCGTGTATTAGTCGTCGGGAACGGACCCGCCCGAGATTGGTTTGGGAACCGCCTTCCGAACGCTATATTTACCGGCTTCCAAAGTGGTCCCGCGTTGCCGCGTGCCTTGGCGTCGATGGACATTTTGTTCAATCCCAGCGTGACTGAAACCTTTGGCATTGTTACGTTGGAAGCGATGTCCTGTGGCGTGCCGGTGGTCGGTGCCGACTCGCCCGGTACGGCAAGCCTGATCGTCGACGGATCAAATGGACGGCTAATTGCAGAAGACGATATCGACAGTTTTGCCGACGCAATAGCAAGCTATGTGGCCCGGCCGGTCGAGCGCACCGCTGCGGGGGCCGCGGCGTATTCGTCAGCCGCAAAGTGTAGCTGGGACGGCGCCAATCGCTCACTAGCTGCCAACTACATACGCATTATTGAACGACATGCCGCTTGCAAGCCAAGTTAAATGCAAAAAATTATAATCAATCTATCACTTAGGAGGCGTTGACAAATTGGCGCATCCACAGGCGGATTGAGACGATGTGGATGAAGCCGAGATAGCTGTCGGCGGTTTAGAGGTGGCTTGGCAAAACTGCACAGCGGGATAAGTGGATTTTCTGTCTGACGGCGGCCAATATGGCCGCATGACAGGAGATCAGATGAGCAGACGACCACGCCGGAACCACAGTCCGGCATTCAAGGGGAAGGTGGCATTGGCTGCCGTGAAGGGTGAGACGACGCTGGCAAAGCTACACCAGCCGCGCGAACAAACCGATCGGCATGTGCATGTGAATGAAGGCGGGCAGGCCGTGGTTGCCGATCATTTCCACCATCACGCGGGGGCTGCTAAAAATGACAAATCAGTCAAACAATCCGATGCAACCGAAGCGGCTGGCGCGTGCGCCGCGCTGCCTGGCCCGGACGCGAACGGGAGCGGAGTGCCAGTCCCCGGCAGTGAACGGCAAGCGGCGGTGCCGCATGCACGGCGGCACTAATCCCGGTGCGCCCAAGGGTAATATCAATGCCTGGAAGCATGGTGGTCGCTCAGCTCAGGTAGGGAATGCGCTCGCGCTTATCGAAGCTATGGAGCAACTGCTTAGGCGCAGCGGCGCTTAGTCCATCAACGTCTTCACGTAGTTGTCAAACTCTTCAGTGGACTGGCAGAACGCCTCAGGCTTGTCAGGCGGCGTCATGTGGCAGGTGATTGGCTTCTGCTCCCAGTATTTCTTCGTTTCGCTCGAGAGCCAAAGATACTCGCCAAGTGGCTTTCGCTCATCCGCATCCATCAGCGTCTTACTTTTGTCACCGCGGCCGTCGATAAAGTGGTTAGTTTCTATCAACATGACGCACCGCTTTAGCTGGGGGTTGTAGTGATCGGTAAGACCGTCTCCAAACGGGTTTGTATTGCTAGTCTTCGTCTCGCTATACCCCAAGGAAGCGAATACTCTTTCAGCTTGAGCGCCACATTTGGTTTTTGCAACGCCGATTTGCTGCTCTTGCGCGACGTTGGCAGCCTGCTTATCGGCCAGGTATCGGCGTTGTAGGTCGTCCATCTGATTTTTTTGCGCGAACATGAGCACAGCGAGCACGACGCATATCCCAGCAAGCAAGTTGACTGGCCACTTCATATGGTCCCCTGACGTTGCCACAGACGGACGCTACACCATGCTAAGCGGCTTGCAAGCGGGCGCTCTATCGGGGAGCGGTTATGGGAATATGAGACCTTTATCGCGAAAAACACAATGAAAACAAAGGTAGCTGGCGGTGGAACCAGTCATCCGCGAACCGCTCTCACATCGCCATTCCCTGATCTATGGCAATCTACAGGGAAAACTGAAATTTGAGGGTCGTTTTAGGG
>JAYVYN010000170.1:0-8212 GCA_043784265.1 Gammaproteobacteria bacterium | reverse complement strand
GACCGGCTATTTGACGCGCCAGCGCTGGGTGGACCCACGATCCTCGGATTGAAAGTCTCTCCCAATGGCACGCGGGTGACCTACCTACAAGGCAAACCTACGGATAAGAATCGCCTGGATTTATGGGAATACAATTTCCACGACCGGCAGGCACGCCTGCTGGTCGACTCTGAGTTACTGGCCATCCCTCAAGCAAAGATTTCCGACGAAGAACTCGGTCGGCGCGAACGTCAACGCACGGCTGCTTTATCCGGCATAGTAGAATATTCATTCGCACCCAGTGGCAACGCGCTGCTATTTCCAGTAGATGGTAATCTTTTTTACTACGATTTGCGCAAGCCGGCGCGCGACGCACTATTGGCCATCACGCCGCCCAATACTACCGCCACGGACGCCAGTGTTTCATCTAAGGGTCAATACCTAGCCTACATTCGCGATCAAAATATCCATCTCTACGACCTTAAGACCCATACCCTTAAGGCCCTCACTCACGACGGCGGCAATACCATCAAAAACGGCATGGCTGAATTCGTGGCTCAGGAAGAAATGGATCGCGCCACCGGCTATTGGTGGTCCCCCGATGATCAGCATATCGCCTATGCGCGGGTGGATGAAGCACCGGTAAAACTCACGCAGCGCTTTGAAATCGCCGCCGACAATATCACCACCATCGAGCAGCGCTACCCAGCTGCGGGCGAGGCCAATGTCCGCGTAAAACTGGGTGTAATCGACATTCATAGCGGTGCCACCGTGTGGATGGACTTAGGTCTAGATCCAGATATTTATCTCGCCCGAGTGCACTGGTTACCGGATGGCAAGACGCTCGCGATCCAACGACAGAGTCGCGACCAACGGCACTTGGATTTACTATTCGCCGACACAACCACCGGAAAGAGCCGCGTTGTACTGACCGAAACCAGCGACACATGGATTGATTTGCACGACGAACTGACCTTCCTGAAACACACGCACGAATTCATCTGGGCCTCCAGTAGTCACGGATACACCCACCTGTATCTATACGACTACGAGGGGCATCTACTGCGCCCGCTCACGGCGGGTGCATGGAACGTCGATGATTTTGGTAGCCGCGCGATCAAGGCCATCGACGAGCCAAACCGTGTCATTTATTTTTCTGCCACCGAAAAAAATCCCACCGAGCGACACCTGTATCGCACCTCGCTAGATACCACCGACCCGCACCACGTGACCCGCATATCCCGCGAGGACGGACTGCACGCGATTAGCATGTCGCCCAACGCGAAGTTCTACGTCGATCAATTTTCCAGCGGCAATCAACCCGCGCAGGTGGTATTGCATGACGCCGCGGGCGCTCAGATTACCTATTTGCTAAAAAATTCATTGGATGCCGCCCACCCGGATGCGCCCTATCTCGCCGACAACTCTGTGTCCGAGTTTGGCACATTAAACGCCGAAGACGGTCAAGTACTGCACTACGAGCTCTTTAAGCCGCTGCATTTTGACGCCAGCAAACGCTACCCAGCCATCGTCGATGTGTACGGCGGTCCCAGCGTGCAGCGTGTGCTTAACAATTGGAATGGCGCGGCGTTCACCCAAATCTTGACGCGCGCCGGCTTCGTGGTATTTCAGCTCGACAACCGCGGCAGCGCATTCCGTGGCACCAAATTTCAAGCGCCGTTGCGCCGGCAGTTGGGCAATGTTGAGGTCACTGATCAAATCCTGGGTGCGCGCTGGTTAGCGTCACAAGCCTTTGTCGATGCGGCACGCATTGGTGTTTGGGGTTGGAGCTACGGCGGCTATATGACACTGATGCTCATGTTCAAAGCACCGGAATTATTTCACGCCGGCGTATCAGTCGCTCCGGTCACCGATTGGCGACTCTACGATACTCATTACACCGAACGCTATTTAGATCGCCCACAAGACAACGCCGCCGGCTACACGGCAAGTTCAGTGTTCCCTTACGCCAAGGATCTTAAGGGCAAGCTACTGGTCATTCACGGCATGGCGGATGACAATGTATTATTTTCCAACAGCACTCAGTTATTTCGCAAACTGCAAGATTTAGGCAAACCCTTCGACGTAATGGTCTACCCCGGTGCCAAGCACGGGCTTTCAAGCCCCGCCGACAGCAAGCACGCCTATGCCACCATAAAACGATTTTTTGACGAAAACTTGCGGCCGTAAATCCTTTGTCACTAAGCCTGCCAGACGCGTAGAGGACAATGCCCCGCAGCCAGCATGAAGTCGTGTCGAATTGATAGTTGAGCTAGCAGCGCATTGATGGTGCGAAGCTGCACCCGGCGCGCCTACTGCGGTAACGCGCTTGGGGATAGCCGATCGGTGGACCTTACTCAGTGAAGTTAACGGGGACTCAAAATGAGCCAAAACATTAACGCTGTTTCTAGGCATACCTCTATTCCCTTAGGGAACAGTGGTCTGGCCGTGGCGCCGCTGGGATGGGGAATGTGGCGGTTTGCAGGTGTCGATTGCGCTACAGCGCAGCGTCGCATTGAAGCGGCTATCGAAATTGGCTGTACTTTATTTGATACTGCCGATATCTATGGCTTTGCTACCCCAGCGGGTTTCGGTGGTGCGGAGCGGTTGCTAGGCGAGGTGCTCCGTGCGGCCCCTACGCTACGCGCATCCATTGTGTTGGCTACCAAGGGCGGGATTCGACCTCCCTTACCTTACGACTCGCGCGCGACTTATTTGATCGAGGCTTGCGAGAACTCCTTGCGGCGTCTGGGCGTGGACTGTGTTGACCTATACCAAATTCACCGTCCTGACCAGTTGACTCATCCGCAGGAGGTTGCTGCTGCGCTGGATCGCCTGCGCCAGTCAGGCAAAATACGCGCAGCGGGCGTGTCCAATTATTCGGTGGCGCAAATCGAAGCTTTATGTAGCTACTTGCCGTTCCAATTGGCGTCGGTGCAGCCTGAGTTTTCACTGTTAGCAATCGGCCCGTTGAGCGATGGAATATTAGACCTCGCCATGCGGCGTAGCTTAGCGGTGTTGGCTTGGTCACCGCTCGCACAGGGCCGCCTGGGTAGAACACCGCGAGACGCCAAAAACAATGAGCGCGAGTCGGCGGTCAATGACGCTTTAGATCGGGTCGCTAAACGAGCGTCGGTATCTTCAGCGGCGATCGCCTATGCCTGGATCATGGCGCATCCGGCCCACCCAATTCCACTGATCGGCGCACAAAGCGTTACGCACATTCGAGAGGCGGCTGCGAGTTACGCGGTCGCGCTAACGCGTGAAGAGTGGTATGAAATTTTGGTCGCGGCGCGCGGCGAGAAGATGCCCTGAAATACTTACCCCTACGCCACCCCCGTAGCCCCTAGCGCCCACGCGGCCTCAATCTCGATCCCTCGTGCGTACACAGGCACCGACACTTCAGCACACAATTCGGCAAGCGCCGACGAGTTGATCACGCTTCGCATCACGATGAACGAAGCACCTCCGGCGACCGCTCGCAACGCGTCGCGAGCATCCGCACAAATGACACCACCAAGAGGCTGATCGGCAGCAGCACCGTTCGCGACCCAACAATCCCGTGTTTCCGCCTCCGCGCCAGCCGACCCGGGGGCGGTTAACCGCTCCGGCAAGCGCAACGCCGCGACGATCGGCCGATCCGCCGGTAGTAAATCCGCATGTGGTAATTCGTTGAAGGAGCACCAGCGGATCGCCTGGCCATCGCGCCCCGAGGGCATGCCCGAATAATGGCGCACCACGAACATATCGAGTATTACTTCGCCGTAAGGATAACGATGTCGCAGCCGCATCAAAGGCCGTACTCGCGCAAGCATAACCTCAATGCCCAGCTCTTCGCGAAGTTCGCGCGCAAGCCCCGCAACACGTGTCTCACCGGGTTCCAGTTTGCCGCCCGGAAATTCCCAGCCACCCGCCAAGTGTTTACCGACCGGCCTTTGTGCGATGAGTATTTGCCCAGTGGCATCAATCACCGCCGCCGCCACCACGTGAATCAAGCGAAGCGCCTCACCCTTGCGGGAGCGCGCCGTGGCAGTGCTTGAACTTCTTACCCGAACCGCAGGGACACGGCTCATTGCGCCCCACCTTGGGCACCTCGCGCACAAAGGGCGCCACGCTTGCCTCGGACGCGCCGCCAGCGGCGCCCACGCCGCGCCCACTACCAGGGGGCTGCAGCGAATCGTCGGGGGCGTATCCCCCTTGGATGGGCGATATGGCTTCGGCATGTTGCGCCTGTAGGGCTCGCGCCAGCCGTTGTTGCCGATCATGCTCTTCACGCTCGATCTCATCCTGACTACGCACCTGAATTTTTGAAACCGTAGTCACGGTGTCGAACTTAATTCGATCCAACATTGCCGAGAACAACTCGAAAGCTTCGCGCTTGTACTCCTGCTTCGGATTTTTTTGCGCGTAGCTGCGCAGAAAAATGCCCTGACGCATGTAGTCCATCGCGGCTAAATGTTCGCGCCAATGCTGATCTAACGTGCGCAACATCATTTCTTTTTCGATGTAGCGCATCACCGGCGCGCCCACGTCGGTGGTCTTCTGATCGTACGCCGCCTCTAAACCTGCCACGATTTTCTTCTTTAAGCCAGAACCATCACCCGCCTCTTCGGCCTTCACCCATGCTACGACGGGCAGCGCAATACCAAAATCCCGCTCAATGGATTGCGCGAGTCCGGGTACATCCCACTGCTCTTCCGGTGCGCCGCCCGGTACGTATTGATCCACCAACTGCGCGACCACATCCTCGCGAATACCGCGCACCGCTTCCGCGACGTTTTCCGCACCCATCAGGTCGGTGCGTTGCTGATAAATGACACGGCGCTGATCATTAGCGACGTCGTCGTATTCAAGCAATTGTTTGCGGGCATCAAAATTATGTTGCTCAACGCGGCGCTGCGCGCGTTCGATTTGCCGCGTCAGCATCCCACTTTCAATGGCCTCGCCCGCCTTCATGCCAACACGCGTCATCAACGATTTCATGCGAGTCGGATCACCGAAAATCCGCATCAAATTATCTTCCAGGGACAAATAAAACCGGCTCGACCCAGGATCGCCTTGTCGGCCCGATCGACCGCGCAATTGATTGTCGATACGCCGTGACTCGTGACGCTCGGTGCCGATGATATGCAAGCCCCCTGCGGTCAATACCTGATCATGACGCACCTGCCAATCAGCGCGAATTTTTGCAAGTTGTGCCTCATCAGGATTCTCAAGCGCGTCGATCTGGGTTTGTGGGCTGCCACCGAGTACTATATCCGTGCCGCGCCCCGCCATATTAGTCGCAATCGTAATGGCACCCGGTCGGCCCGCTTCGGCCACGATATGTGCTTCACGCTCGTGTTGTTTAGCGTTCAATACCTCATGGGGTATTTTCTCGCCGACCAGCAATTTCGCCAGCCGCTCCGAGGTTTCTATCGAAGTAGTTCCAACCAACACCGGTTGGCCCCGCTTCACACACTCCTGGATATCCTCGAGAATCGCCTGGAATTTATCCTGCTCTGATAAGAACACGAGGTCGGACTTATCTTTGCGAATCATGGGTCGATGCGTGGGGATAACCACCACTTCAAGACCATAGATTTGTTGGAACTCAAATGCTTCCGTGTCAGCCGTACCCGTCATGCCAGAGAGCTTGGTATATAACCTAAAATAATTCTGGAAGGTAATCGATGCTACCGTTTGATTTTCTTCGCGCACCTGCACCGCTTCTTTCGCTTCAACCGCCTGGTGCAAGCCATCCGACCAGCGTCGTCCCGGCATGGTGCGGCCGGTGAATTCATCGACAATGATGACTTCATTCTGGCGCACGATATATTCCACATCGCGTCGATACAGCGAGTGTGCGCGTAACGCCGCGTTCAGATGATGCATCAAGCGAATATTAGTGGCGTCATACAGACTCTCGCCGTCGCGCAACAGCCCGATTTCGCTCATCAGCTCTTCGACCTTGGCGTGGCCATCTTCAGTGAGCGTCGCCTGCTTGGTCTTCTCATCTACAAAATAGTCGCCCGGGCCATCTTCGACTTTCTGGCGCACCAGACGCGGAATCAAAGTATTAATTTTCAAGTACAGCTCGGTACTCTCTTCCGCAGGACCGGAAATAATCAACGGCGTGCGCGCCTCATCGATTAAGATCGAGTCGACTTCATCGATAATTGCAAACGAAAGCTTACGCTGCGCGCGATCTTCGATACGAAACGCCAGATTATCCCGCAAATAATCGAAACCGAATTCGTTATTGGTGCCGTATGTAATGTCACAAGCATAAGCCGCCCGTTTCTCTTCGGATGACTGCGCGTTCTTGATGACGCCCACTTGTAGCCCTAACGCGTTAAACACCGGCTTCATCCAATCCGAGTCACGTTGCGCCAAATATTCGTTCACTGTAACCACATGCACGCCATCGCCACTCAGAGCGTTTAACACCGCAGGCAGTGTCGCCATCAGTGTCTTGCCTTCGCCGGTGCGCATTTCGGCAATCTTGCCATTATGCAAGGCAAGTCCACCGATGAGCTGCACATCGAAATGCCGCAAGCCCAATTTACGGCGCGAAGCTTCACGCACCAACGCAAACGCTTCGGGCACCAAACTATCGAGCGTTGCACCCGCCTTAAAACGCTCCTGCAGTTCATGCGTCTTTTCGGGCAATTGCGCATCGCTCAATGCGCTCATAGTGGGCTCAAAGGCATTGATGGCAGCAACCGTGCGGCTCAGCTCCTTAACGATGCGCTGATTACGGCTACCAAATACTTGCGATAGAATCTTCCACACGCGCGGGAGTCCTCAAAAAAAGGGGTATTGTACGGATAGTCTCAAGAGAGAGGGAGGGAAAGCGTTTAAATCAACGGTTCTCACCGATAAAACGCAGCGGGTCAACCTGCACGCCATTCTTCAGCACTTCAAAATGCAAATGATTTCCGGTCGAGCGCCCGGTTGAGCCCATTAACGCGATTTCCTGGCCTTTTCGCACCATATCGCCTTGTTTCACTAACAATTTTTCATTGTGGCCATAGCGGGTCGCAAGACCATTACCATGATTTATTTCCACCATCATGCCAAAACCTGAGCGATCACCCGCCCACGTCACCAAGCCCGCCGCCACCGCCATCACCTCGGTGCCCGCCGGACCCGCAAAATCTAGGCCTTTATGAGTCGCCGTATATCCGGTGAAAGGATCGGCGCGCTGTCCGAAGTAACTCGATATCCAGCCCTCCAGCACCGGCTTACCCTCAGGGTACACCTGCTTGTTGAGCTCCCGCGTCAAAATTAAATTTTCCAGCACACCCAGTTGTGTTTCACGACTCGACAACTGTGACTGAAGCCCATCTACCATGGCCGTGAGGTTCGGAATTTGCGCAGGCATCCCATCACCCATGAACTCTGAACCGCCTTGCGCCGGTGGAGACCCGAAATTAAATTCGCCATCCTCTAAATTCGCCATACGCGTTAAACGCTTGCCCAGCGCGTCCAAGCGAATCACATTGGCATTCATTTGTCCGACCCGCATCGCCAACGCGTTGACTTTTTCTTGCAATATTTTGCGCACATCCTCGATCTGCGACTGTTGCTTGAGCAGATCGGCCGACCAATTCCCCAATTGATCAATGGGATTGATACCCCGATGCCGCGTGCCCAAACTAACGCCAAATGAAAATGCAGCGCCCAAAAAGCCGAGCACCAGTACCAGCGCGCACCCCAAAACCCACGGATGCTGTAGATCAAACAGTTTCACAAAACCCGATTTACGGGCGATTAAAATCAAATTCATATTGCCAGTCTGCCCTGAATAGTGACGGCTAGACTATTGATATAATTGACTCATAACAAGGATTTCCTTGTCACTTATGGCGAAATCTTTAATACGGCGCACTGCTGAAATGCAAAATCCTATAAAAATCAGCGAGTTACTAGCCGGCAACCATTCTAAACTCAAGGCCCTCAAGACCCGGGTTCAATTGCGCTCTCAGGTTCTAGAATGTGTCCGTAGTAGCCTACCCGCAAAGCTTGCCAAACAGGTGATCAGCGCGGGGGTTGAGCAGGGAACCCTTAAGGTGGGGGTCAGCGGTGCCGTATGGGCCTCACGGATCCGGTATTTTGCCGATGAATTGCGGAAATCCATCGAGGAATCATCCAAAAAACCGGTGCTAACAATTAAAATCCGCGTAATACCGCCCGCGCCGCGCTAAGTTCGGTAGCGCGCAGAAAAGAAAATACACACCTGTTGCGATGC
>JAYVYN010000169.1:0-4259 GCA_043784265.1 Gammaproteobacteria bacterium | reverse complement strand
AGCGCAGCGCGAACGATCCGAACCCGTAGGCCGCGCGATAGTCCGCCAGCACGCGTTCGATCATCCATTTCGATGCGCCGTAGGGATTGATCGGCGCACCGGCGTCATTTTCCTGCAGCACCTTGCTGTCGGCATTGCCATAGACCGCACCGGTTGACGAGAACACCAGGCGGTTGCAGCCGGCCTCGCGCATCGCCTCGAGCAGCGACAGCGTACCTGCGACGTTGTTGACGTAGTATTTCTGCGGATCTGCGACGGATTCGCCGACCAGGCTCGACGCGGCGAGGTGCATCACGGCTGCGACATCATGCTCGGCGAGGGCCCGCGCCAGCGTCGCCTTGTCGGCGATGTCGCCGGTCACCAGCGTACCGGTGACGAAGCTGCGGTGGCCGGTCGAGAAATTGTCGTAGATGATGGGGCGATAGCCCGCCGCTTCCAGCGCGCGGCAGCAATGCGAGCCGATATAGCCCGCGCCGCCGGTGACAAGGATGGCTGGACGAAGGTTCACGTCAGCCTCCGTGTTTGCTACTTCAGGCTCGACGTCGTGTTGATGATGGCGCCGGTCGACGCACCCGTGGCCAGGCCCTTGACGGTATAGGCGTTGACGGCAGCCATCAGCGGATCGTTGACCGTGGCCGTGATCAATCGCAGATACGTCATGAGCTTGCTTGCTTCCACCGAAGCCGAGTTCGAGGTGAAGATGACATCCTTGTTGCGCATCTCGAACTTGGTGGCGAGGAAGTAGCCGGCAGGATCGCGCAGATTGAGATTGTAGACGATCGGAATAATGTCGCCGCTATACGGTGCGCAATCGACCCCGAGCTGGGCTGCGACCTCGCGCCGTTCGCCGCGATACAGGAACACCGATGCGGGATCGGCGAGATTGTCGTTGAGTCCGCCGGTCTTTCCGAGCGCCTCGGCAATCGAGAGCCGCCATGCGCCGAACCCGAACTGTCCCTGCTGTCCCGCCGCGCCGAAGGCCACGAAGGTCTGCGGCTGCGTGAAGACGTAGATCGTATCCTGGGGGCGGACGTAGATATTGTTGGTCGGCTCGTTCAGCAGCGAAGCGAATGCCGCGGTAGCCTGGCGTCCGTCGCGTTCGAGCATCACGAAGGTGTCATAGCCCGGATTCCGCGGGCCGCCGGCGCGTGTAATGGCATCGAGCAGGCGCTCGCCGCTCGCGCTGGCCGGGAAGCGGGACGGTGTACCGACCTCGCCCAGCACGCTGATGGAAGAAGCCCGCTGGTCGACGAGTGCGACCACCGCCTGCGGTTCCAGCGCGCGGTTCTTCAGCGCGTTGACGATCGCGGCCTGGACCTGAACCGCGGTGCGGCCCTGTGCCTTGATCGTGCCGGCGTAGGGAACCATGATGTTGCCCTGGGTATCGACCGGCTGGTTCGGAAGCGTGACGTAGTTGCCCGGACGGACCCCGGCATCGGCCGGAATGAACAGACCGCCCGCGGCGGCCTCGAACACCGTCACGCTGACGGTATCGCCGATACCGAAGCGAATTTCGGCGGGGCCGCGCCGGTCGACAAATGCCCGGCCTATTCTGACCGAATTGCGCTCCAGGATATTTCCTACATCCGGAGTGACCTTGACCATGGCATAGGGCAGGCTGGCGGGGTCCATCTGCCCGGCAAATAAATTCACCCACCAACTACTCACTGCGTCTAGATAGCGCTTGCCATCGGAGTCGGTCAGCCATACACCGTCGCCGCTTGCAATAGCAATGGGTGGGTAATTTTCGTGTTGCTTCATCTGCGTACACGGATGCCACACGGATTGCAGGCTACGGGCTAATAAATTTGAGTTTTCCATTAAGGTGCAGGGTTTGTATAACGCAAATGAATTGCGTCGATTTCTTTCAAAATTTCTAATGATAATTTCACTTGATAGGCAGCGATATTTTCTTGAACCTGCGCCATGCTAGTCGCGCCAATAATCGTACTCGCGACGCACCAACGATGCATCACAAAACTCAATGCTAGTTGCGTTGGTGTTAAATTGTTAGCGCGAGCGAGTTGCGCATAGGCTGCACTAGCTGCCGCTACATTTGGTTTGGTGTAACGTTGTGCGTAACCTTTGAACAAAGTAATACGACCAACAGAACGCGGATTGTCGACATATTTACCACTTAAATGCCCAAAACCCAGTGGCGAGTACGCCAATAAGCTGACATTTTCACGATAGCAAATTTCACTGACGCCAAAATCAATACTGCGATTCAATAAGTTATAGCTATTTTGTAGCGTAGCAATATGTGGCAAATGGTATTGTTTGGCACAACGCACAAACTCCATCACACCCCAAGGTTGCTCGTTAGATAGCCCAATCGCGCGAATCTTACCCTCTATAACTAACTCTGCCAGCGTTTCCAGCTGGTTATGAATGCTCACCCATTGTTTCTCGTTTCCCTTCGCGTCAATCTCATTGTTAGCATCAAACTGATATTGACCAAACAACGGCACATTGCGCTCTGGCCAATGAATTTGGTACAGGTCAATATAATCGGTCTGCAAGCGCTTGAGTGACTCATGCAAAGCACTGCGAATGGTCGCACGATCAAGCGAAAAAGCGTTATTGCGTATCCAGCCCAAGCCTCTGTTTGGTCCTGATATTTTGCTGCCTATAATTACTTGGTCGCGCGTTTGGTTTTTTAGCCAATGTCCAATAATGGTTTCGGTGCGCGTGTAAGTTTCGGCCTTAGGCGGCACGGGGTACATCTCTGCAGTATCAATGAAATTAATGCCTTGTGCCAAGGCATAATCAAGCTGCTCGTGCGCTTCAATTTGCGTGTTTTGGTCGCCGAACGTCATGGTGCCAAGGCACACTTTAGATACGGTTAAATCACTTTGACCTAATTGAACAACATTCATTAATGTAACACCTTATTATCGCCTTCTATACCAATTGCTGGTGTCGTTATGACCAGCACTGGCCGCCCACCTGCTAGCTCCCAGGCCGCTTCTTTGCTAGATAGTTGCAACATATTGCATAGTGCTAGAATCAGCTCTTGGTTTAAGTTAATACGAACATTAATACCTTCTAAGCAAGGCATTTCTAAGCCTTGCGGCTTGTCATCTTGGCTATGCAGTAAGACGTCAGTCACTAACATAGGTTGGTCATTCATAACTTCTTGGCGTGGAGTATAGGGTGTTTGAAAATCCATCTTCTGCAAATTTTCCGCAACTTGCACTTCTTGCTGAAACTGCTGCACGGCTTGCTGTGGTGACGCGTCTGCTTGTATGGATTGCGCGCTTGGAATATGCGCTACACCACTGAGTAATTGCCAAATCATGCGCGTAATGCGATAGGTCAGCCACACCATGAGCTCACTATTGTCGCTTAAACCAACTCGTAGCAACAGCCTGTCTTGATCAGCAATATAGCTTAAATTAATCTGCTGGATGCCAACATCGATTTTTTGCGATGAGACAGGTGGCTGTGCTGGTGGAGATGCTGTCAAAATAAAAATCCTATTAACTCTAAAAATTATCCCTGCAAAGTTTATTGCTATTGAAAACTCAAAATCAACCCCAATATTAGCAATCAAGTAACTAGAGTGCTAAAATACTCTTTTACTTAAGCTATTACATTAAACAACATTTTAAACAACATTTGTAGCATAACCTATTAGGAGAAATTGAATGAAAATTCGTCCATTACATGATCGCGTGATTGTAAAACGCTCTGAAGAAGAACGCACAACTGCGTCAGGCATTGTAATTCCAGACAGCGCCACAGAAAAACCAGACCAAGGCGTAGTGCAAGCAGTAGGCAACGGCAAACGTGACGAAAGCGGTAAAATTATTGCCCTTGACGTAAAAGTAGGCGACAAAGTGTTGTTTGGCAAGTACGCAGGCCAAACCGTAAAAGTAGATGGCGATGAATTATTGGTGATGCGCGAAGAAGACATCATGGCGATTGTTGAATAATTTCAACTGGGATTTCAAGTCGAATAATTTCAACAAAGACAGTTTATTGAATAATCAATTAATACAGTCAAACAATTAGAATTTAGGAGAATTTAAGATGGCAGCAAAAGACGTAAGATTCGGCGACGAAGTTCGCCAAAAAATGACCAACGGCGTGAATATTCTCGCCAACGCAGTAAAAGTAACTTTAGGTCCTAAAGGCCGCAATGTGGTGCTAGAGCGTTCATACGGCGCACCAACCATCACTAAAGATGGCGTTTCAGTTGCTAAAGAAATCGAACTGAAAGACAAGTTTGAAAACATGGGCGCACAAATGGTAAA
>JAYVYN010000168.1:0-2895 GCA_043784265.1 Gammaproteobacteria bacterium | reverse complement strand
CGCGACGTGTCCGGCGCCTAGTCGAACGAGGTAAAGCTCGCCGTTCCGGAAACCGGCATCAGCATCGCCGAGTCCTTTGCCCTATTGACCCGGCAAGCTGCAGAATACATGTACTCCAAATCGCAACCCCAGCAATGGGCTGCCTACCTCGGAAACATCGGCAGGTTTGACGAACAAATCGCCTTTTGCGAATCGAGCTACTCCAGCAGCAGCGTTGCGGAGCGAACCGGACACCCGAGAGCCGAGAGCCGAGGCGCTGACACTGTATCGCGCAGCCGCGGAGCTCAAGCCGGATCTGTGGTTCGCGTACCATCATATGATGAACGCGATGATAGGCATGGGCGATGAGGAAGGCGCGTGGCGCGTTGGAAAACATATGTTTGAACTCAACGGCGGCAAACGCGATCCGGCGAGCCCGCGGGCTTACGACAACTGGGACCTTCTCACCTGGGACGCCAAGGCGTGACTGAGTTCCGTGGAAGCAGATGAGCGCGCGGGATCAGGCGTTGGCACAAGTGGCGACAAGGTGGGAGCCGAAATCGTCACAGTGCAGGCATTTCTGCACGACGTGGAGAACACGGAACTGACGCTCCGCACAAGTCCGGAAGACCCCAACGAGCCGATCATTGCAGCCGCAAAACACTTCGCGAGAGGGCTCTTGGCGAGCGAACGAGGTGACGCGGTGACTCAGCTGGTGCGCAGAAGGCTTATGCGGATGCCGTGGCGCTGGCATCGGATCTTCCGGCTGCGTACTACTCCTGGGGGTTGCGCTCCTGAAGCATGGCCATTTGGCGGCCGCGGAAGAGAAACTGAAGGCGGCTAACGAGCGTGGCCCGCACTGGGCGGATCCGCTGAAGGCGTGGGGCGATGTGCTGGTGAAGCAAGGCAACACAAAGGACGCGCTCTCGAAGTACGACGAGGCGCTGAAATACGCGCCGAACTGGAAGCAGTTGCACGAGGCGCGGGACGCGTTGGCGACGCAGAAGAGTTGATTACGCTTCCCTACAGCTGCCGTTGGTGATCGAACGCGAGGGTCAACCAGGCTCATTGCGGCTCTTTCAAGACGATTGGGTACTCATGTTACTTGCTCGTATTGCCTTCAAGGCTTGAAGATATCTTCAATGCGAAGCTTGAACAGGCCCGCGATGGCGAAAGCCAACGGCAAGCGCGGATCGTATCGACCGTTTTCCAGCGCATTGACCGTCTGGCGTGAGACGTCCAGTGCCTTGGCCAACTGACCCTGCGACCAGTTGCGGGCTTTGCGAAGCTGTCGAATAGTATTCTTCATCGGCGTGACCCCTAGCGGTATCGGCGGTGTGAGATGAATCCACCGACCACCCACAGCGACGCCATGATTGGCCAGATTAGAAACGTCGGCAGGTGAGGCGCACCTGCCGACTCTGCGAATCCCCATGCCAGTGAGCCGAACGCAGAGCCCGCAAACGAGATGGCAAGCGCTTCGAGCTGTATGCGCCGCTGCATCTCATCCAGACGGCGCAAGTGACGAATGATCGTCCATACGCAGCCCACAATGCCCAGTATAGGCGTGAGCACAATTGCGTAACGGGCAAGCTCGCCCAGGTGCAGTGTCCGTGTAAGGTAGAAGCTGGCAACCAGTAGCGCTGCGTAGATTGCCAGCGCGCAACCTAGTTCCAGCGTGTATTGGCGTATATCAGGGTTCATTTCGGGTCTCCAGCTGGCGGGTGACATGGAAAGGAAGCTTTACATGCCTTGAGCTCAAATTCCGGAGAATCCGAAACGCGCCGCCTCCGTAACAAGTGGGAGGCACGGAAGCGGCCACTGGTGAGCGGCGGTTCCGGGTCATCATTCCCTATTGGCCGGCACATGCAAAATGGACGTGTTAAATGCGATGCGATGGCCGGTTTGGACTGGCTGGTGGCAAATTGCAGACTTTAAATAGGGGATGAAGATCGTGAAAAGCAGCGTCGTCGCGGGACTTGCCTCACTGGCAGTGGCAGCCGTTCCAATCTGCGCATCCTCCGCGACCACACCGCTCGTAGTCATCGACGCGCACAATGACACGGTGCAAAACTTGGTTGCTGACAGCGCCGACTTTGGTGTTCGATCGACTAATGGCAGTATTGACTTGCCACGCTTGCGGGAAGGGGGTGTGACTGTGCCGTTTTTCGCGGCTAACGTCCCCCCGTACTATCCGGAGGCGGAGGCTGTGCGCCGCACGCTCGACTTTCGCGATGCCATGCAGAGGGTATTTGACAAGTACCCTAACGACATTGAACTCGCAACCAGCGCGCGTCAAATCGAAAGGCTCGTGGCCAACGGGAAGATTGCGGCTATTCTGACCGTCGAAGGCGGGCATCAAATCAGCGACGACCTCGCCGTTTTGAGAACCTTTCGCCGAGTTGGGTTCTTGTCTATGACTTTGACTCACTTTAAGGGGAACCATTGGGCCGATTCGGCCACCTCTCCACCGCTTCACGATGGACTGACGGATTTTGGACGACAAGTCGTGCGCGAAATGAACCGGATAGGCATGATCGTCGATGTTTCGCATGTCTCCGACAAGATATTTTACGACACGCTCGCTGTTTCAACTAAACCAGTCATCGCATCTCATTCGTCCTGCCGCGCCTTGGTCGACTTCCCACGTAATTTAGATGACGCGATGCTGCGAGCCCTCTCGAAGAACGGAGGCGTCGTGGGCATCAATTTTTACTCCGCGTACGTAAACGCGGAAGACGCGGACGCCGTGAAGCAGCGAATCGAAAGTGGCGAGGCAAATCCGGTGGTCGGTAAAGCTTCCATCACCGACGTGGTCGCTTGCATAGATCTCGCGGTCAAGGTGGCAGGCATTGAACACGTCGGGATCGGTGCCGATTTCGACGGTATTCCACAAGTACCTCGTGGACTCGAAGA
>JAYVYN010000167.1:0-5034 GCA_043784265.1 Gammaproteobacteria bacterium | reverse complement strand
GACGGCTGAAAAGGTGTCGGTACAGCAGAAACTCGGGATACAAATATTGCTGCTCTGGCGTGTCGTCGACAATGGCCACGGACGCCAGCGGAGCATCGGCGCGCTGCAAACGCCACTCTGTCATGAATACGCCGAATAGCGCATCCTCGGTCGCTGCGGCCTCCTTGGGTACCATCGCGAGTTCGACCGCTTCGGCACAGCACGATCGGTGCGCACGCCCCATCACAGCGTTGAGCATTGCGCCGCCCGGATTCGTATTGATCTCTATCAGTTGCGGACCATCGGCGGCCAAATGAAAGTCGTATCCCAGTAGCCCACCGGGCGAATGCGGATCATACCGCGCGATGTCGGGAGCCCATGCCAGGGCCGTACGGCGGAAATCCGGGGTGGCGATGACTTCTTCGACAACTCTGATCAAACGCATCATCCGCTCTACATTCTCGCGTGAAACGAACATCGGTACAGACGCGAAAAGATGCGGATGAGTCTCAGTCATGCCCTCCGACAGGCCGCGAATATCCAATTCCGCCGCCAAAGCCCGGCGCAATACCTGCTGATCTAGGCTAAGGCAGTAGCACGTGCGGTTGAGCGCCTCCATTGAGATAGACGCCGCGCACGAAGTGTCGCAACTCATCGGGGTCTTGGCGGAAGACTCGATCATTCAGGCACCCAAGGACTAGTTCGGTTCAACATACTATTCTGCTTTCTGCGAGCGACTTGATCACCCGTTTCTCAACTCTCTTCACACCACTGACACAGGCGTTGCAACGAGGCATCAATGGATGATACGCGCACGGCCATTCAGCGGTGCAAGCGCTAGCCGCTGTCGGATCGAAGGTTCCCGGCTCCGGTGCCTGAAGGCTTGGGCGGATGCCAAAATTTCACCCTTCGCCGAGTGTACGGCAACCGCGCATGGCATACCCTTGTCTACGTCAACTACGGAGTTCTCGACGGTTTCTCCTCATAGACCGCGGCTCCGCGAATCGTAACCTACTCGCAACCATTGGAGTTCCGACTTCAGGATCTGAATATGCCCACATGCCAAATTCGCTGCCGCCGTGATCGTCCGTGTGCTACCGCACCGACAGTGCCAACTAACGCGTGGAAAGTTCTACGGGTCGGTCTAATCCACTGGCGGCGGCTGCGCGCTACGCGTGTGTCGCGGGGCATTGCGCTGAGTCAGCCTGGAGTTCCCCGCCAGCGAATCCTGTCCGCCTCGCCGCGGACGTATCGCGTCGGTGCGCCATCGGAAAGCTACATTTGCAGCGGTGGTGTGCCGCAGCGAGTGTGCCTCGCGATTCGCCGAAGTCGGAGAGGTTCAGATGTATAAATTATGGACAATACTCACGGCTGCCGTCGCTCTAGGACTCACCGGGTGCGGTTACAACACTTTACAGAGTAATGACGAGCAGATTACGGCGAGTTGGTCGGAGGTGGTCAACCAATACCAGCGAAGAGCTGACTTGGTGCCAAACCTCGTCAACGCGGTCAAGGGCTTTGCGGCGCAAGAACAAAAGGTGCTTTTGGGCGTAACCGAAGCGCGAGCCAAGGTGGGAACGATACAGGCAACCCCGGAGCTCGTTAACGACCAAACTGCGTTCAAGAAATTCCAGGAAGCCCAGGGAGATCTATCTCAAGCGCTCTCGCGTCTGCTCGTCGTGACCGAAAATTATCCGCAGCTCAAATCGGACGCTAACTTCCGCGACCTACAGGCGCAACTCGAAGGGACCGAAAATCGGATCGCCGTGGCGCGCAATCGCTATATCGCGGCGGTACAAGGCTACAACGTCACAGTGCGCTCCTTCCCCTCAAACCTCACGGCGATGGCATTCGGTTACAAAGCCAAGGCCAACTTTACGGTAGAGAACGAGCAGGTAATCGCAAAGCCACCGAACGTGGAGTTCGTGCCGGCGCCGACCAAGCCTCAGGGCTAGCCCCCAAGGAGCCCCCAAAATGCGCACGATCACCTCGATAAGGGCGGCCTGTCTCGCATTGACACTCTGTTGGTCTTGCATGGCAATCGCGCAAGTCGCCGTGCCGCCCTTGACGGGGCATGTCACTGATCAAACCGGCACCCTGAGCGCTGATCAGCGCGCCGGATTGGAGCAGACGTTACAAGCGTTTGAGGCTGAGAAAGGCAGTCAACTGGCGGTCCTCATCGTTCCCTCCGTCGCTCCTGCATCAATCGAACAATATGCGTTGCGCATCGAGGTCGGGTATGGCCTCGAAGGAGCCCTTAATGACGCCACCAGCAAACGCATCGTCAGCGAGATTAGTACACCGCGCTTCAAACAAGGCGATTTCTACGGTGGCACTGCCGCCGGGGTCGATCAAATGATCCGTGTCGTCGATGGGGAGCCACTACCGGAACCGACAGGAAGTCCCAATGGAGCCACCGTCGATAATTCACACGGGTAACAGGAGAGCATCATGACGATAACGAATGTTACGCGGGGAAGCGCGCGCGCGTTGCCCCTGCCGCTGAGAACTGCTCAGGCGGCAATCCATCTTCCAGAAGTCCAAGAGATACTTCGCAAATTATCTGAGTACAAACTCGGTGTATTCATGCCGCACATGCATGACGACGTAACAGGTGACTTCCAGCCGCTTCCCGACGAAGTCACGCAGGTGGAGGCCGGCTTGCAAGTTTCTTTTCAACCTACGCACGCCATCGAAAACGAATCGGAACGTTTCCTCCCCGTAGGATGGTGTTGGCGTGCGAAATGATTCATGACGGACGCTTAGCGCGTCGCCTCCTTCAGTGCGACGTGAACTCAAATGCAAGGATCAATGCTATGCAAACTGAACATTTAAGCGTGACCGGTATGACCTGCGGTGGTTGTGTCACTCTCTTCGGGTGACGTTATCGTGCAGTATGACGAGAAACGTACCTCGCCTGGCCAACTGAAATTGGCTATGAGAAGCGCAGGCTATGGGGTTCATGGGATCCATGCTAAGCACCAAGAGCAATCCAAGGGCGGTTGCTGTGGATAATAGGTCGACGGTCTGAGCACTCAAATGCCGGACAATTCCACACGAGTTGGCGCAGGCCTGCCTTTCGGGCGATTGCGAGAACTTGGCATTGCAAGTTGATGATATACACCCCTGTGAGCAAGAAAATCAAAGACAACCAGTCAACCGCCCGCGAACCTACCTCATCCAACGAGGTTTATATAGCCAGCTTGCGCCAACTGCCGGTTGAGCTCGTCAAGTTACGGCGGCACATCATCAAACGTGAAGAAAAAATACTGGCCCTTTTCGAGGGCCGAGATGCCTACGGTAAAGATGGTACGATCAAGCGCGTCGCAAGGATCCACGGTTGATGCGCCCCATCTATGGATCGTATTTGCCTACGATGCCGCGAACCTCAGAGGCGAGCAGCTGGCGAAGTAACTGGAAATGAAACGACTCATATTAGAACAGAAGACCACGAAGGAATCGCAATGAAAACCAGCGTAATAGAAGTGCGCGACATGCTGTCCGTATTGAGCGTGGACGCCGTAGAGAAGCGGATTGGTGAAGTGCCCGGTGTTGAAAGCGTGACTGTAAATTACGCTGCCGGCAACGCCACCGTACGATTCGACGAAACGCACATCGAAGTCGGCGATATTAGGGCGATCGTGCGCCAAAGCAGTTATCAATCGGATGGCGAAGGCAAGACTGAACAGGGAACCGGATCGAAGTCAGCTCACGAACCTGCAGCTGCACCAACTCCACACACCGACTCGGCGCCAAATCCCGCGACCGCCGCAACGAAACCGCCCGAGAGCGCGCCAGCTGGAGCACCCAGTGCGACGCCCTCGCCAGCTGCGGCAATACCCGTGCCCGAAGCCAACGCCGCCATGCCCGGTGCGCATGCACACGATTCAAAACTCGACAAAGGGGCGCCGACAGCGGGGTCGCCGACTTCGGCGGCTGCCTAAAGTGTAAGAGCCGTTTAGGAGGCAGCATGAAGACTAGTGTTCTAGAAGTGCGCGATATGCTATCGATATTGAGCGTGGCCGGTGTGGAGAAGCGTATTCGCGACGTACCGGGTGTTGCAAGCGTGACTGTAAATTTCGCCGGCGGCAGCGCCACCGTCCGCTACGACGAAACCCGCCTCGACATCCGCGATATCAAATCGGCAGTGCGTCAAAGCGCATTGGAGGCTGAGGGCGAATCCCTAATAAAGCATGGGAGCAACCCCATTGCGGCGAGCGCCAATTCCGCGGCAGACGCACAACACGAGAAAGCAGACCTGCCCCCGCCACCGGCAACGCCGGGCGGTGTAGCGCTGACCGCGTCTGCTAGTTCAGCCCAAGCGCCGCCTACGCCAGCATCTCCGAACGCCATATCGTCTACACCGGTAGCCGCCCCGCCGAAACCGGCCCCGGCGCCAGTCGTCACACCCGCGGACAAAGGTCATGAGGGGCACGCAAAACCTGGCGCGATGCCCTCTATGCCGGCGGATATGGCCAAAGAGATGGGGCATAGCGGAAAAGACCTGACTTCTATGGTCCGCAATACACGCAACCGCTTCTGGATCTGCCTGTTTTTTACGGTGCCTATCTTTCTCTACGCCCCCATGGGGGGGTTCTTCAACCCGCCCACGCCGCCATTTGGGCTGAGTCTGAATGTTTGGTTGTTCTTCTTCGCAAGCGCCGCGATTCTCTACCCAAGCTGGCCGTTTTTCGTCTCTGCGTAT
This sequence comes from Gammaproteobacteria bacterium, assembly GCA_043784265.1. Lineage (GTDB taxonomy): Bacteria > Pseudomonadota > Gammaproteobacteria > Steroidobacterales > Steroidobacteraceae > Bog-1198. The sequence continues at coordinate 350 of JAYVYN010000167.1, read as the reverse complement.
CGCGCCCTCATGACCGGAAGGTTCGGTATGGCGCTCCTGGTGGTATTGAGCGTCGGCACCGGCTACCTTTTTAGCGTCGCCAGCACGTTCTATTTCAAGACCGATGGCCAGTTCTACGAAGCGGTGGCGATGTTGCTGGTATTTATCTTGCTCGGCCATTGGTTGGAAATGCGTGCGCGGGCCGGGGCGTCCTCGGCGATTAAAGCGCTTCTGAAACTCACCCCTGCGAAAGCCTCCGTGATCCGGGGCGATGCCGAGGTTGAAGTGCCGACGGCGGAGGTGTTGGCCGGGGACACGGTGGTGATGCGCCCTGGAGCGAAGATCCCAGTCGATGGGACGGTGGAAAGTGG
>JAYVYN010000166.1:0-10599 GCA_043784265.1 Gammaproteobacteria bacterium | reverse complement strand
TTTTAGTCGTCTTGAAGGTGGAGGTACTTTGGGTAAGGCGCCTAAAGTGCTGGAAGCTGCGTTTAGTGCGGATGTGCTCGGTGGGCATTTGAGTCCTATGGTTGAGGTGAGTAAGGGGCGCGGAGTGGTCCTGCATGCGACTGAGCATAAAATGCCGCAGCAAAAAACCCTAGAGGCGGTGCGACCTGCATTATTGGCAGCTTGGAAAAAACAGCGTGGTGAGAGTTTGGCCAAGGCGGCTGCCGATGAAGCGGTGAAACGACTACAGGCGGGGGAGGCGTGGGATGCGGTAGCCGGCCGAATGCAAGCCTACGGTGGGACACTGCAAGCGGCGCATTTTGTGGCGCGCTCGGATCAGGCTCCGATTGAAATATTGACTCCCGCGTTTGCCACAATGACATCCAAGTTTGCCGCGAAGCCGGTCTATCAGAGTGTGGGTTTGGCGAATGGCGATGCGGGTGTGTTTGCGTTGAGCGCGGTGCGTGAAGATCCGGCTGCCGCTGACCCGCACGCGCAAGGGGAGGCGTCGCATCAGTATGCCAATCAAATGGCGTCGGCCGAAGCGCAGAGCTATGAAGTAGCAGCGCGTGCAGATGCCAAAGTGGTTATTAACCCGCAGGCCATCGATTAGTTGGCTGGATACTTACACCAATTTTCTGATTGGTACCTGTCGGTCCTTGGCGCGGGTGGCTACTGGCTGATCGCGGCGCTGATGGCGCTTGAAAGTACCGTGGTGCCGTTGCCGAGTGAGCTGATCGTGCCGCCGGCGGCCTACATGGCGCAAGTCGGGGGGCAGTTTTCAGTGTGGGGGGTGGTGGTGGCGGGGACCGTGGGGTCTTGGCTCGGCGCCTCGCTGATGTACTTTGCAGCGCGTGCGCTGGGGCGGCCCTTGGCAATGCGTTTTGGACCTTTGGTGGGGGTTGCCCAACATAAATTCGAACTTGCGGAGCGGTGGGCAACTCGATACGGCTGGGCAGGCGTATTCTTCTCGCGCCTGTTGCCGGTGATTCGTCATTTAATTGGAATTCCGGCGGGAATTGTGCGCATGGACTTTCGTTGGTACGCGCTTGCAACCTTGGGTGGTTCGTTTCTCTGGTGTTCGGTGCTCGCCTGGCTAGGAGCGACTCTAGGAAGGCACCCTGAGCTTCTGGCGGGATCTTTGCATCGATTTGTATGGCTTGTAACGGGGTGCGCCGCGCTACTCGCGGCGCTCTACTACTGGGTCGTGAAACGAGCCTAACGCCGCTTAAGTTCAGCCTAAGAAGTCGCTCCGGGCTTGGTGGCGGGAGCTGCTGGCACTACAATTGGCACAGAGGTGCCAGGAAATTTACTAAAAATAGCGGCTGTTGCGGCATTAATTTTGGCAGCGGCATCGGGTCCCGTTAATTCACTGACGTTCTGACTGACGGCTCCGTGCCATATGGGTGCACGTGACTTTGCATCAAATAGATCGACGGCAATGCGCGTTTCATTGCGCACAAAGGGACCGTCATAACCAAAACCACCGTAGCCGCCGTAGCCGCCGAAGCCACCAAAACCGTAACGACCGTAGCCGAACCCCGACCCTAAACCAAAACTACCATAAAATTGATCCATGACTTGCCGCGTACCCATGGCGTAACCCACCATGCATTCGGCCTCGGAGTGATCGGCCGCGTGCTGCATTCCTTTGGCGGTAAGATTGGCTTCAACCGCTTGACGTAGACGCTCCGCATTCATCGGATTGCCGAACGCCGCCGGTTGATCCACATGGGGGGAATGTTCCTGTAAAAAGGCAAAGGTATGACAGGTGTTGCCGGTCATGTTGGGGTTGAAATCACTGGTGACTGGAATAGAGGCGCACCCACCTAGCAAAGCGAGCGTGCCGCCTAGCAGAACACCGCGCCTCAATAATACATTTAACATAAAGTTCTCCACATTTTTCACTAAGCTTCAACCCGCAAAATAAATTTGACCCTTAAACTCCAATAAAGTTTCAGCTGACTTCTTCGGCAGGGAAGCTCATGCCGACCGAGCTGTAGCCACCATCCACATAAAGAACCTCGCCGGTTATTCCAGCGGCGAGATCCGAGCAGAGGAAGGCGGCGGCATTGCCGACATCTTCGATTGTGACATTGCGTTTCAGCGGCGCGGCGGCTGCGACATGTCCCAACATTTTGCGCAGTCCCGGAATACCAGCGGCGGAGAGAGTTTTGATGGGACCTGCGGAAATGGCGTTGACGCGCACGTCGGGACCTAGATCGGCCGCTAGAAAGCGTACGTTGGCTTCTAAGCTGGCCTTGGCGAGACCCATAACGTTGTAGTTTGGGATGGAACGTACTGCGCCTAAGTAGCTTAAGCTTACGATCGCGCCGCGTCGATCCTGCATAAAGGGGCGCGCCTCGCGGCTCAATGCGGTGAGGCTGTAGCTTGAGATATCGTGTGCTTGGCGAAAACCTTCACGGGTAGTGGCATCGATGAAATTACCGGTCAGCGCCTCGCGCGGTGCGAAGGCGACCGCATGTACCAAAATGTCGAACGCCGGCCAATGCGCCTTGAGAGTGGCAAAGCCGCGGGTAATTTGCGCATCTTCGGCCACATCCATGGGAAAGGTAATAGTAGATCCAAGTTCCTTGGCGAGCGGTATCACGCGATCGGCCATGCGTTCAATATGGGAGAAAGCGAGTTCGGCGCCTTCGCGGTGCATGGCTTGTGCGATGCCCCAGGCGATGGAACGATCCGTGGCAAGACCGACAATCAACGCACGTTTTCCTGTTAAAAACCCCATACTTAACGGCCTTTAGTTGCGATTCGATTGTGAATAGATTACCAGACGTTGACCGCTTCTAATTCTATGACGCCGATTCAGGCCGTTCCAACTATTAAGTTTAGCGACCGATACGTGGAATTTACGTGCGATTGCCGCAGCCGTGTCGCCGCTATGCACGACGTAGAGCACGCGACCTGCCGCGGGTCTTTCGCTAGGATAGCGTTTGGAACTGGTTTGAATGAGCAGCCGCTGTCCGCGTACTAGGGTGTCGCCGGAATTTAACTGGTTGAGCCGTGCGAGCGCGCCTGCGGACATGCGATGGCGGCGCGCAATGCTGCTTAATGTTTCACCGGAGCGGACCTTATGGACAACCTGGTGCCGTACCCGTCCGGTATCTGTTGAAGGTCGATCCACTCGCGACGCAGCCAGCAATACTTTCTCGGGTAACTGGACGCTGACCTCAGGAATTTTGAGGGATTGGCCGGGCGTCAGGCGCGCACTATTTAAATCATTGAGTTTGGAGATGACGGCAATTGAAGTACCGTATTGTTTCGCAATCATTGGCAAGGTTTCATGATGCGCGACTGCGTGAGTCAGATACGGCACTCGATCGGCCGCTGGCAGGGCTTTAAGCGCAATCTCAAAGGCATCGGCATGCTCGATGGGTATCAGCAATCGATGCGGACCTGCAGGATCAGTGGCCCAGCGGTTATAGCCCGGGTTCAATGCCGCCACATCATCATAGGGTGTGCCCGCAAGTTTAGCCGCGATTTTAAGATCGATCTGCGAGTCGGTATCGATCACTGCAAAATACGGTTCATTGGGCATGGCGGGCAGTTCAATCCCGTAGCGTTCGGGTTCTGCCATTAGTCGCTTAAGCGCGAGTAACTTTGGGACATAAGCGCGAGTTTCGGCCGGTAAGTTTAGGTGCCAGAAATCGGTGGGCTTGCCGCTCGCGCGATTGTGATCAATGGCGCGTTGCACGCCGCCTTCGCCGACATTGTAGGCGGCGATGGCGAGTAACCAATCGCCTCCGAATTGATCATGCAGCGCTTGCAGGTAATCAAGGCCTGCACGAGTAGACTCAATCACGTCGCGCCGTCCGTCATACCACCAGTTTTGTTTTAGCCCAAAGCGTGCGCCCGTGCCTGGGATGAATTGCCACAGCCCCGCGGCACGAGCGCGCGAGTAGGCGAAGGGTTCATAAGCGCTTTCGACCAAGGGTAGCAGGGCAAATTCGAGTGGCATATTGCGCGCTTCTACTTCGGTGACGATGTGATACAGATAGCGTTGCGCGCGTGCAAAGGTACGGTCAAGATATTCAGGATTGTGCTGAAACCAGGAGAATTGCTGATCTATTGCAAATTCCTGAACCTCGTCTAAGGCAAATCCGGCGCGTAGGCGATCAAATAAATCGTCATAGTCTTCGCCATTATGATTTTGCCATTCTTTGGGCATGGTCACGGACGGTGCGGTATCGTTGGCCGTATCGGTGTCCGAAGCGGTTGCGGTGGGCGTGCTGGTCGGTAGCGTCACCGGCTCGCGTACGGGGTTGGGGCTTTGAGTGGCGCAGGCACTGATCAGCAACAGACTGGCGCCTAGTAGCGCAGTTCTAAAACCTAAAAAAGTTCTCATGAGCGGAATGTATCCTTCCAGGCGCGCAATACCGCGAAAACCTGAGCCGGCTCTCGTAGTGGGTGTCCGGCGCGTGCTTCGGCGGCGCTACGCACGGCGGGTTCGTGGCAGCGTAGAAATGGATTAACGCTAATTTCTAGGGCCACGCTTGAGGGTAGCGTAGGCAAAGCGTGAGTGCGTATTTGCTCGACCGTTGCTGCATAATCCCTGGCGGCGTTATTGGTAGGTTCCACGGTCAGAGCGAACTTCAAATTTGCTGCCGTGTATTCATGCCCGCAGTACACGCGGGTGTCGGGTGGCAGGCAACTAAGTCGATTAAGCGATGTGTACATTTGGTTTGCAGTGCCTTCGAACATTCGGCCGCAGCCGGCGCTGAATAATGTATCGCCGCAGAAAAGTGCGCCATGTCCGAGGAATGCGACGTGGCTTAAGGTATGACCCGGAAGGTGAAGAATCTCAAAGCTTAGGCCCAAATCGGTCAATTCTACGCGCTCACCGTCACCGACCGCTCGCGTGAGCTGTGGAATGCGCACATCCGTGGGGCCGATTACGGGTAGCGGACGTTGTGCCAGCAATTCAAGGACGCCGCCAATGTGATCCGGATGGTGATGGGTGAGAAAAATCGCCGCTAATTTTTTGCCACTTGCGCCAAGTTCGTCGAGTACTGGCCTTGCCTCACCCGGGTCCACCGCAACCACTTGCCCTGCATCTACAGGCGACTCAATGAGCCATATATAATTGTCGGCGAAGGCGCGTACTGGTGTGACGCCAAGGTGTTTGTTAAGTAATGACATTTTGCAGCGTATTTAACCTGTAACATTCGAACTTCGCTAGTATTTTCATCGAGGCTAAGCTTGGATTTCGACTCTGCCACGGCAAATGAATGGTTATATAGTCCGCTGGGCGCGCGCGTCTTGCGGGAAGAAGCTCTATTGGCGCGTTCGGCGCTGGATGATGTATTTGGCTTCGAGTTGTTGCAAGTAGGGACCTGGGGCGCGTCGCAGGAATTGTTGAGCGCAGCTCGTACCCCGCATACCACTGTGGTGGCGCCTCAGCCGGGGGCGGGAGTGACTCTGTGCGCGTCACTGGATTTATTGCCCTTTGCCGCAGATGCGATTGATGCCATTTTGTTGCCACATACACTCGAATGGGTGGAAGACCCCTATGCCGTATTGCGTGAAGCGGAGCGCGTACTGTGTGCAGAAGGGTGTTTAATGATCTGTGGGTTTAATCCTTTGAGTGGCTGGGGTGTCCGCCAACTGTGCGCGCGTTATTTGCGTCGCCCGGCGTTCCCACCGCAAATGCGCCGTATGATTTCCGAGGGGCGCTTGCGCGACTGGGTAGCCTTGCTCGGTTTTGAGGTAGATAGTGTGCGCGGATATTTGGGTTATTTACCGTTAAGCGGTGCGGCGAGCGCCAAAGCGCATCCCGCTTTTTTGTCGGGTGCCTATTGGTTAAAAGCGCGCAAACGCGTGCCCACTTTGACCCAGGTGCGTCCGCGAAGACGGGTAATATCCCGGGTGTTGGTGAGCGCTACGGAACCGACTTCCAAGGTGTCGCCATGAGTGAACTTGCGCCATTTGTGAAGCCCTTGCCGAAAGTGGAAATGTACACGGATGGCGCATGCCGCGGCAATCCGGGGCCTGGTGGTTGGGGTGCACTATTGATTGCGGCGGGACAGCGTAAAGAGGTCTCGGGCGCCGAGGCGGCAACGACCAATAATCGCATGGAATTAATGGCGGCTATTGGCGGCTTGGGCGCTTTGAAATGTCGTTGCGACGTGCAACTGTATACAGACTCGAAGTACGTGCTGCAGGGTATTACGGAGTGGTTACCAAGTTGGAAAGCTCGAGGTTGGAAAACTGCCGCTAAGCAGCCCGTTAAGAATCAGGATCTGTGGGAACAATTGGAGGCAGCTGTTGTGCTACACAATATCCAATGGCGTTGGGTGAAGGGACATTCAGGCGATGAGGGTAACGAATTTGTGGATCAACTGGCGAATCTTGCGATTGATCAACTGTTGGGCATGAAATTAGTGGGTATGACATGAGACAAGTGGTGCTTGATACCGAAACCACTGGGCTTGAGGTCGAGCAAAAGCATCGAGTCATTGAAATTGGTTGCGTGGAGCTGGTGAATCGGCGCTTGACCGGGCGTACCTTCCATCAGTACTTAAATCCGCAGCGCGATATTGATGAAGGCGCGCAGCAGGTGCACGGGCTTACACGCGAACGTTTGGCTAAAGAGCCAATATTTTCTGACATTTGCAATGCTTTTGTAGAGTTTGTGCGTGATGCGGAATTGATTATTCACAATGCGCCATTCGATGTGGCGTTTCTGAACGCGGAATTACGGCGAATTGGTGATGGTCTGCAAAAAATGAGTGACCTGTGTGGTGTCTTGGATACGCTGAGTCTCGCGCGCCAAATGCACCCCGGGCAGCGCAATAGTTTGGACGCCTTGTGCAAGCGGTATAGCGTCGATAATTCGCATCGCGAATATCATGGTGCCTTGCTAGACGCGCGTATCTTAGCTGAGGTCTATTTAGGCATGACCGGTGGGCAGGCAAAATTAGTGTTGGACACCGAAGCACAGACTGCGCGCAAAATTTCCAATAAGACAGCCTCGGCGCGCGCCACCGTGCGGTTGCCGATTCCGGTGGTGATGGCCAATGAGGCGGAGCTTGCGGCGCACGAATATTCGTTACAGTTGCTAGACAAAGCCTCGGGCGGTAAAACCGTGTGGCGGCGGGTATGAGGCGAGTATGAAGTTACTGGTTACCGGGGCGGCGGGGTTTATTGGGTTTCACACCGCCGCACATCTATTAGAATTAGGGGAAGAGGTTGTAGGGCTCGATAATCTTAATAGTTACTACGATCCGAGCTTAAAGCTAGCGCGTTTGGATTTGCTGCAGCGCTACCCTAATTTTAGGTTTGTGAATATCGATTTAAGTAATCGCGAAGCGATGCAAGCTTTATTTGCGCACGAGAAATTTCAGCGGGTGATCCATCTGGCGGCGCAGGCCGGCGTGCGCTACTCGATCGAAAATCCCCACATCTACATCCAAAGTAATATCAATGGATTCTTACATGTGATCGAGGGTTGTCGGCACAACCAAGTGGAGCATTTGGTGTATGCCTCGACCAGTTCGGTGTATGGCGCGAACACGCACATGCCGTTTAGCGAACAACAAAATGTGGATCATCCCTTGACGTTGTATGCGGCGACTAAGAAGGCCAATGAGTTGATGGCACATAGTTATTCCTCGCTGTATCAATTGCCCACCACTGGGTTGCGGTTTTTTACCGTGTATGGGCCGTGGGGGCGGCCAGACATGGCGTTATTTTTGTTCACTAAAAATATTCTCGCGGGCTTGCCGATTGATGTGTTTAATCACGGCGAGCATCAGCGCGATTTCACATACGTGGGAGATATTGTGAAAGGGATTGTGGCCGCTGTGGGGCATTTGGCGGTGGCCGATCCCACTTGGAATTCGGACGCGCCCTCGCCTAGTACCAGCCGCGCGCCGTATCGGATTTATAATATTGGCAATCACCAACCGGTCAAATTGTTGCGCTATATTGAGGTGTTAGAAAAAGCCTTAGGCGTGAAGGCGCGTTTGAATTTATTGCCCTTACAACCGGGTGATGTACCGGATACCTGGGCGGATGTCGACGCGTTGGCTACGGTGGTGGGCTACCGGCCCTCTACGCCTGTAGAAGAAGGTGTGCGGCAATTCGTTGCTTGGTATCGTCGTTACTATCATTCGTCCAGTCGCTGATTGGCGCGTCGCATAGCCCCTGATCGACCCCGAAAGGAATTTAAAAATGTCGTCCACGTCCACGCCCACGCCCACCCCCACCCCTGCGCCTGGCGGTGCGTCTTTGCCGCTGCATTCATCCTTGCCGCAGTGGCGAGTTCTGGTCGAACACGCTCACGAACTCGCGCGGATGCATGTGCGCGATCTAGTGAGTGCTGATGCGCATCGATGGCAAAATTTCCAAGTGGAGTGTGGCTCGTGGTTGTTCGATATATCTCGGCAGCGAATAGTTACTAAGACTATGTCGAATTTGTTGGAGCTCGCGCGTGCCGTGGGACTTGAGGGTCGAATTGCGGCAATGTTTCGCGGTGACCTCATTAATAGCACCGAGCAACGCGCCGTATTGCATACTGCACTGCGTTCTGATTTCGCCGGTGGAACGGGCGTTCAGGCCGAGGTGCATGCGTCGCGTCAGAAAATATCGAGCTTTGTCAGTGCGGTACGCGCTGGTCGGATTTTGGGCTGCACGGGCGCGAAGCTGACTCAAGTTGTCAATATCGGTATTGGCGGTTCGGACTTGGGACCGCTCTTGGTTTGCGATGCACTGAAGGCGCAATGGAGTGGGGGCCTTACCCCGCATTTTGTGTCCAATGTGGATCGTACGCAGTTGTATGATTTGATGCGTACACTGAATCCCGCCGAGACGTTGGTGGTGGTGTGCTCGAAGACCTTTAGCACGCAAGAGACGCAAGCCAATGCTAACGCGGCGCGCGCCTGGATTGTGGGTGCCTTGGGTGAAGCCGCAGCAGCTAAGCATTTCGTTGCGGTATCGACCAATGCGGTGGCAATGGATGCCTTTGGTATTGCCGCAGGGAATCGTTTTACGATGTGGGATTGGGTCGGTGGACGCTATTCGGTGTGGTCGGCGGTGGGGCTGGTGGCCGAGTTGGTGTTAGGCAGTGAGCGCTTTCAAGAATTTTTAAGCGGGGCAAGCGCCATGGATAAACATTTCATCGATACGCCGTTTGAGAAAAATTTACCTGTGCTCATGGGGTTGCTCAGCGTTTGGAACCGTAGTTTCTTGAAGTTGCCGACACTAGCGGTGTTGCCCTATGACCAGCGACTGGCGCGGCTCCCCGCGTATTTACAGCAATTGCAAATGGAGAGTAACGGTAAATCGGTCTCGCTTGGGGGCGAATCGATCGACTTTGCGACCGCTCCGGTAGTATGGGGAGAGCCAGGCTCCAATGCGCAGCATTCCTTTTTTCAAATGTTGCACCAGGGTACAGCAAGCGCGGCATTAGATTTTATAGCACCGCTAAGCGGTTCTTGGGGTGATACGGAAGCGCAGGATCTAGCGTTGCAAAACTGTTTTGCGCAGTTGCAAGCCTTTGCCTTCGGCCACAAGCTGGAGGAAGTTCGTAACGACATGCTTAAGGCTGGTGTTGCCGCTGAGCAGATCGCGCGCTTGGGCGCGCATCGAGTATACGAGGGCAATCGTCCTAGCTCGTTGTTGCTCTACCCACAAACCACGGCGACAACGCTAGGAGGACTATTGGCTTTGTACGAGCATAGTGTATTCGTGCAAGGGTCGGTGTGGGGGGTAAATTCTTTTGATCAGTTCGGAGTTGAATTGGGCAAGAAACTCGCGGCCGGTATTTCTATGCGCACGGATGGGTCTTCAGGCCCGGGAGCGGAGGGAATCGCGGCTTTGATTCGTTATGTGCTGCGGCAGCGATTAAGGTCTGAGTGAGGTGCTTCTTAATGAGGCGTTGCCGGATGAGGCGTTTTTTTACGGTTTCGATCAAACTGGTGCAGCGCGCGCTCGGCAGATTTCACTCGGTCGCTACTGCCTAGTTTCTCGAGCAGGCGGATACGTTCGGCCAGATAGGTGCGTGCTTCGGGTGAGCGACCTTGTTCTGCAGTGACGACGGCAAGCTGGTATACGAGGTCTTGTTCGCGTTCGATATCGTTGTTTGCGCGTGCCACATTTAACCCGCGATGGAGGTAGCGTTCGGCTTCTGCGAGATTGCCAAGGGCATAAAGGTTTTGTGCGGCGTTGGTAAGAACCGTGCTGAGGTGATGATCAAGGGCACCAAAATGCTGCTCGGCATCGCGAATTAGCATCGTGTTGACTTCATAGGCTTCGGCAAAACGATTCGCCTCGTGTAGCGCAAATGCTTGTTTCTCGCGAATACCGAGGCGCTGGTTGGTGTCAAAACCGGGTGCATTTTTTGCCAAGTCTGCCGCTATTGCGTAGTGTTCGGCAGCGATTTTGTAGTCTTTGAGATCGCTGGACAGGGCCGCCAGAAAGTAATGATCCTTGGTCAATTGGGTGTTGTCAGGCTGATAGGGCTGATCGGGCTGATCGGGCTGATCGGGCTGATCGGATTGGCCTGCGTCAATCGCAAGTCCCTCCAATAGGAGATCGCGTGCTTTGGCAGGTTGGTTGAAT
>JAYVYN010000165.1:0-6795 GCA_043784265.1 Gammaproteobacteria bacterium | reverse complement strand
AGGTATATTAACATCACACGTGGGCGCGTGCATGCGCGCTGTAAAGGGTACAAGCTTTTTATGACTCAGCAATCACCGTTTGAAGACATTGATCCGACCGAAACGCAAGAGTGGCTAGAATCCATCGATTCGGTGATGCGCGCTCAGGGACCCGAACGGGCGCATTTTCTATTGGAAAAATTGGTGGATTTCACCCGTCGCTCGGGCGCTTATTTGCCCTTCAAACCGAATACGGCCTATCTCAATACGATTTCTAAGGCACAGGAACCCGACTATCCTGGCGATCGTTCGCTTGAACGGCGTAATGAGGCTTATATACGCTGGAATGCTCTGGCCATGGTGGTGCAGGCTAATCGGCTAAATTCCGAGTATGGGGGGCATATAGCCACTTACGCGTCGGCGGCAACTCTGTACGAGGTAGGGTTTAATCATTTCTGGCGGGCGCGTAGCAATGCTCACCCTGGGGATATGGTTTTTATGCAGGGGCACTCAAGCCCCGGTATTTATGCCCGCGCGTATTTAGAAGGCCGTTTAACCGATGAGCAACTATTGCGTTTTCGGCGCGAAGTCGGGGGAGGCGGGCTTTCCTCCTATCCCCATCCTTGGCTCATGCCGGACTTTTGGCAATTCCCGACTGTGTCTATGGGCTTAGGTCCCATGACTGCAATTTTTCAGGCGCGCTTCACTCGTTATCTCGAACATCGCGGCATCGTGCCTGCCTCAGATCGTAAGGTATGGGCCTTCTTGGGTGACGGTGAAATGGATGAACCGGAGTCCATGGGTGCTTTGACCATGCCGGTGCGCGAGAAATTGGACAACCTGATCTTTGTGATTAATTGCAATTTGCAACGTCTCGATGGTCCGGTGCGCGGCAACGGTAAGATCATCCAAGAATTAGAAGCGGCGTTTTTAGGCGCCGGCTGGAATGTGATTAAAGTGATATGGGGCTCGCGCTGGGATCCCTTGTTGGAACGCGATCAGAAAGGGTTGCTCAAACGCTTGATGGAAGAGTGCGTGGACGGTGAGTACCAGAACTTCAAATCAAAGGGCGGGGCTTACACCCGCGAGCATTTCTTTGGCAAGTACGCTGAACTCAAAGAGATGGTTGCCAACATGTCGGACGAGGAAATTTGGAGACTCAATCGCGGTGGCCATGACCCGCAAAAAGTCTACGCAGCCTATGCCTCGGCGGTGGCGCACAAGGGCGCACCTACGGTCATCCTTGCGAAGACCGTGAAGGGGTTCGGCATGGGTAAAGCGGGTGAAGGACATAATTCAGCTCATCAACAGAAAAAACTCGCTGACGATTCGTTAAAAGATTTTCGTGATCGTTTTAATATCCAGATTTCCGATGAGGAGATTGCCGGGTTATCGTTTCGCAAACCTGCGCCCGATAGCGAAGAGCTGCGCTACTTGCAAGAGCGTCGCACCTCATTGGGTGGCTATCTTCCTGCGAGATATTCTAAGGTTAAATCTTTAGTGGTGCCGCCGTTAGAGGCATTTAATGCATTGTTGGAGGGTACCCAGGATCGGGAGATATCGACCACTATGGCCTTGGTACGTTTGTTGACCACTCTGGTCAAAGACAAAAATATTGGTAAGCACATCGTACCTATTGTGCCCGACGAGGCGCGTACTTTTGGTATGGAAGGCATGTTCCGTCAGGTCGGTATTTATTCTTCAGTGGGCCAGCTCTACACGCCGCAAGACGTCGATCAACTTATGTTTTACCGTGAGGATAAACAGGGCCAGATTCTGGAGGAGGGTATTAACGAGGCAGGTAGCCTTTGTTCCTGGCTGGCTGCCGCGACCGCGTATGCAAATCACGGGGTCAGTATGGTGCCGTTCTATATTTATTATTCAATGTTTGGCTTTCAACGCGTGGGCGACTTTATTTGGGCGGCCGGCGATAGCCAGGCGCGCGGTTTTTTGATCGGGGGTACAGCGGGACGCACGACACTTGCCGGCGAGGGTTTACAGCATCAGGATGGGCATAGCCAATTAGTGGCAACGACGGTGCCCAATTGTGTGGCCTATGATCCGACTTTTGCTTATGAACTTGCCGTCATCGTGCAAGATGGCATGCGCCGTATGTATCAAGATCAAGAAAACGTATTTTACTACATCACTTGCATGAACGAGAACTACACGCATCCCGCCATGCCTGCCGAGGCAGCTTCGGGCATTTTAAGCGGTATGTACCTCTACCAGGTAGGTGGACGCGGTAAGGTGCGTGTGACTTTATTGGGCTCTGGTACGATTTTGCGCGAAGTAATAGCCGCTGCCGCAATACTTGAAAAAGACTTTGGGGTGCCGGCAGATGTTTATTCGGTCACTAGCTTTAGTGAGTTGCGTAAAAATGCCCTGCAGGTCGAACGGTGGAATTTGCTGCATCCCAATGAGCCACACAGAATTACCTATATTCAGCAGGCACTGGCGGATCAGAACGGTCCCTTTATCGCGGCGACCGACTATATGAAAACGGTAGCCGATCAGATTCGTCAATGGATTCCCGGTCAATTTGCAGTGTTGGGAACGGATGGCTATGGCCGCAGCGATTCGCGCGCCGAACTGCGTAGTTTTTTCGAGGTTGACCGCCACTATGTGGTGATTGCGGCCTTAAGTGCCCTCGCTAAGGAGAGTAAGTTTGACGCACCCACGGTGGCGAAAGCTATGAAGACTTTTGGTATTGACCCGGAAAAGCCTAACCCGCTGTCGGTGTAATCTCATGGCTACTCCAATTGAAGTTCTGGTTCCGGATATTGGCGGATTCGCCGATGTGAGTGTGATTGATGTGCTGGTCAAGGAAGGTCAGCAAATAGACAAGGAAACGCCGCTGATTACTATTGAGACGGAGAAGGCGGCGATGGACGTTCCCGCGCCCGCTGCGGGACGAATTACCAAACTTAGTGTAAAAAATGGCGACAAAGTGTCGCAAGGGTCGCTGATCCTATTGTTAGAAACGTCGGGTGCGCCCGAGGTTGCGGTACCCGTGAGCGCCTCCACCGCGACCGCGCCCGCCACCGGCATCGCGCCCGTGCCCGCTACCGCGGCCGTGCCCGCCACCGCGCCCGCCGCACGTGCGAGCGCACCCGCCACTACCGCCGCGCCGGCCGCGCCTCTCAGCGTAGTGCCCCTAGCGGCGTCGATCGACGAAAAAACGTTCTCAACTGCCCACGCAAGCCCCTCGGTGCGGAAATTCGCTCGTGAACTGGGCGCAAATCTTGGTAGCGTCACGGGCACAGGCCCTAAGGGGCGCATCACGCAGGATGACGTTAAAGCTCATGTGAAGAAAATTCTGTCGACGGCAGTGGCGCCAGTCAGCGCCTTGCCGAAAGTGCCAGTCGTTGATTTTTCCTTGTTCGGACCCACGGAAATTAAACCGTTATCGCGGATACAAAAAATCTCAGGGTTGCGTCTGCAAGCCAGTTGGATCAACTTACCGCATGTTACTCAACACGACGAGGCCGATATTACCGAATTGGAAGTTGCTCGGACTGCGCTTAAATCTAAGGCCTTACAAGAGTCGGTTCGGTTGACGCCGCTGGCATTCATTGTCAGAGCGTGTCTGTTGGCACTAAAAGAATTTCCTAATTTCAACTCGTCGTTAAATCCGGCTGGTGATAGTTTAGTTTTAAAAAAATATTTCAATATTGGTTTTGCTGCTGATACTCCTAATGGACTGGTAGTGCCAGTAATTGCAAATGCAGACCGCTGCTCGTTGTATGACATTGCGCGCGCATTATCCAGTCTTTCGGAGAAAGCGCGTGCCGGGAAACTCACTGCCGCCGAGATGCAAGGTGGCAGCTTCACCATATCGAGTCTGGGAGGAATTGGCGGTACCGCATTTACACCCATCATCAATGCGCCGGAAGTGGCCATTCTGGGCGTGTCGCGCTCGAGTTATAAAGCGGTGTATGAAAAAGGGGCCTTCGTGCCACGCTTGATGTTGCCGTTGTCGCTGTCCTACGATCATCGGGTGATTGACGGTGCGGCCGCGGCGCGCTTTGTAGTGTTTGTGGCTAAGGCGCTCGCCGACGTGAAGAACTTACTATGAGCGCGGTACCCGTGGATGCGCTTGATCTTGTGGTGCTGGGAGCGGGACCTGGCGGTTATACCGCAGCATTCCGTGCAGCAGATTTAGGTCTTAAAGTCACTCTAATCGAGCGTTGGTCGGTACTAGGTGGTGTTTGCTTAAACGTGGGTTGTATTCCCTCTAAAGCGTTGCTACACGCGGCCAAGGTAGTGGAGGATGCTGAGTCTATGGCGGCCTGTGGGATTGCGTTTGGTGTACCGCAAATCGACCGCGGGCGTTTGCGCGAATGGAAGAACAAGGTTGTTACGCGACTGACCAACGGCCTCACGGTACTAGCTAAGCAGCGCAAAATTGATGTTATTCACGGCGATGCGAAATTTGTCGGACCGTACACTTTGGAAGTTCAAGGTACCGCGGGTTCGCGACGCATTAATTTTAAACAGTGCATCATTGCGGCGGGATCTGAAATTGCCCAATTGCCAGGCTTGCCGAATGATCCGCGCATCATGGATTCAAGTTCTGCTCTTGAACTACCGGAATGCGCTCGCCTATTAGTTATCGGCGGCGGAATTATTGGTCTAGAAATGGCCTGTGTGTATGACGGTCTAGGCAGTAAAGTGACTGTAGTTGAATTAGGCGATGGCTTGATCCCTGGTGCCGATCGTGATTTGCTGCGGCCCCTAGCGAAACGCATTGAAAAACGCTACGAACGCATTTTGCTGAATTCCAAAGTGTCGACAATACGAGCCGAGATAGACGGTTTACATGCGACCTTCGAGGGGCCTAGTACGCCTGAGCCTGCGGTATTTGATCGGGTTCTAGTCGCGGTGGGCCGCCTGGCTAACGGTCATGCGATCAACGCAGTGGCGGCTGGTGTTACGGTCGACGCGCGCGGTGTAATTGTCACCGATAAGCAGATGCGCACCAATGTGGCTCATATATTTGCCATTGGCGACATCGCCGGTGCGCCTATGTTAGCGCACAAGGCCACCCATGAGGCTAAGGTTGCCGCCGAGGTCGCGGCGGGCCTTAAAGTTTCTTTCGACGCGCGCTGTATTCCCTCGGTTGCGTATACCGACCCTGAAATCGCCTGGGTTGGAGTGACCGAGACGGAAGCTAAAGCCAGCGGCTTAAGTTTTGGGAAGAGTATATTTCCGTGGGCTGCTAGCGGACGCTCTCTGGCGATTAATCGCGAGGAGGGGTTTACCAAGATTTTATTCGATAAAGATTCGCATCGAGTCATTGGTGGTGCAATAGTTGGGACCAGTGCGGGTGAACTGATCGCTGAGATTGGTATCGCCATTGAGATGGGGGCGGACGCGGCTGATATTGGCTTGACCATTCACGCACATCCCACGCTTTCTGAAACAGTAGCTATGGCGGCGGAGGGTTTTGAAGGGACACTGACCGATTTATACATTCCGAAACAAAGCGCGCGAAGCACGGGCTAAATAATTAGCTTCATCCGGCGCGATACCGGCACGCTGGGCGTCCCATAGAGTTTCAGCCAGTGCGTCCATGAGGCAGTGTTCGGCGGGGTGCTCACCGAGTCGAGCTTCAAGTTTGAATAGCAGCTTGCGTATGCCGAGCGGTCGATCAGTCGATATCTGTTCACGAATTGCCAGATGCAATCCTAAGTGCAAATACGGATTTTCATTGCCTTCCGCTGCCACATCAAAGTTTAACGCTGCGCCTGGATCCGAGATCAATACCTGGTATTCAGGATGCTGTTCAATCACATCCGCGATTGTTATTTCGAGCGGACTTTGCGGTAGCCTAGCGAGACGCTTGGCCCAGGCGTCTACATAGCTTTGGCGCAATTGTTCGCGCGTATAAGATGCAAATAGCGTCATCTAGACAGCCGTAGATTTATGCCGAAAACCACAGATGTCCACGACGCGACACGTGAGGCAGGCAGGTTTTCGGGCTTTGCAAACATAACGTCCGTGTAGAATGAGCCAATGATGGGCGTCATTGAGAAATTCTGCGGGGACTACCTGCATCAATTTATCCTCCACGATGCGTACATTCTTGCCAGGTGCAAGACCTGTGCGGTTGGCGACTCGGAAAATATGCGTATCAACAGCAATAGTCGCCTGGCCAAAGGCCGTATTTAATACTACGTTGGCCGTCTTGCGGCCTACTCCGGGGAGCTTTTCTAGTGCATCGCGATCCCGGGGTACCTCGCCTGCGTGTTGGTCAATCAGTATTTCGCAAGTGGCGATGATGTTTTTGGCTTTGCTGTTGAAAAGCCCAATGGATTTAATATATCGTGCGAGCGTCGTGACACCCAGTGCAGCGATCTGTGCGGGTGTATTCGCGATCTTGAATAGAGTTGCAGTAACGAGATTGACGCGAATGTCGGTTGCTTGAGCCGAAAGAATCACCGCAATCAATAGTTCGAACGCTGAGCTATAAACCAACTCGGTGCGCGGTGCTGGGTTGCTTTCTCTAAGGCGAGCGAAGAACAAATTCCTATTGCCGAGGTTCATGACTTAAGGCTGGGATTAATATCGCGCGGCGCGCCGGCTTTTTTTGCGTCCAAAATTCTTTGCTTTGCCTGTGCATGTCCGCGCAGTCGCGCCACATGGGTAATGTAGCGTTTGCGATTGACGCTTGCATCAATGGGACCTAACTTTGTGGGACGTAATTCAATGCAATCAACTGGGCAGGGCGCAAGGCAGAGTTCGCAGCCTGTGCATTGTTCCGCTATTACTGTGTGAGTAAATTTAGCGGCGCCCACTATGGCATCGACTGGG
>JAYVYN010000164.1:0-4982 GCA_043784265.1 Gammaproteobacteria bacterium | reverse complement strand
AAGATTCAATCTTTGATCCCGCGCGATGGCTATTTTGCCGCGGCAGAGCAAGCCAAGAAGGTGGGGCTTACCTTTGTAGGGCACGTACCCGATGCGGTGCGCGCCTCAGAAGCCTCCAGCGCTGGTCAAAAGAGCATCGAACACTTTACGGGCATCTTCGAAGGATGCTCCACAATCGAGGATCAATTGATTGCGGGTCCGAAAAGTCTTGGTCAAAACGTGAGCACCTACGATGCTGGCCGGGCTAAAGCGCTGATAGCCCTAATGGCTAAAAATCAGACCTGGCAGGTACCCACACTGGTATGGGAACGAGGCCAATGGCTGATTGACGATATCGACCTGAGTCACGATCCCTTGACGAAATATGCGCCGGCGGCATGGCGGGAGCGGACCTGGCCGATGTTCACGCGTGACATTTTAAAGGACATGGACACAGACCCATTGCCGGTGCGCAAGCGATTCGTGCAGATGGAACTGGATATGACTCTCGCGATGGTTCGGGCGGGAGTGCCGTTCATGGCCGGCACCGACACTGCCGCTGGCGTGCACGTTTTTCCCGGCTTCAGTTTGCATGATGAATTAGCCTTGTTCGTCAAAGCGGGCCTAACGCCCTTGCAGGCTTTGCAGACCGCCACGCGCAATCCGGCGCTATTCATGGGGCGCAGCGCTGACATGGGGAGCGTCGAGGCGCACAAGCTGGCAGATCTTGTGCTATTGGATGCTAATCCATTGGAGGACATTGGTAATACTCGCAAGATCAACGCGGTCGTGCTGGCGGGCCGATATTTATCGCGCGAGGATCTAGACGGCATGCTGAGACGGGTGCAAGAGGCGGTCGCTACCTCCAAATAACAAACGCGATTTAGCTACTTAACCTACACTGCCTGTTCAGGCAGTGATAACAACATTTTTTTCTTGGGGATCAATGATTATGCGAGTGACACGATCAAGCATTTATTTGGGCCTAGCGCTCTGGGTCGCGGGGACCGCTGCGAGCATGGCTCAAACCACGCCGCAAGCATCAAGCACCGATGTGCTCGAGGCAATCGTCGTCACCGGATCCTTGATCAAGCGCACCGACCTTGAAACGCCGAGCCCGGTGCAGATCCTCAACTCCGACGATCTGAGGAACTCTGGGTACACGACTGTTGCCGACGTGCTGCGAAACCTTTCGGCGAACGGCCAAGGCGCGCTGAATCAGGCATTTGGTCAAGCTTTCGCATCTGGAGGTTCCGGCATTGCGCTGCGCGGCCTGACAGTGGGCGGCACGCTCACCCTGCTCGACAGCGAGCGCATGATCGCCTATCCCTTAAGCGACGACAATCAACGCAGTTTCGTCGACATTAGCGCAATTCCGTTCAATGCCATTGATTCCATTGAGGTGTTGAAGGACGGTGCTTCGGCGCTATACGGTGCCGATGCCATTGCCGGTGTCGTTAACCTCAAGTTAAAGAAATCTTATGTGGGATCCGAGATTACCGCGGAGGCCGGTACTTCCCAGCGTCGGGACGGTACCACCGAGCATTTGGCGGGGATCATTGGTTGGGGCGATCTGAAAAGTGACGGCCACAATTTCTACGTGGCGATCGATTGGCACCACACCGACAAGATTCTTGCATCGAACCGCCATGGCGGGTACACCACTCTGGATTGGACGGGCTTACCGGGCGGCGTCAACACCACTCCGGGCTCAGTGGCTAACAACAATCTGTCTTACCCCGATAGTGTGACTGGTTATTTGATCAACCCCAACCCGGGTAACGGCCAGGCGGCGCAAAGCTTTTTGCCCGGCTGCACACAAGCGCTGCAGGCCGCCGATAAATGTACCTTCCAATTCCCGGGTTTGATTCAGGCGCCGAGCGAGCAAACGAATGTGCTCGCCAAGTACACCGCGAGTTTGTCTGATGATTGGACCGCGACCTTTACCGGGTCGCTGTTCGATAGCATCGCGCACCAGGTGGCATCGACGTTTGAGCCGTTCGGTCACGCATTTGCAACCACCGGATACAACACCGGCGGACTGACCACTATTCCTCAAGGTCCCGGTGTGCCTTCATCGGTGCTGGCCTATCCGGTGATCACATTGCCCGGCAATTCACCTTTGAATCCTTATGGAACTGCCGCGCCTTTGGTCTACAATTTTCCAGAAGCAGGTCCGTATACCAGCGATGTCGAAACCACCACCTATCGCTTGTTTGCTGATCTTAAGGGCAAGGCCGGGGCCTGGGATCTCAACGGCTCCGTGGGCTTGATGTACGCCAGGATGTCGGTGCAGGTTAACGGTAATTTGGAGCCGGCGGCGCTGCAGGCGGCCCTCAACAATGGATCCTATGTGCCTGGCCAAAGCACCAATGGCGCGGCCTTGTTCGCTCCGACCGCCTCCCTCGCACCCTCCAGCACGCTGGAGGTGATTGATTTTCACGGCTCGCGCGAATTGGCTCAGCTCTCGGGTGGACCCTTAGCCATCGCGGCCGGCATTCAGTACTTTCACAAGGCGCAAAACGCGCTCGCGCCGCCGACGGTCGCCAGTGGCGTGCAGTTGGGAAACACGGCGTTCACCCAGGGTTCACAGGACGACACCGCCGGCTTTGTCGAATTCGACTCACAGCCCTTGAAGAGTCTGGAGGTGAATGGCGCGATTCGCTACGACCATTACAATACCTACGGCGGCTCGGCAACGCCTAAACTCGGCTTCAAATTCAAACCGCTTGATCTGTTCGCTGTTCGCGGCACCTGGGGCAAGGGATTTCGCGCACCCTCAATATCGGAGTCCGGAGTCTCAGGGATCGCGACCGGAGCCGGCGGATCGTATGACCCCGTACTGTGTCCCGGCGGCGTGCCTAATGTTACGGGAACGTTTAACAATCAGTGCGCGGTGCAGTGGCAAACTGTGACTCCCTCCAATCCGCAGTTGAAGGCGGTTACTTCCACGAACTTCACTTTCGGCGTGATATTCGAACCCAGCAAGATCTTCAATATGTCGGTGGACTATTATCGGATTCAATTGAACAATGACGTGATTTCAACCTTTGAACTCGGCGGCTTGCAGCAATTCACCTCGCTCGCGCGCGGACCCACGGCCCAGCAACCCGTCTGCACGAATACCGTGACCAGCGGCAACTGCACCACGGCGCTGGTCACCACACCGGTCGGCGTCATCTCGTATGGGAGCTATCCCTATGTCAATGCCGCGACCACTAAAACGTCCGGTATTGATATCGATTTGCGCAGTCAGTTCGAGCTCGGTGATATCGGCACCTTCACTGCTCAGTTGAACTACTCCCACGTCATTCAGTACGAGTTAGCTTTCGGCGGCAGTACCTACGATATTGCCGGAACACACGGCCCGTCCGGGGTTTCCGGTGACACGGGAAATCCGAAGGAGCGGGTGCAGGCCTCGTTGACCTGGGCACATGGCCCGGCATCCGTGACCGCCTCCCTGAACTACACCGGTGCCTTTAAGATCACCGATCCGACCTTCGGTGTTAATTGTTTGACCGGCATCCAGTTCCGAGCGGATGGCGCCTTTGGCGGTGCGATTTCGCCCGCGATCACTACCTTGCCGAGTGCCTGGCAGCCGTACTGCTCAGTGCATCATTTCACGGATGTGAATATGTACGCGACCTACGCGGCGACCGATCATGTCTCGGTCCATGGGTCGATCACGAACTTGTTCAACACCGAGCCGCCGGTCGATTTGCAGACCTACGGCGGTGGAGGCGAACTTGCGTATGACGCAGCGCTTCATCAAGACGGCGCGGTCGGGCGGTATTTCCTGCTAGGCGTGACCTTGAGATTCTAGCGTCGGACTATTGTTAGGAAGCGGACCTCATGCGTCGATCAATTATTTTCGCTCTAGCGGTTTTAATGCTTTCTGGCATGGCGCGAGCCGGCGGCGCTGAACGGCCGCCCATTCTTCTAGAACTCGACGCAACCCAAGCGCCGACGGGCGTGCTGCATGCGCATCTGAGCATCCCCGCTGCCGCTGGAATTCTTGACCTCGCCTATCCTAAGTGGATCCCTGGAGAACACTCGCCCGCCGGTCCTATAAGCCAGATCGTCAAGCTGGTGTTTTCAGCGGGCGGAAAACCGCTGGCATGGCACCGCGATGCTCTGGATATTTATGTGTTTCACGTCGAGGTGCCGGAGGGCGTGACTCAAGTGCAGGCCGATCTCGATTTTGCGTGTCTGGTGGGTCAGGAAGGATTTCAATCTGATATCTGCACCTCGTACGATCAACTGGTGGTGAATTGGTGGTTGGTCGTGTTGTATCCACCGAGCTTGCCGAACGATCGAGACCCGTTTCAGGCCAGTATCCGATTGCCTCAGGGTTGGCACTACAATAGCGCGTTGCCGTTCGATCGAGCCCAAGCCGACAATTTGATTAGCTTCAAAACCGTCTCCCTGAAGACGCTGGTAGATTCTCCGCTGATCGCGGCAACCCATTTACGCACGGTGCCGCTCGGCGGCAAAAGCCCCGCTGTACTCGCTATTTCAGCCGAGAAGGAATCAGAGTTAAATATAGCGCCCGCCGAAATCAGTCATTTCAAGCGCATGGTGGCCGAAGCGGAGGCGATTTTTGACGGCCCGCGCTATGCCCATTACAACTTGTTGGTGTCGCTTGGCGATGCCATTGATCACTACACGCTTGAGCACTTCGAATCGAGCGAGAATCGGCTCCCCGAGCACGGACTGTCCGATTCGCGCGTTCTGCTGACCACGGCCACGATGATCCCGCATGAATACCTGCATTCCTGGAACGGCAAATACCGTACGCCGTCGGGCCTCGACATATCGACCTACCAGGATCCTATGAAAGCGGAGTTGATCTGGGTGTACGAAGGATTAACCGACTACATCGCCAACATCATCACCGCGCGCAGCGGCTTTTGGAGCGAGGATCAGTTGGCGCAATCGTTGGCTATCGATGCTGCGCAAATGACCTATCACACCGGACGCACCTGGCGCTCGCTGCAAGACAC
>JAYVYN010000163.1:0-20141 GCA_043784265.1 Gammaproteobacteria bacterium | reverse complement strand
TGATAGGCGAGGGTGCCGCCGCCGGTCGCAATGCCATAGGCGTTGACGGCGTATTTCATCATCCGCGGCTGCGCCGTGTAGTTGCCGCCGTTGTAGTCGGGATCGTTGCGGATGCTGCTGCGATGGCAACCAAACTTCGAGATCATAGGTTTTCGCCGCGCCAAAACCCACATCGCCCGCGCAAAGCGCCATCACTCGATACGGCAACTCGAGCGCCTTGAGTACCGCCTCCGCATGCCCCGTCAGTTGCTCCAACGCCGCATAAGAATCCTCCGGTTTCACGATATGTACCAGCTCCACTTTTTCAAACTGATGCTGGCGAATCATGCCACGGGTATCTTTGCCAGAAGCCCCCGCCTCCGACCGAAAACACGGCGTGTGCGCCACAAATTTAAGCGGCAATTTCTCAGGCGCGATGATCTGGTCGCGCACCAAGTTAGTCACCGGCACCTCGGCCGTCGGAATCAGGAAAAATTCCGGCTCACCACGTACCGCAAAAAGATCGGCTTCGAATTTTGGCAGCTGACCGGTTCCCACTAATGCGTCACGATGCACCAAGTAAGGCACATAGGCCTCGGTATACCCGTGTTCGCGTACGTGTAAATCCAACATAAATTGAATCAGAGCGCGATGCAACCTCGCCAAAGGCCCCGTCATCACCACAAAGCGCGCTCCGGAGATACGCCCAGCAGCTTCAAAATCCATTCCCATGCGCGCACCAACGGCGACATGATCAAGCGGCGCGAACTCGAAGTGCCTTACCTCGCCCCAGCGCCGCATTTCAACATTAGCGGACTCATCACTCCCGTCGGGCACACTGGCATGTAAAACATTAGGCAATCCCAACTGGAAATCAGCAAGCTCCGTTTGGATCGCCACGAGCTTTTCATCCACATGCGTGAGCCGCGAACCCAAGTGTTCACCTGCCGCCAATAACGAGGCCACTTCCTGACCTTGTGCTTTTGCTTGACCCACTCTCTTAGCGCTCGCGTTACGCTCTGCTCGCAGTACATCCGCCTCTATTTGCAGCGCTTTGCGTTGTTCCTCAAGGGCCGCTAAGCGGCCCACATCGAGTTGAAACCCGCGCCGCGCCAATTGCGCCGCCACTGCGTTCAAGTCGCTTCTCAATAGTTTCGGATCTAGCACAATATTCCTCCTTAAGGCTCACGCGCTCGCCGCGCCGTCAATGCTTCAGCAATTTTAATTTCTAATCCGCGAGGCGCCGGCACGTAGTAACGGCGGTCCGGCATAGCATCGGGAAAATACCGCGCCCCTGCAGCGAAGGCTCCGGGTTCATTATGCGCATAGCGGTAATCTTTGCCGTAACCGATTTCTTTCATCAGGCGCGTGGGCGCATTGCGTAAATGCAATGGCACCTCTAAAGAACCCAAACTCGTGGCATCCTCAACCGCTGCGTTATAAGCCACATACACGGCATTGCTCTTGGCGGCGCAGGATAAGAATACAACCGCCTGCGCAATGGCCAATTCGCCCTCCGGGCTTCCCAGGCGCTCGTATACCTGACATGCCTCCAAGGCCAGGGTGAGCGCACGCGGATCGGCATTACCAATATCTTCGCTCGCAATACGCAATACTCTACGAGCCACATACAAGGGGTCCACGCCTCCCGCCAACATGCGGCACAACCAGTACAGAGCGGCGTCGGGATCGCTGCCTCGCACCGATTTATGCAGCGCTGAAATCTGATCGTAAAAATTCTCACCGCCCTTATCGAAACGTACGTAGGTGGTGCCTATGACCTCGCGCATGCTCACCACACTTAAGCGCCGCTGATTGCCCACAGGTTGGCTCAAATCCGCGGCCGTCTCCAGCAAATTGAGCATGCGCCGCGCATCGCCATCAGCGGCCGCTACTAAAAGATCCCGCGCGTCGAGATCAAGTTGCAAGGCGAGCGTCCCCAGCCCACGTTCTTGATCATTAAGGGCTCGGTCCAAAAGCTTCCCCAAGTCGGCAGCCTGCAAAGGTTTCAATACATAGACGCGAGTCCGCGACAGCAAGGCATTATTCACTTCAAAGGACGGATTTTCGGTGGTGGCGCCAATAAAAATTAAGGTACCGTCTTCGACATAGGGCAAAAATGCATCTTGCTGTGCCTTATTAAAACGATGCACTTCATCCAGGAATAGCACGGTGTCGCGGCCGCCAACGGTTCCGGCGCTAGCACCGCGCAAGGCCCGAGCGCGCTCGACCACCGCTCGGATATCCTTAATGCCCGCCAGCACCGCCGATAGCGCCACAAATTCCGCGTGTACGCCATTCGCGATGAGGCGCGCGAGTGTGGTCTTACCAGTACCCGGTGGCCCCCATAAAATCATCGAGTGAGGACGGCCGGTCTCGATCGCACGGCGCAGCGGCGCGCCCGCCCCAAGAAGCTGGGTTTGGCCCACATACTCATCCAAGGTTCGAGCGCGCAGACGATCCGCCAGTGGCCGGTAAGGGCCCTCGCCGCTCGCGGTCACTTAAGATCGCGTCCTATAACGTCCACCCCTGCCGGAGGCGAGAAAATGAATAACTCGGCCGACAACACAATATTGCGCTGCGGCTTAGAGAAATTAAGGCGTGTAACTTGGTTCAGTTTATCGGCCAATAGCATGCGCACAATTTCTTCGCCCTTAAAGCCTATTCGCAAGGCCTGAAAATCCGTATCCGCATGTTTGGGCAGCAGCTGAAACCAATCCAAACCCTCATCCTTGGGCAGTGCGCTGATGTCAAATTGGCTACTGATTGATCCGCTACCTGACAACAGCATGGCGGGCGTCCCCGCAAGGCTTGCGTCCATCGCCCGGACATTGGCCTGCGCTAAATCTTTATCGTAGAACCATACCTGTTTACCGTCGGCTAACACTAATTGTTCGGAAGGTTCAGTGTAGTCCCAACGAAATTTCCCAGGCCGTTGTAAATACAAATGTCCGGCGGCGGTCCGCATCACTTTGCCGTGGCCATCGTCAATGGTCTGCTTGAAATCTGCTGACCACGTTGTAAGGCCCGACAAATGTTTTTCAAGATCGGTGGTGGCAGAGGCGAAAGCGGTACTCACGCATAAAGTTAGTAATCCAAATACCTTGCAGCGCATCTCATTCCTCCGGGGGTGCTGCGCCGAAAATTTCGCGTGCGCCATTCGATTGCAAGGGACCCACCAAGCCCGCCGCTTCCATCGACTCAACTAGTCGCGCGGCACGGTTGTAACCGATCTTCAATCGCCTTTGCACGCCTGAAATAGAGGCTCTTCGCGTCTCAGTCACAATTCGTACGGCCTCATCATAGAGTGGGTCGGCTTCCGCATCGCCAGCGCCTACACTATTTTCTTCATCGTCGAAGGGAAATCCCGGAATTGGATTGCGAGGACCTTCGAGAATTTCATCGATGTACACGGGGGCTGCCGCTTTCTTTAAGCCCGCCACCACGCGATGCACTTCTTGGTCTGAAACAAAGGCACCATGGACTCGCGTCGGGATAGATGTACCCGGCGGTAGGTACAACATGTCACCGTGACCCAGCAAAGATTCGGCACCGCTTTGATCCAGAATAGTGCGCGAATCCACTTTGGCTGATACTTGAAAGGCAATTCGAGTCGGAATGTTAGCTTTGATGAGCCCGGTAATCACGTCCACTGAGGGACGCTGTGTCGCTAGGATCAAATGGATCCCGGAGGCACGCGCCTTTTGCGCCAGCCGCGCAATCAATTCTTCGACTTTTTTACCCACAATCATCATAAGATCAGCCAATTCATCAATGATGACTACGATAAAGGGCAGCGAGGTGAGCTCCGGCACATCCTCCGCAACGATTCCAGGTACGCCCTGAGCAATCTTCTGCATGCGAATTGGATCTTTGATCGGCTTGCCCTCATCGCTCGCGTCCTTCACCTTGCGATTAAAACCACCAATATTACGCACCCCCAGCATCGACATGAGTTGATAACGGCGTTCCATTTCGGCCACACACCAACGCAGCGCATTGGCGGCCTGTTTCATGTCGGTAACCACCGGCGAAAGCAGATGCGGAATTCCCTCGTATACTGATAATTCAAGCATCTTCGGATCAATCATGATCATCCGTACATGCTCGGGAGTGGCCTTGTAAATTAAACTTAAGACCATGGCATTGATGCCTACCGACTTACCCGAGCCTGTGGTACCGGCGATCAACAAATGCGGCATACGAGCCAGATCCGCCACCACCGGTACGCCGCCGATATCCTTACCCAGCGCCAGCGCCAAGGGTGAACTCACATCGTCGTAGGGTTTGGATTTTATAATCTCACCCAACGTCACAATCTCGCGCTTCTCATTGGGAATCTCAAGGCCAATCACCGATTTGCCGGGAATGATTTCAACTACGCGCACGCTGATCGCCGACAGCGCGCGTGCTAAATCTTTGGACAAATTGCTAATCTGGCTGACCTTAACGCCCGCCGCCGGCCGTAGCTCAAATCGGGTGATAACGGGACCGGGCTGTACCGCCACCACCTCGGCTTCCACGCCAAAATCGCGCAACTTCAGTTCAACTAAGCGCGACATCGCCTCGAGTGCTTCGTCCGAATAAGAGGACTCGCGTGGCCCGGGTTCATCCAGCAACGACAATGCGGGTAACTCGTTAGACTTAGGCGCATCGAACAAGGGCACCTGGCGCTCACGTTCAACCCGCTCACTTTTCTGAGGGGTAGGTGCCGCAGCTTCAATCCGCGGCGGCGGGCGACTAGCGACTTTTTTCTGCTCCTCGCGTACCACTCCTTGGCGAGCCTGTTTGCGTTGCTGACCCGAGCTCAGTTCACGGCGCATCTCGATTTTAGTGCGCACCCACTCAATCCCTTTAAGCGTCCAAGCCCCCAACTGATCCATCACCTCAAACCATGAGACGCCTAAAAATAGGGCTACCCCGGCGAGCCATAGTCCTAGTAACAAAAGGGTCGCGCCTAAAAAACTTAAAGAATGAGCGCTTCCCCGCCCTACTCTCCCAACCAGTTCACCCAATACACCGCCGGCTCCGTTCGGCAAGCCGCTGCCATCCCAATTCAATGCGGTCAAGCCACAGCTGGTCAGCAGCGTGAGCACGAAGCCTGCGGCGCGCAGCAGCGCATTGATCCGAGACTTCGCTTGTGGCAGCGGTTGCTCCATATGCACCAGCCAACCCCCATAGGCCAGCATCAAGGGGAACAGATAGGCGGGACGCCCAAACAAAAATAGAAAAAATTGGGCGACATGAGCTCCGACCGGACCAATCCAATTACCCACAGGGCCAGGTTCACCAGTGTCCGAGAAACCTGGATCATGCGAGTGATAACTTAGCAGAGCAAATAGTAATATTAGAGCCAGGGCACCGAGTACCCACAAAGTCCCCTCCCGCAGGGAACGGGTCACCGCCGCAGAAATCTGCGATGTCTGCTTGGACTTTTTGCCGTCGGGCGCGTCAGTCAATTCTAAACCTTAGGTAATGTTTGTGGGTTGGCTGGTGCTCGCATATTTACTTTCCATGCCCCAGCATTGTGTATTCTGATTATCGAAGGAAATTATACATGACCGTTCACAAGCATAGTCCACTCCTCATCCTAGGATCGGGTCCAGCAGGCTACACCGCAGCCGTTTATGCGGCCCGCGCCAACCGATCCCCGCTATTAATTACGGGCCTTGAGCAAGGTGGTCAATTGATGACAACGACCGATGTGGATAATTGGCCGGGCGATGTTGAGCATTTACAGGGACCTGCTCTTATGGACCGAATGCGGCGGCATGCCGAGCGGTTCCAGACGCAAATCGTGGCCGATCACATTCACAAAGTAACGCTCACAGAACGCCCCTTTCGATTGTTCGGCGACAATGGCGAATATACTTGCGACGCGCTCATCATCGCGACCGGTGCCTCCGCTAAATACTTAGGAATTCCCTCGGAAGATGCCTTCCGCGGTAAGGGCGTCTCAGCCTGCGCCACCTGCGACGGATTTTTCTTTCGCGGTAAAGCGGTGGCCGTTGTGGGCGGCGGCAATACTGCGGTAGAAGAGGCTCTATACCTTGCAAACATCGCGTCGCATGTCACTATCGTACATCGACGCGATAAGTTTAAGGCTGAAAAAATTCTTCAAGATCGGGTATTTGCGTTACAAACATCAGGTAAAATCACGGTTAAATGGAACCATGAAGTGGATGAAATTTTAGGCAATAATCAAGGCGTCACTGGCCTTCGAATTCGCTCGATCGATGCCGCGACTACACAAACATTGAATCTGGATGGCGTGTTCATTGCCGTCGGCCATCAGCCGAACACCCAGTTGTTTGAGCAACAACTCGAGATGCACGGAGGATATATTACAATTAAAGGGGGCAACAGCGGAGATGCCACAGCCACTAGCGTAGACGGTGTTTTTGCGGCGGGTGATGTCGCCGATTATGTGTATCGCCAAGCGGTCACCTCGGCGGGGACCGGCTGCATGGCAGCCCTTGACGCCGACAAGTACCTGGAGCGATTGGAAACTTGAGCGCGTACGTTGCAAAATTCCTGACCAGTATTTCGGATATTGAGGCCACCAGTTGGAACGCGTTGGCGGGCTCATCTCAGCCTTTCTTAACGCATGAGTTCCTATTGGCCTTAGAGGAGACGGGCTGCGTCACACCAGCCACTGGCTGGACCCCCCAGCACCTTATACTGCATGACGCTGATGGCTTGGTAGGTGCAATGCCGCTCTATCGCAAAGAGAATTCGCGCGGCGAGTTTGTATTCGATTTTGCCTGGGCAAATGCCTACGCCGAAAATGGCCTACGCTATTATCCGAAATTAGTGTCGGCCATCCCGTTTACTCCCGTCCAGGGCGGGCGTTTATTGAAGCGCCCGGGTGCTGATGCTAGCGCAATCGACAGCGCCCTCATTACCGCAGTTCATCGCTATGCCGAGGCCAAGCAGCTCTCCTCCTGGCATATCCTGTTTCCAACGCCCGAAAACCTGGTATCCCTGGAAAAAGCTCGCCTTATCTTGCGCAAAGACTGTCAATTTCACTGGCACAACCAAGACTATTCATCCTTTGACGCTTTTCTGGCGACTTTTACCGCGGAGAAGCGCAAAAAAGCCAAGCGCGAGCGACGCCGAGTCGCCGAAGCCGGCATTGAATTCGATACTCTACTTGGCGGCGAAGTCGACGATGCATTATGGGACACACTGTATGGTTTTTACGCCGATACGTTTTATCGTCACGGCCACGAACCCTATATAAATTTGTTATTTTTCAAAAGAATAGCGCGTATTCTTCCAGATAAAATAATGTTGAAAATCGCCCGTCATGGCAACCTACCCATCGCAGTTGCAATCTTTTTCATCGGCAGCGACGCACTCTACGGACGCTACTGGGGTGCCAGCGGTAATTTTCATAGCCTGCATTTCGAGACCTGTTACTACCAAGGCATCGAATACTGCATCGAACACAAGTTGAAGCGTTTTGAGCCTGGAACTCAAGGTGAACATAAGGTGCCACGCGGCTTTGTGCCGACGCTCACGGGGTCTGCGCATGCCATATTGGACGACAGATTTGCCGCTGCCATTCGGGATTTTGCCAGACGCGAATGTCGCGGAGTCCTAGCCTATGCAGCCGCGGTAAACGAGCATGTTCCTTACCATCAGTCGGTTCCCGAGGAGCTGCGACTCTGAGAAAACTGGTATGGCTGGACGCAGAGTCTGACACTGAATGGTTCCCAGCGCTTGAGCACACGCTAGACGACCCACCTGGACTACTAGCCGCCGGAGGCACCCTCAATCCGCAGCGCATACTGGCCGCCTATGAACGCGGCATATTTCCTTGGTATTCGCAGCAGCAACCCATTCTTTGGTGGGCTCCTGACCCACGCATGGTGTTGTTTCCAAGAGAATTTTCAGTATCCCGCTCGTTGAAAAAAACACTTCAGTCAAAAATATTCACCACTCGCTTAGACACGGCATTTGGCGCAACCATTAAAGCCTGCGCAGCACCCCGACGTTCGGGTCCCGATACTTGGCTGAACCTGAATATGATTAAAGCCTATGAGGCTCTACACCAACTTGGGTTTGGGCACTCCGTGGAAACCTATTGCGCGGACCAATTGGTCGGCGGTCTATACGGACTGCAATTGGGCCAAGTTTTCTTCGGCGAATCGATGTTCAGTCTGCAAACTGATGCCTCCAAAGTGGCGTTAGCTCGCTTGGTGGACGAGTGCAAAATGCGCCATATCGAGCTCATTGACTGCCAGGTCGCAAGCGACCACCTAGCGAGCTTGGGCGCGCGTGAGGTGTCGCGTAACGATTTTATCGGCTATTTGAAGCGTTATGCGCGGCGTACAGCGTCCGGGAATTGGGTCAATATGAGCAGTTAAATTGCTTTACCCTCCTGCTTTATGCACAATGCGCCCGGTTTCAAGCACAACAAGGCAGCATGTCAAAAGAAGATGCAATTCAGTTTGAGGGCGAAGTGGTCGAGACTTTGCCCAATACGACGTTTCGAGTCAAACTTAAGACCGGTCACATTGTCACCGCCCACATTTCCGGCAAAATGCGAAAAAATTACATTCGCATCTTGACGGGCGATCAAGTCACAGTGGAGATGACTCCCTATGACTTGACTAAAGGTCGCATCGTCTACCGCGGCCGCTAGACCCTAGAGCTTGGCTCACGTCTCGTGCGAGAGTAGTGCGGGCAGCTGCGCGGGTCGCGCATCTAACACAAGTGTTTCACCGTCTGCACTAAGGCGTACATCCACATGTCCGCCGTCCACCAGTTTGCCGAATAACAATTCCTCGGCCAGCGGGCGCTTGATGAACTCCTGGATAATACGAGCCATGGGCCGAGCGCCCATCTTGGGATCATAACCGCGCTTGGCAATCCAGCGCCGGGCTGGCTCATCAACGTTGAGCGAGACCCGCTTTTGCTCGAGCTGGGCTTCAGCTTCGAGTAACAACTTGTCCACCACCCGCTCAATCGTGCTTTGATCCAGCGTACCAAATTGAATGACAGCATCCAGGCGATTACGAAATTCGGGCGAAAACAAGCGCTTTATCGCCTCCATCGCATCGGAGCCCGACTCAGCCTGGGTAAAGCCTATGCTCGGACGGCTCATCTCAAATGCGCCCGCGTTCGTCGTCATCACGATGATGACATGCCGGAAATCGGCTTTTCTGCCGTTATTATCGGTCAAAGTGCCATGATCCATGACTTGCAGTAATAAATTAAAAACATCCGGATGGGCTTTCTCAACCTCATCCAATAACAGCACGCAATGCGGGTTTTTACTGATAGATTCAGTCAGTAAGCCACCCTGATCAAAGCCCACATATCCGGGCGGAGCACCAATTAGTCTCGAGACCGTGTGCCGCTCCATATACTCCGACATATCGAAGCGTACGAGTTCAACGCCCATGGCAATGGCTAACTGACGAGTGACCTCAGTCTTACCAACGCCGGTGGGACCGGAAAACAAAAATGAACCGACGGGTTTACGTTGATCGCCCAGCCCCGATCGTGACATCTTAATGGCCGATGCCAGCGACTCGATGGCTTTATTTTGGCCATAAATGGTCAATTTAAGGTTGCGCTCCAGATTTTTAAGCACATCGCGATCCGATAGCGAGACGCTTTTAGGCGGAATTCGCGCGATTCGCGCTACCACATTTTCAATTTGGGTCACTGTGACGGTCGACTCGCGATCTGCCACGGGTTTCAAACGCAAGTTGGCGCCCGCTTCATCGACTACGTCGATCGCTTTATCCGGCATATGCCGGTCATTAATATGGCGTGCCGCAAGTTCCGCGGCGGCACGCAAGGCATCATCATCGTATTTAATACCATGGTGTTCCTCGTACCGGGACTTCAAACCGCGCAGGATTTCAATCGTATCTTCAATCGACGGCTCGACTACATCGATTTTTTGGAATCGTCGGGTCAACGCCTGATCTTTTTCGAATATGCCTCGATATTCTTTGTAGGTAGTCGACCCAATACAACGTAATTCACCGTTAGCGAGAGCCGGTTTGATTAAATTGGAAGCATCCATGACACCGCCCGAGGCCGCTCCCGCGCCAATGACCGTGTGAATTTCATCGATGAACAAAATCGCTCCCGGCTGCTTCTTAACTTCCGCCAAAACCGCTTTTAAGCGCTTCTCAAAATCACCCCGGTACTTAGTGCCGGCAACCAATGACCCCATATCTAGCGCATAAATCGTCCCATCGGCAAGTACATCAGGTACTTTATTCTCGACAATTAGGCGCGCTAAACCTTCCGCAATGGCGGTCTTACCCACGCCCGCCTCACCCACGTACAGGGGGTTATTCTTACGCCGCCGACACAATATTTCGATGGTGCGCTCCACTTCCAATTTGCGACCGATTAAGGGATCTATTTTGCCCTTGCGCGCCAACTCATTCAGGTTAGTTGCATATTTATCCAAAGCACTGCCGCCTTCGGCGTCGCGCTCGGCGTCAGCTCCACCCGCCGCACCTCCTTCCTCCTTATCGCTACGCTCCTCGCCACCGGCTTTAGAGAGGCCGTGAGCAATGAAATTGACCACGTCCAAGCGCGATAGATCCTGCATGCTCAGCAAATACGCTGCATGCGATTGCTTTTCACTGAAAATGGCAACCAGTACATTGGATACCGTAACTTCTTTCTTACCGCTCGATTGCACATGGAAAACTGCTCGTTGCAGTACGCGCTGAAACCCCAATGTTGGCTGCACATCGCGATCCTCGCCCGCCGCACGGCGCGGCGTCGTCTGATCAATAAACTGTTTCAACTCCGTCTTAATTTTGGGAATATCCGCGCCACAGGATTTCAAAATTTCCCGCACCCGCGGCGTATCCACAATTGCGAGCAATAAATGCTCCACAGTCATGAATTCGTGTCGCGACTCGCGCGCACCCGCAAAAGCTTCATTCAAACAAATTTCGAGTTCTTGACTAAGCACATTAGGCCTCTTCGAGTGTCGCCATCAAAGGATGTTGATGCTGGCGCGCATAAGCGATGACTTGAGCTACTTTGGTCTCGGCGATCTCATAAGTAAACACCCCACAAACGCCCTTACCCTTGGTATGCACCTCAAGCATCACGCGCGTGGCTTTAGTACGATCCATCGCAAAGAAGCGTTCCAGGATATCAACCACAAATTCCATCGGAGTGTAGTCATCGTTTACTAACATAACCTGGTACAGCGGCGGACGCTTAAGTTTAGGGCTGGCCTCTTCGACCACTAAGCCCGTTCCACCCTTGCCATGTTCAATGTCACTCATATGTCATCCACTTCCGAGATACTTGTTTATAGGGCCGCGCCTGGCTATTTACAAGAGATGGCGCTAAAACAGGCGCATTTGACGATTCTGTCGCCATTCACCAGCAGTTTATTTTAGCAAGAAAAAACAAATGCTTGAGCGTTGAAGCTAGTAGCCCGTATGATCAGAGCATGCTGGATATGCGCGTAACTGAATGGCTGACCCGATTGGGTGGAAATGCGCCCCGGCTGGTCAGCTTAGGCTTGGCAGCCCTTATTGCGGTTGAGTTAGCCCGCGCGCTCATCATCCTCTTGAGCGGCAGCCCCGTAAAATCGCCCCATCCCGTCAGCACACGCCCTATGCAATCCCGGAACCGCGGGGTGGATATTCAAGGATTAACTTCTGCTCATCTATTCGGCGTGGCTATTGCCGATCCGAGCAGTCAAGACCCTGCCAACGCACCGCAATCGACCGCTAACTTAGTGCTCGCCGGCACCATCGCCAGCAATAACCCGAAAGCGGGCATCGCTATTATCAGCGACGGTGGACCGACCAAGGTCTACGGGGTAGGCGACAACGTGGGTGGCGCGACTTTGCATTCGGTGTTTTTGGACCATGTCCTTCTGGATCGAAGCGGGAGTCTGGAAACTCTTTTGCTGCCGCGACTGCTTTTAACCGGCACCCAAGTTACACCACCGATCGCAAGCATCAACGCGGACCCGCGTACCAGCGCCGCGATCGATAACGTCAGGCGCATGGTGCAGGCCGACCCCAGCGTCTTGAATCAAGTTCTGCGTACTGTGGCCTCCTATGACAATGTTGCCGGCAAGCTGCGCGGCTTTCGCGCCTACCCCGGGCGCGACCGCCTGGCATTCAATAAATTAGGATTGCGGCCCGGGGACTTAGTGACGGCCATCAACGGCACACCCCTCGACGATCCCCAACGCAGCCAAGAAGTTTTAAATACAATTCAGTCATCTGACCGCGCAACCGTCACGATAGAGCGAGCGGGCCAAAAACAAGAACTCACCTTGAACGTGGCGCAATTGGCTGGCGAAGCTGCCAAAGAATTAGAGGGCGCGGCTGGCGCACCCCCACCCGCGGCTCCCAATAATACTGAAAATTTAAACGACTAGCGTGTAGAGAAATTATGATGCAGAAAAAAATTATTACGCTTGCCTTACTACTCGTATGCAATTCGATATCGCTACTAGCGAAGCCGCACGACCCTACGGCAACGATTACGCCTAACTACAAAGACGCGGACTTAAGCCAAATAATCCAGGCAGTTAGCGAAATAACGGGTAAAAACTTTATTATTGATCCGCGTGTTAACGCCAAAGTCACAATGTTGTCGCAGACACCGATGTCTCCAGCCGCATTTTACGAAGCGTTCTTGGCGGTACTACAGGTATACGGATACATGGCCGTGCCCTCAGGGCACGTCATTAAAATCATGCCAAATACCGACGCGCGCCAATTTCCGTCCAACGATCTTCCAAATTCAGTGAGCAGCACTTCGGATGAGATTGTCACCCAAATTATCACGATGAAAAATGTCAGTGCGGCACAATTGGTCCCTTTATTGCGTCCCCTGATCCCACAACAAGGTCATCTTGCCGCGTATCCCGGCGCCAACATGTTGATCATCTCGGACCGCGCCAGCAACGTAAACCGGATCTTGCGCATCATTCAGCGCATGGACGAAAGCGGCGACGAACCCGTAGAAGTAATACCCCTTCACAATGCCAGCGCCTCGGATGTGGTGCGCATCGTCAATCAACTTACCCAAGGCCAACAAGGAGCCGAGGGCGGCGGTGCCAACGTCAAGATCGTCGCAGATGATCGTACTAATAGCATCCTACTCAGCGGCGAAAAATCACCGCGCCTTAAGCTTAAAGCACTCATCGTCAATATGGATACGCCACTACAAACCGGCGGCGATACCCAAGTGCGATACCTTAAATATGCCGACGCGGAGAAAATCGCCGACAAACTAAAAGGTCAGGCCAGCGCCTCCGCGAAAGCCTTAGGCGGACCTCCCGTGCCAGGCGCGCCCGGTAGCGCGAGTAGTTCTAACGTCGATGCGAGCGTCACCATTTGGGCCGATGCCCCGACCAATTCACTGGTCGTGACAGCACCTCCCAAAGTGATGAAGTCACTCATGGCCGTAATTGATAAGCTCGATATCCGTCGCGCTCAGGTTCAGGTCGAAGCTATCATCGTCGAAGTAGCGGTCAACAAGAGCTCGAACTTAGGCGTGCAATGGGCCCTCTACGGGCAAGGCAAGAGTGCCGTGCCGGGAGCGGTGAGTAATTTACCGGGCAGCAGTGGCGCAAGCATCATCAACCTTATTGGCGCGGCAGCAACCGGCGGGACCACGGCTTTGGGTACCGCGCTCAGCACCCTAGGCACCGGCGCGACTCTTGCCGTCGGCCGTTATAATGGCAATTCGGGCACTAATTTTGCCGCCATCCTACAAGCCCTGCGCAGCGACGGTACCAGCAATATTATTTCGACGCCCTCCATTTTGACCATGAATAACGAAGAAGCCGAAGTCAAAGTAACCCAGGAAATCCCCCTGATTACCGGATCCTACAACAACACCACTGCCAGCACTAACGGCACTACCAGTCCCTTCCAAACGATTCAGCGGCAAGAAGTTGGCACCATTTTAAAAGTCACGCCGCATATTAATGAAGGCAATTCGGTACTTCTAAAAATTGAGCAAGAAGATTCCTCGCCGGGTGCAAAGTTAGCCAATTCAGCCGATATCTCCACCAATAAGCGTTCCATCAAGACCACGGTGCGCATAGAAGATGGCGGCATCATCGTCTTAGGCGGATTGATGTCAGACACGGTGAGCGAGAGCGAGGATCGAGTGCCCGGCTTAGGTGCCATTCCTATTATTGGGCAACTGTTTAAGTCTCGTAGCGGCTCACGGCAAAAGAAGAACTTGATGGTCTTTATTCGACCACGAATATTACGTGATGATGAACAAACTGAAGCGGCGAGTATCGAGAAATACAACGAAGTGCGTGGCCAGCAACAATCCTTGCACAATGGACATATAAACTTGTTGCCCGGGCAAACCCAACCGGTGATACCGCCAGCGCCGACGCCTACACCAGCGCCAGCGCCAATGCCCTTACCCGCACCTTCACTCGTACCCGTCCCCGTCCCCGCGCCGGCGCCCCCATGAACGCACAACTGCAAGATGCACAGCCGCGTAAGCTGTCTTTCCCGTTTGCAAAGCGGCACGGCCTTTTAGTACGCGGCATTGTCGACGGCTTCGCAGATACGATTTGTAGGCCGGGTGTTTCACCTCAAAGCCTAGCCGAAGTACGCCGCTTCATGGGTGTACCTTTAAAATTGGAACGCGTATCGGTTGAGACCTTCGACTCGTTGTTGCGCGTAGCCTACGAAGCCGGTTCCGGTGCAGCAATGCAAATGCTTGAGGGCTTGGACGACAACACTGACCTTGCGCACCTCGCAGAGGATATCCCCGAATCCTCAGACCTACTGGAAAGTGATGACGAAGCGCCAATTATCCGCCTCATTAACGCATTGCTGACTC
Organism: Gammaproteobacteria bacterium; assembly: GCA_043784265.1. Taxonomy (GTDB): domain Bacteria; phylum Pseudomonadota; class Gammaproteobacteria; order Steroidobacterales; family Steroidobacteraceae; genus Bog-1198. The sequence continues at coordinate 5,327 of JAYVYN010000163.1, read as the reverse complement.
AGGCCGTGCGAGAAAACGCCTCGGATATTCATATCGAGCCATACGAGAATCGCTTGGTTATTCGGTTTCGCGTTGACGGCGTATTGCGTGAAGTGTTGCAAACCAAACGTGCAGTCGCACCGCTCGTAGTATCGCGTATTAAAGTCATGTCCAAGTTGGATATCGCGGAACGGCGCCTACCGCAAGACGGGCGCATCTCTTTAAGAATTGCCGGGCGGGCGGTCGATGTTCGAGTCTCCACCCTGCCCTCAGGTCACGGTGAGCGAGTAGTTTTACGTCTACTCGACAAGCAGGCGGGGCGCATCGAGCTGACTTCTCTCGGCATGGATTCACGCACGCAACAGATGATGGATGAAATCATCCACAAACCCCATGGAATTATCCTAGTCACAGGTCCCACTGGCTCGGGCAAGACCACCACTCTGTACGCGGCACTCGAGCGCATCAACGACAATACCCGCAATGTGATGACGGTCGAGGATCCCATCGAATACTACATCGACGGTATTGGGCAAACTCAGGTCAATACTAAGGTCGAAATGACCTTTGCGCGCGGGCTACGCGCAATCCTACGCCAAGATCCGGATGTGGTCATGGTTGGCGAAATCCGTGATTTGGAAACAGCCCAAATCGCCGTGCAGGCCAGTCTCACAGGTCACTTAGTGCTCTCAACTTTGCACACCAACACCGCCGTCGGTGCCGTGACTCGACTACGCGACATGGGCATCGAGCCTTTTCTCCTCTCCTCCAGTCTCATCGGCGTACTAGCCCAGCGTCTGGTGCGAGTGCTCAACCCCGACAATAAAGAACAGTTCACGGCGGGAGAGTACGAGCGTCGCTTGCTGAATCTCGAGCCGCACGGGCAAGCGGTGCAAATGTATCGTCCGAGTAGCGAACCCGGCAATGGCTATCGGGGACGCACTGGAATTTACGAATTAATTGCCGTGGATGATCACATGCGCACTATGATTCACGACGGTTCCTCCGAACAGGACCTGGAGCGCTACGCACGTACCGCAAGTCCGGGTATTCGGGATGACGGTCGACGTAAAGTCATGGCGGGCGAAACTACGCTTGAAGAAGTACTACGTGTCACACGCGAGGACTGATGGGTGCCTTCGAATATACAGCGTTAGACACTCAAGGTCGGGAACGTAAGGGCCTGATTGAGGGCGACACGCCAAAGCACGTCCGGCAGCTACTGCGTGATAAGCAATTGCTGCCCATGGATATCCAGGAGACAGCACAAAAAGAACTCAAAAAGAGTCGTGCGCGAGGCCTTTTTCGCCCCAGCCTATCGACGCTTGATCTCGCCCTCCTCACCCGGCAACTAGCCACACTATTACGCTCAGGACTGCCTCTAGAAGAGTCGCTTCAAGCGGTCGCAGAACAGACCGAAAAACCGCGTGTGCAACGAGTCATACTAGGGGTACGCAGCAAAGTCGTTGAGGGGCATCCACTCGCCGACGGGCTGCGAGATTTCCCACAGGCCTTCCCCGAAATCTACCGAGCGACCGTCTCAGCTGGAGAGCAATCCGGCAAATTGGATCAAGTGTTAGAACGCCTTTCAGACTACACGGAATCGCGCCAAGTCATGGGCCAACAGGTCAGCAATGCCTTGGTCTATCCCATCGTTTTATTGGTACTTTCATTCGCCATTGTTTCATTCCTCCTCGCGTATGTGGTCCCTCAGGTTGTAGCGGTATTTGAATCCGGCCATCAGGAGTTGCCGTTAGCCACCCGAATATTAATCGCGATGAGTGACGGTGTGCGTCACTACTGGTTTTACGCGATTATAGTCATCGCACTATTAACCTGGGGTTTTTTGCGCTGGCTGAAAGCACCGCAAGCCCGCATGCGATTTGATCAGTTCACACTACGCGTGCCTCTGTTAGGCAAGCTCATTCGAGGACTCAATACCTCACGTTTCGCGAGAACTTTCAGTATTCTCACCGCAAGCGCCGTGCCGGTACTTGAGGCCCTTAGGATCTCGGCGGAAGTGGTTAACAATCAACCGATGAAAGCCGCAGTTGAAGATGCGGCGATGCGTGTACGCGAAGGCGCCCCGATCGGCAAGTCACTGGCTGCGCGCAAGCTATTTCCTCCCATGATGATCCACTTAATTAGTAGCGGCGAAAGCAGCGGTGAACTGGAAAAGATGCTGGAACGCGCGGCAACTAATCAGGAACGAGAGATGGATGGGCTTCTCGCCACGATGACCAATCTGCTAGGGCCCTTCATGGTAGTTCTGATGGGCGCGATCGTCATGTTCATCGTTATCGCGTTGCTACTGCCCATTTTTCAATTAAATGACCTAGTGAAATAGCAAACTGTGAACTAGGTATTGCACAGAGGCTAAATTTGCGACTATAAATTGGCTCATGCAAGAGAGGCGCGAATCACCCGAGTTTGAAGAAGTGGATGCCGAAGACACGGCACCGGATCTTGAGACTGACCTTGAGGCCGTGGATGTAGATTACATTCTGCGGGACGTTGACACTCGTAAACGTCGAGCTTCCAAAGGACAAGAGCCTACTTGGCGACGCTTAGAGCGCGTCATGGAGGATAGGCGTACCGCTGAGCTGATCAGCGATTTCGAAGACTACAAAATCGGTGATTCAATTCCCGTGCTAAGAAAAAAGGCCCGCTAAACGGGCCTTTTAAATTTGCCAATTCGATTTTACTTTTGAGTGACGTGCAGGTCAGTGCGACGATTGCGCTGCTTGCCTTCCTCAGTAACATTGTCCGCAACCGGGAATTTATCACCATACCCTTCAGACTCAAGACGCGTCGCATCGACACTACGCGAGATCAAAGCCGCAACCGTAACAGTGGCACGATCAGCTGATAATTTAAGGTTCTTATCGGCATTGCCGAAACTATCCGTATAACCGCCCACTTTCAATTTAACATTAGGAAATGCTTTCAAAATCGCCGCAATATTATCTAACTGTGCGTCCGATTTTCCCTGTAGCGTCGCGGACCCCGTCGCGAACGCTAAGCGATCCATAGTGAACCAAGTCGTCTTATCGACCACCTTGCTACTATCGGTGATAAAAGCCACTAATTTGCCTTCAACGCCATCGGCAGCCGCCTGTATCACAGTCCCATCCGGTAGTGTTAGCGCGGTCAGTCCGTCGCTCACCACCGCCGTGGTAGCCGCCGGTACCGGTGTTGCCACAGGTGCCGCAGCGGGCACTTCAACCGCTACTGGCGCAACTACCGTTCCGACTTCAGGCTTCTGGCAAGTGCGCAGCGCAAATAACGCCGCCAATATGGCCGCCAAACCAATAACCCATTTTATCCAACCATTGCTGGTCGGCACGTCAACCACCGGAGCGCTGTAGGTAGGCCGCGCAGGTGCTGAGCCTGCATCTAGACTCGCTAACCCTAAGGCTTGCGCAAGGCCGGCCGGAGCGGACGCGGCAATCGCTGATTTTTGACCATTCAGAAGACCCAATAACGATGAAACGCTTAAGCCACCGGTACTATGCAAATGCTGAGTGATGAAACCCATGACCAGCGGCCCCGCTATGCTCATCAAAGAAACAGCGGAAGCCTGACTAATACCGGATGCCGAACCCACCAGGCTAGTAACCGCATGTGTACGATCACCCAGTACCGAAGGCAATAAATTCGCACCAGTCTTCAACAAATTTTCGGTAGCAGCACCGCCGCCCAGCGTGTTATTAAGATTGCTAACTAAGCCGTCGTACTTTCCATTCGTTAACAAGCTTACAAGGTCGCTTGCACCCGTTTGCGTCGAAGATGTTTTTAGCAATCCGCCAAGGATTGCCGGGACCGCACTCGCGATGCCTCGTGATGCTGATTCCTGACTAGCGCCAATTGCGGTTCCCAGTTGGCTCATCAAATTGCCAGACAATCCTTTGGTAACGAGATCGATAACATTAATCGACATAAAACTCCTCCTAGCAGCTAGAGTACTGCGGCCCGAAGTATGCGAGATTCTAAGTCCAATGGCGACATAAATATTTTGAATAATATTTAGCGAAAATCACGCGAAGCCACCACTAGTTTTCCTAAAAGATCAGAAAGATTAGTCAATTGATAGGCAATCACATGCAATACATCCCCTTCACGCTGCAGCTTGCCGCGTACTTTTAAAAGCCTAGACTCCAATAAGATCGCACGCTGCGCGTCGGCAATTTTCTCCCAGACAATCAAGTTCGCATAACCCGTTTCATCTTCCAAAGTCACGAAAGTCACACCACTTGCACTCGCCGGCCGTTGGCGCGTGATTACTAATCCCGCAGTCGTGACAATTTGTCCATCCGCCAAATCCCAAAGTGTCTGGGTAGGGATAATATGCCGGCACGCCAATTGTTCCCGCAACAAACTCAAAGGGTGCCGTCGCAAGGTCACCCCAGTACTGCCATAGTCGGCCACAATTTCTTGACCCTCTCGCGGCGCACGCAACAGAGGAATACCCTCAGATAGAATCGCAGTCTTGAGTAGGGGTAAGGTAGGCTCAACCCCGTTCACTGCCCATACCGCATGATGCCGATGGCCCACTAAATCTTTAAGAGCATCGGCGGCAGCCAATGCCTGCAAATCAGAGCGTCCCAGCAATGCACGTCCCGCAAGATCCTCTACACTCGCAAAAGGGCTTGCACAACGCGCAGCCAGCAAGCGCACAGCACCCTCACGCGACAATTGCTTCACCATACGCAACCCTAAGCGCAAGCTCGGACCCTCATCGCCTCGCTCCAAGGTGCAATCCCAATCACTCATAGTAACTTCCACGGGATATACCTTAACCCCATGCGTACGCGCATCACGCACCAATTGCGCCGGTGCATAAAAGCCCATTGGTTGGCTATTAATGAGAGCTGCACAAAAAGCCGCCGGCTCGTAATGTTTCAACCAAGCTGAGATATACACCAACAAGGCAAAACTGGCCGCATGCGACTCCGGAAATCCATATTCACCGAAGCCCAATATCTGACTATAAATTTGTCGCGCAAAGCTTTCAGGATAACCACGCGCACGCATACCCTCGATCAATTGACGTTCAAAAGGTTGCAAGCCTCCTTTGCGTTTCCAAGCCGCCATCGCACGCCGCAAGCGATCCGCATCCCCCGGCGTGAAACCCGCCGCAACTATCGCCAATTGCATCACTTGTTCTTGAAAAATAGGCACGCCCAGCGTTCGCTTCAACACTGCTTCGACCGCTTTGCTCGGATAATTCACGGCTTCCTCGTTATTGCGTCGCCGTAAATAGGGATGCACCATTTCACCCTGGATTGGACCCGGACGCACAATCGCCACTTCAATTACCAGATCATAGAAATTTTGCGGACGTAAGC